>CAJUHQ010000152.1 GCA_910586095.1 uncultured Lachnospiraceae bacterium | reverse complement strand
GAGCAAGCTCCCAACAGCATTTTGTATATTCAATTTTGCATGGCTGAACTATTACATTTCAAGTAATCATTCCTCTATATAGTAATAATAATGCACTTTGCATGTGGGGAACTTGTTCTTTTAAAATAGTATAATCATCCACTTTACAAACTAGCCACTTAATTTGTTCCCTAATAAAATAAATCTCTTTGCTTTTTTGTATTTTTGTTGATGAACATATGCATTTTTGTTGCTTATAACTATATATGATACTACGAAGGCTTCGTTGTGATTTTAACCTATTGTTCATTTTGCAAATGACATTGACAGTAAAAATTGGCATGGATTATAATAATGATATTATCATAATAAGCTTATCATGGTATAGCTATGATTATTTTATTGTTTCCATTATATAATGATATTATGTTTATAAAATTCTAATTGTACTTATTTTTTGTTATGACTTTCTTATGACGATCCACGCAAATTTCATTATTATATGGTAATGCAAAATTATACTCGTACACATTCTGACGATTGAGCATGCATATCAAATCAACATTTTTGTTATTTTGAATTTTACTATTTTAATTGATACGTTCACTAAAATGGATATTGTGATAAGAAACATATTATTGTTTTTTGGGATTGTGTACCCACTCAAACGAGTTTACAATATATAATTGTAGATACCTATCAAATAGTTATTTTATTTTTTAGGAGAATCCCATTGGAAAAATCAATTGCAATAGACACCTGTTTGGGATTCTTCGTTTTTGGGATTGTATTTTTTAGATCATATGAAACAGGATAATAAAGAACACCTTACTTTTTTGGAGAAATTAGTGACATTTTAACATCCAAGCAAAAAAGCTTGCAAAAAATGAAATATTTTCTCTACACGCTCACTTTTAAACGTGCGCTTGTCTGCTCTTTTGCAAGCTGGCTACTTATAAGAATTTAATATGATTCAGAGAGTAGCGATTTCGATTTAATTGAAAATAGCAACTAGTTGGAATCGTTGCCAGTGCAAAAAGAGTTTCAAAAAAGTATGTACAAGCATTATCGACTTTTTACATATGATGTTGTCTACAACAGTATTACAAGTTCATATGACTTAGAAATCATGCCTAAATAAATTGAATCTATTGAAGCCATAAAAATGAATATACACATATACAAGAGATCTTGATTTTTGTGCATTGGATACACTTTTATAAAAAGTAAATTTCAAACACAACTACACAGATTAGGAAGGGAGTATGATTTAAAATGAAACATTATAATTGGGCTATTTTAGGATGTGGATCTATCGCCAATCAGTTGGCGCAAGCCATGCAAAAAGAGGGGCGAAACATTTATAGTGTCGCAAATAGGACCTACAACAATGCTGTTGATTTTGCCAGACAATATGGTATTTCAAAAGTCTACGAAAACATACAAGATCTTTTTACTGACGATGCTGTCGATATTGTCTATATTTCTACTCCTCATAACACTCATATTCATTATCTAAAAGAAGCATTACAACACAACAAACATGTCCTTTGTGAGAAATCAATCACCTTAAATATAAGCGAACTAGAAGAAGCCTTGCAAATAGCTGCACAGCATCATGTAATCCTAGCGGAGGCAATGACCATTTATCACATGCCTCTTTACAAAAAACTTCATGAACACGTACAAGCCAAAACGTTGGGCGATCTTAAAATGATTCAGATGAATTTTGGTTGCTATAAGGACTATAATCCAAACAATCGGTTCTTTAATCCTGCTTTAGCTGGTGGTGCACTGTTAGACATTGGTGTATATGCCCTTTCATTTGTTAGATGGTTTTTATCCGATAAGCCTGATAATGTACTATCACAAGTAAAATTTGCTCCTAGTGGGGTTGATGAGCAAGCTGGAATCCTATTGATGAATTCTGCTGGAGAAATGGCAACTATAGCACTCACTCTTCACGCTAAACAGCCCAAAAGGGGAATGATTGCATTTGATAAAGGCTATATTGAAATATATGAGTATCCACGTGCCAACAAGGCGCTTATCACCTATACAGAAGACAACCGACAGGAACTTTTAGAGTATGGTAAAATAGAGGACGCTTTGCGATACGAAATTCGCGATATGGAACAAGCCGTATCGGGAAACAAAAATGAAATGTATCTGAACTATACTACAGATGTTATGTCTATTATGACAGAATTGCGAAAAACATGGGGGTTATCTTATCCAGAAGAATTATAATATAGATGGCCAAATGGCAGATTGAATATGATGTGCGTTTACGATACTAACGAAAATACTATACCATGCGGCCCAAGAAATAGCAGGCCGCGCATAATGGCGATTTGCACACGCCAAGATATTCACTTTAATGATTCTGCTGCTAATTCTATATCGAATAAATATTCGTATCTTTGCATTTATTTGTTGCACTTGTTAGTCGCACAAAAATTCCTGTTATAAAAAGCATTATTACTAAGAAAGGATTACTAGAATGATGAAAACAAGCAAAAATTTTTTATCTGATATAGACTTGTCTGTGATTTTGCCAATTTGTCATATTACAAACAATCTGTCACGATGTATTCACTCTTTGCTCATATGGAATAGCGCGCATGTAGAATTTCTTTTTGTATTAGACCGTTCTTTGATTTCTCATAAAATACAGATTGAAAAACAGTTAAAAAAATATCAAGCACAAGACAAGCGAATTCGTATTCTGTACAGTGAAGGCGGATGTGCTTGTGCAAAAAACAAAGGGTTGTGTGAAGCTTCTGGCACTTATATTGGCTTTGTCAACTCAGACGATTTTGTTGATCCTTCTATGTTTGAAAAACTTTTAACACAGGCACTTTGTGATAAATACGACTATGCTTATACAGGATATCAAACCATCTTAGGAGACGCAACACACAAGAAACCTGTGCAATCAGATCTTTTAGATACTCCTTATAGTCTGGGAACTCGTGATCTTGATTATATTTGTCATTATATAGCAAATGCCCAACCAGCAATCTGGCAAGGCATCTATAAAAAATCCCTATTATACAAAAATAATATTTCCTTTCAGGAGTATCTTGCTCCTTATGCTGATCTACCCTTTCATTTAGAAGCACTATTTGCTGTCCGCTCTATGATTTGCGTGCCCGAACATCTATACTTTCATCAAATACACAGTACTTGTGAGAGCCAAAAATCGAAAAAGGGTATTGGAAAACAACACTCTACTACTAGCGATGATAGGTTATTTACTTATTTTTGTGTATTTGACTATCTAGACCGAAAACTCTTTACGATGAACAGCCAGCGCAAAACAGACTGCCTGCAACTAGTGAAGGTAGCTACTCATCGATCTATTTGTAGACAAATTGCCCCCGTTTGGCGGCATGAATATAAAAAGCGAGCTAAAAACGACCTTTATAACAATATAAGCTATATTCAAACGATCTGTCTGCTGCTAAAAGATTGTCTACTACGAGTACAATAAATCAGTAAGCTGTGCAAATTGAGCAAGTGTAAGTGCTTCTCCTCTAATCGTTTGCGGCAGATTCATTTCATAGAGCACTTTGCTAATCCTCTCTTTGTTGATAGATAAATCTGCTGCGTTATTTAAACTGTTTATTAATGTTTTTCTACGCTGATTAAAGGATGCTTTTATAATTTCAAACATTTGTTTCTCGCTATTCACTCTTATACAGGGTTCTTTGTAGCGTGTCAGTTTGATTACAGCACTATCAACAGTAGGACGAGGCATAAAACATCCCGATGGTACTGTAAACAAAACCTCTGGTTTGGCGTAGTATTGTACTGCTAAGGAGAGCGCACCATATTCTTTTGTCCCTGGTTTGGCCTGCATACGGCCCGCAACCTCTTTTTGTACCATAATTGTAATGCTTTCTAATGGAATATGACTCTCAAAAAGCCCCATAATAATTGGAGTGGTAATATAATATGGAAGATTTGCCACAATCTTTAGGGGTTTTCCATTATTTTTTTGTTGTGCTATAGCATGCAGATCTACTTTTAAAATATCCTCATTGATAATGGTAACATTGTGATAGGATGCTAGTGTGTCCTGCTTGAGAATGGGAATCAATTTTTGGTCTATCTCCACTGCCACAACTTCCCTAGCACTCTCACACAAATATTGAGTCATTGTACCTATTCCTGGTCCAATTTCGAGGACACAATCATTTGGTGTGATCTGAGCTGCCTCAATAATATTCTCTAAAATATTAGCATCAATAAGAAAATTTTGACCATACCGTTTCTGAAAATGAATATCATATTTTTGGAGTATGGACAAGGTATTTGTCGGATTTGCTAATGTGGGGCGATTCTCTTTTCTCAACAGGTGTGTTCCTCCCATTTCTATTTTTTGCTAATTATCTGTGCTATCAATTACTTGCAAATTGGAATATTAGTACAAAAGTGCATTACAAATAAAATTCGCACCTGTCACTCTATTGATATATCCCATATAATGTTCTTGCATTTTTTGTGGTGATACATACCACGTCATCATACGAAATCATTTTTATCGCGGCGATTTCTTTAGCAATATGGACGAGATTGAGTGATGTGTTACGCTTTCCGCGGTGAGGTTCTGGTGCAAGATAGGGACTATCTGTCTCTAACACAATATTTTCTATAGGAACAGCTTTTACTACTTCTCTAACTTTTTTTGAATTTTTAAATGTCACTACTCCACCTATTCCAATATAAAATCCCATCTTTACATAATCTAAGGCCATTGAAACACTGTAGGAATAACAATGTATCACTCCACCTATTTGAGCGGCATTTTTTTCAGTTATAATATCATATGTGTCTTTGGCAGCATCTCTTGAATGAATGATTACTGGTTTTTTGATCTGTCTTGCAAGATCAAGCTGACGACCAAACCATCTTTTTTGTACATCTTTTTCGGGTGTCTCCCAGTGATAATCTAGTCCAATTTCTCCTACTGCCACTACTTTCTCTTTTTTGCACTGTTCACAAAGCCACTCAAAATTGTCCTCGTTGAGTTGATCTGTATGACTAGGATGAACACCTGCTGCTGCATATATATATGAATATTGTTGCGCTAATTTGATACTTGCGGCAGTACTTTCAAGGCTTGCCCCCACATTTACCAGATACATTATTCCATTGTCACACATGGAGGACAATACGATCTCTCTGTCTGCGTCAAATACTTCATCATCATAATGTGCATGTGTCTCAATAATCATTTTGCTGCTACACCTTTCCACTACAATTTATTTATCATTCTCCTAATTCGTTTTATGTACCCAATGTATAGATTCTTTTTATAACGAAAATTTATTTTCCAGACACATGGTAGAAATCTATAGGGTTATTCATGCTTCTCAAATCCAGTTTTATAAGCTTTTCATAAAATCATTCCATAGCCTTGATTGTATATTTTATATAATAAGAAAATCTTTTGTCTATTCTCCAAAAAGCTGTTTTCATTCTTTTGTTGGTGCGAGAACAATTTTACATTTAGAACAATAGTACGCTTTTGCTTTGTATCCATACACTTTGAATGGTTTGAATTGGTTAATAAGAGCAATTCCCTTTTGTGCGACTGAAAAAGAAAATAGAGAGGGTTTTTCTCCGTCTGGAATCCACTGAACGGGTTGGCTCCAATTAGGGATATAACCCCATTGCATTTCTTTTTGACAATATGGGCATTTCATATCAATAAAACCTCCCAATTTGAAATTTGTCTTGTTTACTATATCACTGCTATTTTTGAGTGTCAATCTCAATTTTATGTTGATAAATGACCATTGTAAGATTACAATACATGTGTTACAACTGAATATTTAAAAAACGGAAATACCCATTCTGTGTTATACTTTAATCGCTAAACCAAAATCTAACCAGAAAGAAGGTATTTCCGTATGGCTATTATAACACAAGTTATGAGGTATCGTCTATCATTAATTAAACATAGATACGTGAAAATTTTGCGAAAGTACCACGAAAAAGTAAGACCTGGAAAATTTTAGAAAACCTGCTCCTCTGGTCAACGAACCTTCCTGCGAACTGCCAAAAGCCAAGTAAAAATAAAGTAAAATAAAACTGGAGCAAATCTGTATAATACAAACAGATTTGCTCCAGTTTTGCATAGGTATACACAAACTCCCATCTGCCTGTTTTTGCAGGCGTACAAATCAGGATGAAAAATGCCTGTTTTTTGGCATTTTTCCAAACATTTAGAAACTCTTAGGTGGCGTTTTTTGACGCCTTAGTGTTTCTTAATGTTTTGTTCACACTAACTCCCATCTGCCTGCTTCAGCAGGCGTACAAATCAGGATGGTGAAATTTTATATTTCACACTATTTACTGTTTATGATATTTAATACTGACTCTCTATGCTTCCATCTGGATTATATATGGTTACCTTAGCGGGACCAAGACCATATGTTGTATCATACTCACATTCCGATACGCTCCAGCTTCCATCTGGGTAATAGCATACCCACTTTAAACAGCTCTTGGTATCCTCAAAGTATTTTTCATGGCACGTCACATTCTTTATAGTCCCATCTCCATTAAATGATACAAGTATTTTCGTTCTTCCCTGCTCATCGAAGGCTGCCCAGTACGACCAGCCCCAATCATCTAATGTTCCATCGGTGTTATAGCTCGCCTGCTTTGTCTTTCGTCCTGCCCCATCATATTCTACCACTACAATGTTAAATACGGTTATTCCATCAGCCAGATACCATGTAGTCTTGACATTGTTTCCGGCTGCATCGTATTCGCGAACCCCACGGGTTCCATAGCCGCTGACCACTTCTTCGTTGGAGACACTGGCCACATTCATATCCGGCGGTTGAAGCCCTGTCCATTGCTGCATCCACTGCTGCATATTATTGCCTATATTCACATCATTGCTGCTGTCACTCTCCAAGGGAATTTCTCCATAAACGCCCGCTGTTCTCCCCTCGGTTTTTCCTACGGTGTAGTAATGATTGACATAGGCATCCCAGTCATCACCGAAGAGTGCCTCCAAATCCGCATATGCACTGCGGTATTCTGCCACGTTAAAGACCTTACTCCCAGATCTTCCTTCGCTCAGACCACAAGTCACATAATGCTGATACAGTGCTTCCGCATCATTGCCGATAGACGCTGCTAAATCTGGATACGTTTCCGCATAATACGCTGCATCAAACACATCCCTCAGCCCTGCTGCATATACATTTAACGAACCTGACAGTATTGTCGCCGCCATCAGTATCGCGGCTGCTTTTTTCCATTTCTTCATGCCCTCTCTCCTTGTTTTTCTTATTCTTTTATGCTCGGCGGCAAACCGCAGCATAACTAAACTATACCCCCCACATCCGCTTGTCAATAACAAATCTACCACAACCTATCTTGGCTTACTGGAACGCAACCAGAAAAATCCCACCATAAAAGTGATTGAACAATTATGCCGCCAATTCAATATTAGTCTTGGGGAATTTTTTTCTCCGTCTCAGGTTTCTGAAAGGCCAGTGGACACTGTTTCTATACAAATTCTTGCACAGATAAGTAACAGGGGAAGAGTGATGGTTTTTCGACCATCTTGTGACCATTCTGCGCCAAACTCTTCTACCCTAGCTTTTCGAGATCAAAACTCTGAATTCTTTTAAACACAAAAAAAGAACCAATCCCAAGGCTCTCAAGTCCTCAAAATCAGTCCTTTAAAGTGCACCGCCAGGGGCTCGAACCCTGGACACCCTGATTAAGAGTCAGGTGCTC
>CAJUHQ010000151.1 GCA_910586095.1 uncultured Lachnospiraceae bacterium | reverse complement strand
CGCCCCATTGCGCAGCAATTTTTAATGGGCGGATGCCGTAACAGGACAGACTTGTCTGAACTATTACATTGTTTATGAAAAGTAGGATTGTCAGGAAAGGATAGAAACAATGAATGAAGATGATGAAAAAGTAGGTGCTGATTATATTGCGGAGAAAATGCAAGCTCTGTATCCAGATCAAGAGGGATTTTATTATGGTACAGTACTGCCATATTTTCTTGGAGGAAAGGACCCACTTGACGGCGTGGAAGTCTATATAAGCGAAAAAGAAGAAGGGCACTGGCATTATGTTACTTATGGATTTAGCAACTTATATGATGATGTAGACGACGAAGACGAAGATGATGAGGAGGAGGAAGATAATGAGGAAACTAAAGATAGTGGATATGGTTTCGAACTGACATTTCGTCTAAAAAAGGAAACACAAGAACCTCCTGTATGGCCAGTTAATTTGCTTCAAAATCTTGCACGATATGTATTTTCTACAGGAAATTGTTTTGATGCAGGGCATCATATGAGTTGCAATGGTCCCATAGCTCTTGATACAGATACTAAACTTATGGCATTGGGGTTTTGTATAGATCCAGAATTAGGTGAGATGGATACATGTAGTGGACATGTAAAGTTTTTACAAGCGGTTGCCCTGACTTTGGATGAAATGTATGCAATGATGCACTGGATTGGTGAGAAATTCCTAAAGGAATTATTTTGTTATATTCCATATGGGATAACAGATTTGAATAGAAGCTCTCTTTTAGAAAATGAAAAGTTTAAGCAGGTTCTTGACAAAGGGATAGAGGAGGATGGTTCATCTTCTGTAGCAGTGTATACAAGTGCTATAAAATGTTATCAAAGTTCTGATGATGAACAGATGATTATAGTAGAAATGGGAGCAATGAATGTAGAAACGTTCTTGACAATGCTTAGAGGGCGGACTCAGAAGGAGCGATCTTTGTTCATTATAGCAGAAACATTTACATTAAGTATAGAATGGGCGTCTCAATCAGAGTATTGTGAGAAGGAAAAGGATTTTGCGATTTTGAGGCTGTCTAAAGAAACCTTACAGGAAATTCAGACTATTCTTAGGCCTCACGTTGGTACATATAGATGCGATACAATGCCGTTACAGTTTATTATTGAACGCTCTGAAATCAAAGATAGTAAGGGAAAAGTGATAGAGGTGATCGAATAATCTGTCCGCAAAAAACAGGCGTTTTTCATCATGAGGTTCATGTGAAATATATGTTGTTATAAAAGTAAAAATATTAAAATCAATAGAAAGAAGGGAAACTATGATTACACAAAATATTGCAACCCTAGTCAATTATGGTATTGCAGCAGAGCTTTTTGAAGAGGGGGACAGAATCTACATAACGAACAGACTGCTAGAACTTTTTGGTCTAGAGGAATATGATGAACCTTCTGTAGATGCTATCACTGATCCAGCCACGTTCGATTTAGAATCGCTACTAAAGGAGATGGTAGACTATGCAGTGGAGCAAGGGTTACTTCCCGATGATAGCATTGTGTACAGAGATTTGTTTGACACAAAAATTATGGGAATTTTGGTTCCGCGCCCATCAGAAGTGATCACAATCTTCAATAAGCTCTACGAGGAAAAGGGAGCGTGTGCAGCGACAGACTGGTATTATCAGTTTAGCCAGAATACAGATTATATTAGACGTTATCGCATTGCGCGCGACAGAAAGTGGAAGGCGCAAACAGAGTATGGTGAGATGGATATTACTATTAATTTGTCAAAACCAGAAAAAGATCCTAAAGCAATTGCAGCAGCAAAAAATGCGAAGCAAAGTGGCTATCCTAAGTGTCAGCTTTGCATGGAGAATGAGGGGTATGCTGGACGTGTGAATCATCCTGCAAGACAGAATCACAGGATTATTCCAGTTACAATTCAGGGGAACCAATGGGGATTTCAATACTCACCTTATGTATATTATAATGAGCATTGTATTGTGTTTAACAGTCAGCACATCCCTATGAAAATAGAGCATGATACTTTCGTCAAGTTGTTTCAATTTGTAGAGCAGTTTCCACATTATTTTGTTGGTTCGAATGCAGATCTTCCGATTGTGGGAGGATCTATCCTTAGCCATGACCATTTTCAGGGAGGAAATTATGAGTTTGCTATGGCAAAAGCACCTGTGGAGAGAACATTTTGTGTCAAAGGATTCGAAGATGTTCAGACAGGTATCGTAAAATGGCCAATGTCTGTGATCCGGCTTTCTCATAAGGAGTATGATAGAATTATTGAACTTGCAGACCAAATTCTTACAAAGTGGCGTGGGTATACAGATGAGGAGGCATTTATTTTTGCCAATACAGATGGGGAGCCTCATAACACGATTACGCCAATTGCACGTAAGCGTGGAGATCAGTATGAGTTAGATTTAGTGCTACGCAATAATATTACGACGCAACAGCATCCTCTTGGAGTATATCATCCTCATGCAGAGCTTCATCATATTAAGAAGGAAAATATTGGACTAATCGAAGTTATGGGGTTGGCAGTACTTCCTTCACGGCTGAAAGAGGAGCTTGATCTACTTGCAAAAGCGCTTCTTGAAAAGGAAGACTTGCGCAAAAATGAAGTTTTAGCAAAACATGCAGACTGGGTAGATGAATTTTTACCCCAATACGAAACCGTTACAAAGGATAATATCATGGACATTATCAAAAAGGAAGTTGGGATTGTATTTGGCAAGGTGTTAGAGCATGCAGGTGTCTATAAGAGAGATGCGGCGGGCATAGAGGCGTTTAAGAGATTTACAGATAGTTTATAGTTCTTTGAAGTACATAGATTGAACAATGAAATATTGTTCAATCTATGTGAATGGTGTTGGTGATGGAAAAAGAGCTATCACGAGGAAATTAGGAGAAAAGATGCCTAAGAAAAAAAGAGAAACATCTGAATTTTGTTTTTGTGAGATACCTTATAATGAACCCATATTAGCATTGATGGGCAGCGAGTGGATTCGGGTGTATGGTGAAAATGTCTATAAACGGCACTTTCATAATCTACTCGAGATTGGATATTGCCATTATGGAGTAGGAGAGTTGATTATAGAGGAGGATCAGCATCACTTTGAGTCAGGCACAATATCATGTATTCCAGCCAATATCCGGCATGTGACAAGAAGTGACACAAATGTCGAGGCATTTTGGGAATATCTGTATATCTGTCCAGAAGATGTTCTGAGACACTGTGGGAGATCTGGGCAGGAAATTAAAGATAGTGTAGATCGCCTCAATGAAAAGGCAATCATTCTAAAATCTGAAGAGGACCCAATAATGGGGCAGTTAATCAAAGCAATTTTTCAAAAAATGCAGAACAAAAATTCTTATTATCAGGAATGTGTAAGTGGATTGGTGTATGCATTGTTATTTGAAATCATATTGCTTCATGATAGGCAGACAGAAGTGTTTTTGGGCAAAGCAAGTAGTTTCCGATTAGAAAATGCTATTGTATATATAGAAAAAAATTATTCTAGTAATTTTAAAATTTCTGATCTGGCGAGCGAATGTCATATGAGTGAGACACACTTTAGAAAAATTTTTCAGGAAAACATGAATATGACGCCAATTGAGTATATAAATTTTGTTCGTGTAAAGAAGGCTTGCGATTTGATTGACAAGACAGATAGCAGTATGGAGGATGTTGCGGAACAAGTAGGATTTATCACTCCCTCTACATTTAACAGAAATTTTAGACGTATTATTGGAACATCACCCTATCAATGGAAACGACGTCCAGTGACTATAAAGAAAGAACAAAAGACATAACTGACAAAAAACTAGGAATTAACAACTATTTAGGCCGTTAAAAGCGGTATGGAGAATTAGAATGCAGAAAAATGTAGTATTTGATTACAATAAGATAAAGGACCCTGGATTTTTTGGGGAAAATAGAGTGGCAGCCCATTCGGATCACAAGTTTTATGCGGATGAGATAGAACTGATACAAAAGATAGAAGGGTTTAAAGAAAGTCTTGATGGGATCTGGAAATTTTGCTATGCAAAAAATATTGAGGAAGCGCCAAAGACGTTTCAAGAGTGCGATGTGAACTGCAAAGATTGGGATGATATTCAAGTCCCCGCACATATTCAGATGGAAGGATATGACAAACCACAATATGTCAATATACAGTATCCGTGGGATGGACATGAGTCAATAGAACCTGGAGAGATCCCACAACGCTTCAATCCAACCGCTAGCTATGTCAAATATTTCCATCTTCCAGAGCGGTTTGCAAAAAAGAGAGTGTTCGTCTCTTTTCAAGGTGTGGAGAGCGGTTTTGCGCTTTGGTGCAACGGAGTATATATTGGTTATAGTGAGGACACATTTACTCCATCAGAATTTGAGTTGACGGATGTACTAAAAAGTGGAGAGAATAAATTAGCTGTTCAGGTTTATAAGTGGACGAGCGGAAGTTGGTGCGAAGATCAGGACTTTTTCCGTTTTTCTGGGATATTTAGGAGTGTATATTTATATGCGATTCCCGATAGGCATGTCATGGATTTGCAAGTCAAGACCTTGTTTGATATGAATGAACAGCAAGTAGATTACACAAGAGCGAATTTGTCTATGACAATAAAGATGAACAATCGGGATGCAAATACTGTCCAGGCGCGTGCGGAGCTTTTTTATCATGGCGAAGAAGTTGCAAATGTAGATGTAGCGCTTCAGGATGGCGTCAATGCTGCCTGTTGTATAAAAGTGAACAATCCGCGACTGTGGAGTGCAGAAAAGCCTCATTTATATGAACTACATATTACAATTTATGATATGGATGGTTCTGTGGTGGAGATTGTTTCACAAAAAGTTGGATTTAGGCGCTTTGCTATCGATAAAACGGTGATGACTTTAAATGGAAAACGCATTGTGTTGAAAGGTGTGAATAGACATGAATTTGGTGCGCGAGGTGGACGTGTACCAAATTACGAAGAGACAGTACAGGATATTATCACCATGAAGCAAAACAATATTAATGCGATCAGAACTAGTCATTATCCAAATGATTCAATGCTTTATGAGCTTTGCGATGAGTATGGTCTATATCTGATTGATGAGTGTAATATGGAAACACATGGCCTGTGGGATTTAATCAATAACGGCTCATGGCCAATTGACAAAGCACTTCCAGGCGACAGAAAAGAGTGGGAGCCTCTTTTGTTAGACAGAATTCAATCTATGTATGAGCGCGATAAAAATCATGCTTGTATTTTGATCTGGTCCTGTGGAAATGAGTCATATGGTGGTTCTGTGATCTATGAGATGTCTCAGAGACTTCGCAAGCTAGATGACACAAGACTTGTGCATTATGAGGGAATTGCGCATGACAGGCGATACAATGATACCTCTGATATAGAGAGCCGTATGTATGCAAGTGCTGCCTCTGTGAAAGAATTTTTAGAGCAGGATAGAAACAAACCATATATTTTGTGTGAATATACACATGCGATGGGAAATTCTTGTGGGGCTATGCACAAGTATACCGATTTGACAGATGAGGAGCCATTGTTCCAGGGAGGGTTTATCTGGGATTATATCGATCAGTCCATTTATCACAGAGATCGATATGGCAATGAGGTATTAGGATATGGCGGTGATTTTGATGACAGGCCTTGCGATTACAATTTTAGTGGAAATGGCATAGCTTATGGAGGCAATCGAAAGCCATCCCCTAAGATGCAGGAAGTTAAGTTCAATTATCAAAATATACAGATTGAGATTGCAGAAGGTAAATTTGAGGTTATCAACAAAAATCTTTTCACAGATACGTCCGATTTTGAGTGTATTGTCACCCTTGCGCTCGATGGAATAGAGCTTGTGCGCACCGTGGTTGGAACAGCAGTAGAGCCTCTTTCAAAGGCTATTTATGATTTGCCACTATTTCGCTATAAAACGCCGTGGAGTAACATAGATCCTTGGAAAGCGACTATGTGTGGTGAGTATGTTGTGACAGTAGCTTTTGTTTTGAAAGAAGATACGCTTTGGGCTAAACGTGGTCATGAGGTTGCTTTTGGACAGGCAGTTTATGAGATTGCACAAGGAGAAAAATCACAGCTAGATGCAGTCAAGATCACAGAGGGAACATACAATATTGGGGTGCGGGGGATGCACTTTGAGGCATTGTTTGACAAAGGTGGAAAGGGATTGGTTTCTTATGTGTATGCAGGCAGAGAATTGATCAAAGGGATTCCTCAACCAAACTTTTGGAGAGCACCAACAGACAATGATCGTGGATGTCAGATGCCTTTCCGATATGCACAATGGAAGGTAGCAAGTTTATATCAACAGGGAAAGCCGCCAGTAATCACCAAAAATGAGACTAGTGTTACAATCACGTATGACTATAGATTGCCCACTACACCAGAATCTGAGTGTACGATAAGCTATGAGGTGGTTGGTGATGGAACTGTGCGTACAACAATGACATATCAGCCTCCTCAGGGAATTATAGATATGCCTGAGTTTGGGATAATGTTCCGGTTTGATGCAGCTTTGGAAAATCTGACATGGTATGGACTAGGGCCAGAGGAAACTTATGTTGATCGCTGTAGAGGTGGACGCATAGGGCTTTATCACAAGAAAGTGAAAGATCAACTAGCAGAGTATCTAGTGCCACAAGAGTGTGGAAACCACATAAATGTGCGATGTGCACAGGTTACAGATAACAAGGGACATGGGATTGTGTTTACAGGCAAAAATCTACATGTAAATGTGCTTCCGTATACACCACACGAATTAGAGAATGTTTTGCACACCTATGAATTGCCTCCTGTATATTACACTATCGTTCGTGTAGCTTTAGCGCAGATGGGTGTAGGCGGTGATGATAGCTGGGGAGCAAGACCACATGAAGAGTATTTGTTGGACACTACTAATAAGTTGAAGTTGTCATTTGATTTTAAAGGAGTATAATCAAAAACAAATAATTATGAAAATGGCTGACTTTTTAATTTGAGTCAGCCATTTTTATGTGTGGATCTGTGCAGAATCAATGAGTTAGAAAAATAGTATATAAGTCATGCACAATTGGGAAAAGGAATACTTATAATTGTTTGGGTGCACACTTATGATTTTTATGTAGATATCGTGCTAGATAGACAAAAGGCGTATCGGCTAGGCTTGTCACAACAAAAATAATATAACTAGAAAGCATGATAGAAAGCAGTGTCGAAGTCTCATAAACACCAAAAAATGCCCCTAGCGTAAACAATATGGTATTGATAAGTTGTGAGAGTAAGGTGGAACCATTGTTGCGCAGCCATAAATATTTTTGAGTATCACCAAATTTTTTTTCTGTGAAATGCCACCATTTATGATAAGCCCACACATCAAAAAGTTGCACAATTACATAGACAAGAACTCCAACAAACATTAGGCGTGGGGGTTGGAGAAAATAGTACGAATACTTGGCATCGCCCAGTCATTTGCACCAGGGGTATACAAAAGCCATGAACTGCTAAGTGGAATGAACAGTATAGAAGTAACAATCCCTAAATATACCGCATGTTGTGCCGCTTTTTTTCCATAAAGTTCACTCAAAATATCTGTCACAAGAAATGTAGAGGCAAATAAAATGTTTCCAAGTGTCATTTCCATACCAAAAGCTTCAACTACAATCAAAGCTTCAATATTTGCGGCGATGGTAGCAAGGATTGTCCATAACCCTATCTTCCACCCAGAAATCTTATCTCTTATAATAAATTTTCGGATACGCCAGATGCCCCGTAA
>CAJUHQ010000150.1 GCA_910586095.1 uncultured Lachnospiraceae bacterium | reverse complement strand
ACCCTGTACTCAACGGAATTGTACTTCCCGCAGCATTTCCATAATATTTTGCGCTCATATCATTGTCTTTAAATGCCTTTAGTGCTGTGTGAAGTTCCTCCAACGTTGTAGGAACCTCCAGTCCTAAATCATCTAACCACGCCTTATTAATCATAGAAAATTGTGGAATTGAATAAATACTGTAATCCTCTGGTGCCCCAACACCCGCAGTTCCCATGCGTTCGCCCGCAGGCAATCCATAAATATATCCGTCATCCATTGTAATCGCACTGCGAATATCTGGATTCTCCTCCAAAATCTTGCTCAAATTGGGCATATACTCTTCTGTCAGATAGGGTGACAAATCAATAAATGTCCCATCATCCCCATAACGTGATATATCATAATTGCTAAAACCTACTCCCATAAAAGCATCTGGAAGCTCATCACCTGCAATACGAATATTGACCTGCTCTCCAAGCGATTCGCTCATAGTAGTCCAATCAATATGAATTCCTGTGTCCTCTTGAAGCTGAGTAAGAACTATATTGTCTGTATATCCTGGACTTAGGGCACTCTGTCCTCCCATAATTGCAAATTGAGTCTGAGAAGTATCTGTATTTGCAACCCCTTTTTCATGATTTCCATAATCTTTATTTCCACAAGCTGTCATTGATACTACAAGACCTGCTATAAACATACAAGATATCAGCTCTTTTTTATAATAGTTACATTTTTTTAACTGCCTCATATGATAACCTCCTCTCAATCTAGCCTTTTACTGCGCCAGCCATAAAACCTTTTTCAAAGTATTTTTGTACAAATGGATAGACAATCAACATGGGTATGGCTGCTATAATAATAGAAGAGAACTTAATCATCTCTGTCATTTTATTTAACTCGGCAAACCCGCCCGAAATAGTACTTGCCTGGCTGGCACTAGCTGAACTCTTAATTAAAATATTTCTCAACACAAGTGGTAGTGGCGCCTTATCGGGCGATGGCAGATAAATCATAGATGTAAACCAGTCGTTCCAATAAGCAACCATGCTAAATACTACCATAACCGCCATGATAGACCGACTTAAAGGTACTACAATTCGTATAAATGTCGTCCATTTAGAAGCACCATCTATTTCAGCAGCTTCAATCATTTCCTTTGGAATACTATTTTCAAAAAAATTTCTCACAATAATCATGTTTCCAACCGCAACGCCCCCTGGAAGAAAAAGCGCCCACATACTATTAATTAATCCTGTCTGCTTAACTACTAAGTAAGTTGGAACCATACCACCGCCAAAATACATGGTGATAATGAAAAATATACTGATCCACTTCCTGCCTGGCAAGTCTTTCACACTTAAAGGATACGCCGTCAAATACAACACAACAACCGAAAATATTGTACCAACTATTGTATATTTAAAACTGTTCACAAGCCCTGTCAAAATACTGGCATCTGCAAATACTGCCTTGTATCCATCTAATGTAAACTGACTTGGCAAAAGAAAGGTCTTGCCTGCATATACATCATATGGATTTGACACGGATGCAATCAAC
This sequence comes from uncultured Lachnospiraceae bacterium, assembly GCA_910586095.1. Taxonomy (GTDB): domain Bacteria; phylum Bacillota; class Clostridia; order Lachnospirales; family Lachnospiraceae; genus COE1. The sequence continues at coordinate 6,311 of CAJUHQ010000150.1, read as the reverse complement.
ACATAATATAGTGGATATGCAACCAGCAGCAGAATAATTGTACAAATCAACACCAAAATGATATCGCTACTTTTTTCAGAAAATCCTGTCAGTTTTCCAGATTTCGTATTCGCTCTCATATTTTTCCCCATTCCTGCGCTGCTTTTGATGCATCTTAAGTTTGTGGTTGCAGCGCAGACACAAACTCGGAAATGAAAGATTGAAAACCTTTCATCCTTCCATGCTTCCAATAACCTGCTAATTCAACACAATGATGTTAGCATACGATTCACAATGCAAACTTTATTATATAAAACTTGTATCTTCAGATATTCTATGAGCTATCTTGTTGACTACAATCAAAAGGATAATATTAATCACTGTATTAAACAAACCTACTGCTGTAGAATAACTGTATTTCGCATTCTCGATACCTTTTTGATAGACATAGACCGCAATGACATCACTTGTTGCCTTATTCAAATCCGTTTGTAACAACCACACCTTCTCAAATCCGACATTCATCAATCCTCCTGCACTCATAATCAGATTCAGAACCATAATAGATGTCAACTCAGGTATATCAATATGAATGATTCTTTGAAATAAAGAAGCACCATCAACTTTTGCAGCCTCATAAAGAGATGTGTCAACATTAGATAGCGTTGCCATATAAACAATAATACCCCATCCAGCATCCTGCCAAATACCAGAAGCTATGTATATTGTCCGAAATGCATTGGACTCTGTTAAAAAATCAATCGATGTTCCTGCTATCAGATTGATTAATCCGCCTGAGGGACTAAGAAAGATTCGAATCATACCACAAATGACCATTGTAGAAATAAAGTGTGGCGCATAAAGTACCGTCTGTGTAACTCTCTTAAAACGCTGAAATCGCATCTGGTTTAGTAGTAATGCAAGAATAATTGGAATCGGAAAACTCCATAGCAAACTATAAAAGCTTAACAATATTGTATTTTTAATCATTCTTCCAAAAGTTGGGGCACTAAAAAATCGCCAAAACCATTCAAAGCCAACCCATTCGCTTCCCATAAACCCTTTGCTTGCTTTATAGTCCCTAAAAGCAATTTGTATACCATACATAGGAATGTATTTATATACAATGGTCAATATAACTGGAACTGATAGCATAGCATACAACTGCCAATTATCCAATAGACGCCGCTTTAACGGCTTTCCCAGTGCTGCTGAAATTGCAGTAGCCGACTTATTTTTGTTCATCTCTTTTCTCCTTTCTTATCAGGCAACTAAAATAATTTAATGTTACAGATGTGAAACGATACTATTACACTTCGCGGTCACACCATTTCATGAAACGTTATTTCATCCTTGTTTATAAAATTATCACTTTTTCTTAATAAAGTCAATATTTTTTGTGCCACTTTATATATTTTAGTTATTTTATTCAAAACTCATTGTGCAATTATATTAATTTTTTCTCTTTTTTATTCATATAACGTTTCATAAATAAATTCTCTTTACAAAAATTTTTTCCTATATTATAATAAATTAAATTGGATTTATCACATTGTTTTCTCTAAAAAACGCAGCAATATTCTTTTTATTTCATATATTTTCATGAAATATTTTGTTGGTTCGTCGAGGAATTAAAGTAATTGTACTAGCATTTTATTTCAACTATAGCCACATACACCATATAGATTCAATGCTGATTTTTATACTAAACCATTTGTAAAAATAAACAGAAAGGGGAGCTTATGAAAAAAACAAATTCCACGCCAACAATGAAAGACGTTGCTTTAGAAGCAGGCGTTGCTCTAGGTACGGTGTCTAAAGTTGTCAATGGTTTACCCGTAGGGGAGGACTACCGAATTCGTGTAGAAAACGCCATCAAAAAACTCAATTACCAAGTCAACAGTTATGCACAGGGACTTAAAGCAAATAAGACGCGCACTATTGCTCTTTTGATCCCTAATACACTTGAACCTTTTTATGCATCACTTACGTACCATATCAATCTCGCTCTTTTAAAACGAAAATATCGTATGCTGCTATGTTCCACAGACTACGATTCCAATCTAGAGCAAGAATATATCACAATGGCACAACAAAACAAGGTGGATGGAATTATTGGTTTAACCTACAATCCCAATCTTGTCATTGAAGAAAGTACTCCGTTTGTGGCAATTGACCGCTCTATGGGGCCAAAAATTCCTTGTGTTGCCAGTGATAATTTTGCCGGTGGACAACTTGCTGCCGAAAAACTCGCTGATCTAGGCTGCAAAAATATTGCTTTTTTGCGAACAGGTTCCTCTTTGACTAATGAACCCAACAAACGCAAAGCTGGTTTTGAAAATGGATGTCTTTCGCGTGGTCTGCAATATGAAATGAAAATTATAGAAGATGGAGAACCTTTTGAAGAATTTGAGACTTTTTTAATAGAACATCTTCATGACGGAAAACTGTCCTTTGATGGGATCTTTTGTGTTACCGATGGGCTTGCCTACTCGATCGTAAAGACGTTGCAACGTCTACAGCAAAGAGTTCCCGAAGATATACAAGTAATTGGATTTGATGGGACAAAATATTTTGGAAACAAAGACTATACATGTTCTACCATTGTACAACCTGTTCCAGAAATTGCTGAATTGTGTGTTGAACTATTACTGCAAGAAAATCCTTTATCAAGGCCGCCTCTTATCTGCCTTCCTGTCACTTATGCATATGGCGGCACCACAAAAGAAAAGCACTAATCCACTATTTTTATTATAAGGAGCAATTATGACAAAATTAAAATATCTATCATATGTTTTTTGCATTATCTTTTTGTTAAATGGATGCTCTTACGCAGATTCGTTAGCAAAAAAAGAACTAAACGACACTTGGGCCGAATCTGGTTTTATTACACTTGGTCATACTCTCACAATTCAAAATACTGACAACTATTTGACGCTATTAGATCATATGGATACATTAGCCTCAGATGGTCTGTATTATGCTTCATGGGCAGGCAAAGAGAAAGATACCAATAGTGACACTGTTGACCAATATGATGTCCAGCTCTATTTTCTTTTGGGAGAATATTCAGATCGTACGATCGCCGAAAGCAACCTAGATCAATGGATTGCTACTGGAAAAGTCAATTATGATATTCTCTCCGAAAAAGAGATTACCTGCAATGACCAACTCTACTCTCTCATTATCTACAATTGTTCCAATCAAGAAAAACCATATGACCGCGGTATCTTAGCATCTGGTATTTATCAGAATACTGCTTTATGTATTGAATTGACTTGTCAGAAAGATTTTGAGGACGACTTAGAAAATATTCTAATTAACTTTTTAAACAATTGTACTTATAGTACCGATTCAACTCATTGACACTATTTTTAGTATTTGTGCCAAAATATGTATTTTGTGTACATACTATTTTCTAAGCAACTACTTTTATTTACAGTGAACTATCATAAATAAAGGTAGTTGCTTAGAAAGATGACCACACAAGATTTTATATTAAAATGTAAATCCACACCACTCGTACAATATCGCATACAATTCCCTAATATAATAGGTTGGCAATAACCATATGGCCGTGCGCGCAGGCACTGCGGCACATTCCATCCCCAGAGATTGTGCGATTCTTCCAGCACGATACTCATGATATTCACTAGTGGCAATGGCAATTTGTGGGGTAAGCCCTTCTGTCTCTATAATCTTTTGGGAAAAGGCTAAATTTTCACGTGTGGTCGTGGAAGCATCTTCTTTATACAAACGTGATGGATCGATCCCTTTATCCACTAGATATCGATACATACATTCTGCTTCGGAGATATCTTCTCCTGTCCCTTTTCCGCCAGACACAATACATGCCGCCTCTTCATGTTCCTGTAAATAGTTATAGGCCGCTTGTAGTCTCTCCTCCAATGATAAGCTTGGACGCTCCCCATATACACGACATCCCAATACAACTACAGTTGCGTCCTCCTGTGGCTTTTTACAAGCTGCACGAACCATACAGATCGTTTCGATCAATGCAAGTGCTGCAATCATCAATACCACCGCCAAAAATCCCCATATAATCCATCGCTTGACACTGTGTTCTCTCCACTGTGCAATTATCCGATGGAGAACTGGACAAAAGACTCCATACACAAAAAGTACTGTGGCTAGCGTCATTCCTGTAACATTGCCGATATTCATATGAGTGGACAAAAACATGGGCAGGGCAAACCAAATAAAAATAAGTCCACCAAGTGCCATCAAACAAAACTGTGATAAGGTCATAACTATCTTTTTTCCATTTCTCTTCATATTTACTTTCTTCCTATTTAGGATGGTGATCTTCTTTGACAATTCAAAAGGCACAAGGCTTATGAAACATTGTGCCCTTTTTAGATCGTTTTCTATGTCTAATTATATCTGCTTAAAATGATGTACTTCTTTTTGTAGACTGTCGCACACTTCCTTATTGTTGTGTGCGTCATCTTGAATATTTCCTAGCAAACTAACAAGTTGTGTCATATTATTAGCCGCCATAGAAACACCTTGTACACTTTCATCGACTGCGGTATTAATACCAACAATCCCATCTGTAATCTGTGATATTGTCTCTTCAAGAGTGTGAGAATGGTCTTTAAAATCATGAAACGTGACATTCATATTCTCTGCATCATCATGGTATTGATTGGCCACATTCACAAACTCATCATAATCTCCAATCACTGTCTCATCAATAAATTTTAACATTTCATTGGCATTTTTAGAGAGTTCCCCGACTGCTTGTGTCACCATCGCGCTGATATTTTGAATATTATTTGCTGTATCACGACTATTGTCTGCCAACACGCGAATCTCATCAGCCACAACAGAAAAACCTTTGCCGGCCTCTCCAGCACGCGCCGCCTCAATAGAAGCATTGAGCGCTAATAAGTTCGTTTGACTAGAAATACTTAATATTTCACTTGTCAACTCGTTAATCTTGCCAACACTACGGCTGTTCTCAATAGCAGTTTCCAAGAGTCTTCGATTGTTATCCAACATCTGAATCGCATCATTCTTGCTGTTCATCACGTTAGACCGAATATTTTGTGCTTTATTTTTAATGCCACTGACAAACGTTGTACCTTCCTCTGCTCTACTACGCATATTTTTAGAAAGTTCAAGAACATTGTTAGAACCTTGTGTAATCTGATCGAGTGTCGCAGAAATTTCCTCCATACTCGCTGACATTTGCTGCATCGTTGCTGACACATCACTCGCACTGCTCTCTGACTGTTGAATATTACCATTCATATTGGCAACCTGCTGTTCCATATCAGAAGAACCTGTCTGTATTTTCTTCATAGTTACTTGCAGTTGTTCAATAAAATTATTGATTCCTGCTACTAACTGTCCTACTTCATCTTTGGTTTTGACAGCGATTCGCTGTGTTAAGTCTCCTCTGTTGGCCTGAATATCACTGATAATCTGATTGAGATGATCTGTTGCGTATCTAGCAGGTCTGACTACAGAGAACTGAAGTACCAGCACCATCAAAACGGATACGCCAAGAAATACTATAAAGATCCCTCTTGAAACGCCTTCAAGCATCGTCGATGCTGCAATTCTCTCGTTTACTAGACGCTCTGATTCCTCTCCTATCAGTTTTGTAAAAGTAGTTTGTTTTTCTTGCATAGCCAATACAATATCACGCATCTGAGAATTTAGTGTAAACGCCTTTGCTTTATCTCCTTCCTGATAAAACTGGGCTATCTGTGTGACGGTATCCTGAAGAGGAGTAAACTGGTCCTTGTACTCTTGTAATGCCTTTATCAAATGCATATCCTCTGTCTCTGCGCACAACCTCTCCATCTCCAAAAAAGCAGCGTCAAGTGTATCCATTAGTGAAGACATCCCTTGCGAGAGGTTCGATGCTGTCTGCTCGTCAGGAGTCAACACGATCAAATTTCCATATAATCGGCTTTCCGCCACATTTTGGGTCACAATCTCATTCTGAACATGAAGCTCCATGTATGTTTCTGACAACTGTATTACTACATCTTTTGCATTGTGTGTGCCTTGCCATGAAAACCATGCATTAATTATAAATATTATCATCAAAACGCCCAACATTGAATACACTTTTGTTCCAATATGTTTATTCATAGAAAATCATCCTTTCTCACCAGCGTGTTTGTTCCTACTATTTTTACTATGAAAGTCTTTGAATCCTTACTGTAGGTCTGCGCATGTACTGCGCTGACCATATGGCGCCAAAATGCCTGCTTTTGGCATTTTGTGTGCATCCCCGAAGGATTCATAGTAAACCCCTTTCATTCATAGTGGTGTCTGATGACAGACATGGGGGT
>CAJUHQ010000149.1 GCA_910586095.1 uncultured Lachnospiraceae bacterium | reverse complement strand
GCCTGTCTCAGTATAGATTACTTCCATAATTGCAAGCACGATATCTAATCCTATGTAATCGCCAAGAGCCAAAGGTCCCATTGGATGATTTGCGCCTAACTGCATTGCCACATCAATGTCTGCTACACTAGCAACACCGGCTGCATAAACATTAATTGCCTCATTAATCATTGGAATCAAAATTCTGTTTACTACAAAGCCTGCTGCCTCATTCACTTCTACTGGAGTCTTGCCAATCTCAGAAGCGATGCCCTTGATTTTCTCAACTAAGTCTGCTGGTGTATTTGCACCTGCAATAACTTCTACAAGCTTCATTCTGTCAGCAGGATTAAAGAAATGCATTCCAATCAATGGACGATCCAAACCTGCACCCATCTCTGTGATAGAAAGAGAAGATGTGTTCGTTGCAAAAATACACTCTGGTTTTACAATCTCTTGCAGCTCTTTAAATGTTGTCTTCTTAATTTCCATCTTTTCAGGTGCAACCTCAATCACGAGATCACAATCTGTACAAATGTCCTTTAATCCTGTAGCAATCTTTGCTGCGATAGCATCTGCCTTCTCCTGTGTGATCTTCTCCTTGCTCACCAGGAAATTGAGATTCTTTAAAATCTTTGCCTTTCCGCCATCTGCAAATTCCTGCTTAATATCACATAAGCATACTTCATAACCATCTGTCATCGCAAAAGCCTGTGCAATACCAGACCCCATTGTTCCAGCACCAATAATACCAACCTTCATTGTGGTTCCTCCTTATTTATAAATCTTATTTAGTGCACTTTCTTAATTTTTAACAATTCTTAAATGGCTCTTTTACCTTCTCTTTATTCTTGTCAAGGAAAAATGCCATGCCATACTTCTGATCTTCTGTCTCAAAACAATCACCAAAGAGCTTTTCTTCGATTACGATCGCCTGATCCATATCAACATCTAATCCCTCATTGATTGCCTTTTTGCAGTTGCGCACTGCAATTGGTGCATTCTTGGCAATACCTGAAGCCATCTTTTCAGCTTGTGCCATCAACTCTTCCTGTGAGTATATAGCATTTACAAGACCAATTCGATATGCTTCTTCTGCCTTAATATTTCTAGCTGTGTAAATCATCTGTTTTGCCATACCTGCGCCGACAAGACGTGCAAGTCTCTGTGTTCCACCAAATCCAGGTGTGATGCCAAGACCCACTTCAGGTTGTCCAAAAATTGCATTTTCTGAGCAAATACGAATATCACAGCTCATAGCAATCTCACAGCCGCCACCGAGTGCAAAGCCGTTAACTGCTGCAATGACAGGGATAGGGAATGTCTCTAGTTTTCTAAACACATCATTTCCTTTTTTGCCAAACGCTTCTCCCTCTGCCTTTGTGAGTGTGCTCATCTCTCCAATATCTGCGCCTGCAACAAACGATTTTTGGCCTGCTCCTGTAAGTATCAAGCAGCGAACCACATCTAACTCAACTGCATCGAGAGTCTCATTCAACTCATCTAATACCTGAGAATTCAATGCATTCATCGCTTTTTCACGGTTGATTGTAATCTTTCCTACAGCACCGTTTACTTCATATAAAATATATTCCATTTTGTTCTTAACCCTCCTATATGTACAATTTACATATACTTTGCTCTATCTCAACACAAAAACGCCAAAGACTGCCTTTCTTCCATCTCCATACCAAACACCTGTCACTGTAGCTATCTTTTCTTTTGAAGTGTCTGTCTGCATCAAAAGAACACCCGCCTTTGGCGTTCTTCATAACATTTAGACAATACTCTCTATTGTCCTATATTTGCTTTATTCATACTTCTTTACGATAGTAGAACAGCCCATACCACCACCAATACACAAAGTAGCAAGTCCTGTCTTTGCATCTTTTGCTTCCATCTCATGAAGTAATGTTACTAGGATACGACAACCAGAAGCCCCTACAGGATGACCTAATGCAATAGCACCACCATTTGGATTCAACTGCTTATCCACATCAATCCCTAAATCTCTTCCTACTGCGATAGACTGTGCAGCAAATGCCTCATTAGCCTCAATAATATCAAAGTCCTCGATCTTCATACCAGTCTTAGCCATTACCTTCTTTGTAGCTGCTACAGGGCCGATTCCCATCACTTCTGGTCTTACGCCTGCAAGTGCTCCTGCAACCCACTCAGCCATTGGAGTAACACCTAACTCTTTTGCTTTCTCCTCGCTCATCACTACGATTGCAGCCGCACCATCGTTGATTCCTGATGCATTTCCGGCTGTGACATACTTATCCTTGTTGATAGAGCGCAGCTTTGCTAATCCCTCTATTGTAGAGCCTGCACGTGGACCCTCATCCACCTTAAACTCAACCATCTCTTTTTTCTTCTTTATCATTACTGGAACGATCTCTTTGTCAAATGCACCAGACTTCTGAGCGGCCTCAGCTTTCTGCTGGCTCTTTAATGCAAACTCATCCAATTCCTCTCTAGAAATCTTCCACTCATCACAAATATTATCTGCTGTCTGAATCATATGATAATCATTAAATGCATCCCACAATGCATCCTTAATCATGGTATCTACCAACACACCATTGTTCATTCTATATCCAAAACGTGCATTGGGAAGTGCAAATGGAGCCATAGACATATTCTCCATACCACCTGCAACAACAATATCTGCATCCCCTGCCAAAATCATCTGTGCTGCCATGTTTACGCAGTTCAAACCAGAACCACACACAACATTTACTGTAACTGCGGGTGTCTCAATTGGAAGCCCTGCTTTGATGGAGGACTGACGTGCCACGTTCTGTCCCTGGCCTGCCTGGATAACACAACCCATATATACATGGTCAACTTGCTCAGGAGCTACTCCTGCTCTGTTCAATGCTTCCTTAATTACAATAGAGCCAAGCTCTACTGCCGGCGTAGTGCTAAGTGATCCCCCCATTGTGCCGATTGCTGTACGACATGCACCTGCTAATACAATTTTCTTTGCCATCATCTTTTCCTCCATCTCTCATCATACACTTTTTACACAATTGTGCTGTTTTTGATTGTTATTTTTATCACAATCATTGTGCTTATTGTAACATATTGTTAAAAAAAAAGCAATGTATTTGTCACTTGATATTTCATGCATTTTTTACAAATTTTGGAAGAAAAAATTATTGATTTTTTTGTTCTGTTTTCTCCTCTAAATCTGTTGTCGTTGGCACTGCCGGATCGATCATAGGATACTTTCTATCCCACTCCTTCGTAGCCTCATCTCGCACCACTTCACACCGATTGGCACTCAAAAAACCAGCCAACTGATAAAAGTCCACCCAAATTTCGTTATTGCCATCTTTTTGGGACTCGTCAAAAATCAATTGCAAGCCCACATGTAGGTGTACAGTTTCTATATTATTTACGTTTTCTGTGTCACTGTATCCTGTGTGCCCCATATATCCTATCACATCACCCGCTGTGACATAATCGCCTTCTTTCAGTCCTTCCGCATAGGGACGATTTTGTCTTAAATGTGCATAGTAATAATATCGTTTGTTGTCAAAACTGCGAATCCCTATGCGCCAACCACCATATCGATTCCATCCAAGTGCTTCTACATATCCAGATTCACAGGCAATAATAGGAGTTCCTATCAATCCCATCATATCATGTCCTAAATGCTGTCGTTTGTATCCAAAACTTCGCGATACACCAAAATCATCATAATCTTGATACTCAAATCCTTTTGCAATCGGTGAGAATGCCTTAAGTCCATACTTTCTTTGCATTTGACCATTTTCATCCGCCACCTCATACTCTCCAACCATTCCGCCAAGCACCGCAGAATAGGCTTCATAATAATAAGAGAAATATTTGTATTTTTCTTTTAGATCTTCTTGTGTCACCTCTTTAGCAATAAGTTTGTCTGCCACCTCATCAATGTATCCTAACGATTTGTTGCCAAATTCTCCTCCTCCGCGCACTGCTGCATAGGCAAGAAGTGTAATCCAGTCTAAATGAACCTCATCTCCATAACTTTCTATATCCATAAGACAAGCTTTTTTCATAGCTTCCTTAGAAGCATTAAAGTCTACCCATTTGATAAATCCCCCTGTCTGACTTGCAGGAATTTCCCTTTGTTTGCCTTCATATGTATATATGCCTGCTGCTAGTATAACGGCCACTAGAACAAGACACACCATCATTTTATTTTTCATACCAATCCCCCATGCCGCCTTTGGCGGCTCAAATAGAAATGAAAAACGCTGTCTTTTGCGTTTTCCTGTGTGAAAAAAGTCTGCTATGCAGACTTAATAGTTCTTAGGCAGTGTCTTTTGCTGCCTTAGAACTATTTTTCACACTAATCCCCCATGCCGCCTTTGGCGGCTCAAATAGAAATGAAAAACGCTGTCTTTTGCGTTTTCCTGTGTGAAATTTTAATTTCACACTAACTCCATGTCGCAGCTTTGCTGCGACTCAAATCAAGGGCGTGAGACTTAGAGTTTCTCTGCGAAACAGCCTTTGCTGTGAGCAGCTAGAAATACTTCTCACGGTGTGAGACTTAGAGTTTCTCTGCGAAACAGCCTTTGCTGTGAGCAGCTAGAAACTCTTCTCACACTTACCCCCATCTGCCCACTCTTGATGAGTTCTTCCAAGCAAGATAGAGCATACAGTGCTTGCAGCGTGCTACGGGGCTTTGTATAACATTGAAAACAAAATTCACGTTGATAAATACTCTTCCCCGCTGTCTTTCTATTAATATATGTGGAAATCCTTTCAAATATTAATTGTTACTTTTATAAAAATTTATGTGTTTGACATAATTTATTTTGACGCCTACGTGCACTAATTCCCATGTCGCGGAAATCTTCGGCATCAAACTTAATACTTCTTTGTGAAGCAGTCTTTGTTGCAAACGAAAACTGCCGCAGGCAGTTAGAAGTACTTTCACAATAAAAAAACAGGTATCGGATCTCCGATACCTGTCCACTGACACGTTTTATACTTCTGGCTCTATCAAACCATACGTATTCCCCTTGCGCTTGTACACAACATTAACTTCATCTGTCTCTGCATTGCAAAAGACAAAGAAATCATGTCCGAGAAGTTCCATCTGGATACATGCATCTTCAGGATACATAGGTTTAATATCAAACTTTTTAGATCGCACAATTTTAATTTCGTCATCATCTTCATGATTTTCTTTTTCAACAAAATCTGTCCGTAAGCTCGCAGCCCCCGCCTGCTGATCGGAGCGAAATTTGTTTTTATATTTCTTTAGCTGCCGTTCTATCACCTCTGCTGCAAGATCAATAGATACATACATATCATTGCTTACCTGCTCAGAACGAATGATCGTTCCCTTGATAGGAATGGTGACTTCTATCCTCTGTCTCTCTTTTTCAACACTTAGCGTTGCATGAACTTCTGTCTCTGGTGTAAAGTATTTCTCAAGCTTGCCAATCTTGTCCTCTACCGCCGCTCTCAAGCCTGATGTCACGTCGATGTTTTTACCGCTGATAATAAATTTCATTACGTCCACATCCCTTCGTTCTTAATTGTATTTCAATTATAACACACACGATTATTTTTTCAATATATTTTGTGCTGAAAATATAAATTTTGTAACAGTTTAGCTGGATTTACTATATCACCCAATTGTTTGCAAACACTAAAATTATTACAAAAATATTACGATATTTTTCTATAGTAAAGCACTCTGTTTTGTCAATATCTTTTCTCTTATATTTTTACTTTTCAACAATTTTCTCACTTTTTGCACAAAATGCATGTTTGTATTTACTCTTTTGATTTCCACAAGAAAACTCGTTTAATCCTGTGGATATTGTGGATAATTTAGTGTATAACTTCATTTATCGCAACTTTTCACTTTTTTCCTTGTGGATAAACTGTGAACATTCTAAGTACAATACTTGTATACAAAAAAAATGTCTGCAATTTTTTGTGCACTTTTTCCATACCCATATACCACATTCAAAAAAATAATTCTGTCATAAAACGACAGAATTATTACAAATTTCTAACATATGTTACACTCCATTTGCAGACACTCTATTGTCTTATTCTACAAGCCATAAAATCCTTATATTTTCACTTTATAACTAGTAGTATACTATATCTTCTATCACCTTATATTGGATTTGATTGTCACATTAAAAGAAGCCTTTTAGTGCGAGTACCAACAGGATACAAGATGCTCCTACTGCACAAACTACAAGTATAATTCCCCATTGAACACGAAACGTTGATTCTGATTTTGTCTCAATCAAATGAGCACGTCGTAGCGCTGTGACAATCGGTTTGTACAAAATCATAGTAATTGCCATATTTAGACCACCCTTAACTAAGTTAAATGGTAAAAATGCAGGCAAAAGTAACTCTATAACCTCCTGACGTGAACATCCCATATAAAGAGGAGTCATAATATAGTTCCACAATAGCATAACAATAATCATACAACCCCATCCACAAAAAAGACCTAACAAGGCACCAGACACTCTACGTCTTTTTTTATAAATCCATGCGGCTGTACATGCAAACGAACTACTTGAAATAACATTCATGAGAAAGCCAATGAGTCCATTTTCACTGATTGTAATCATCTGTATAAACGAAACTACAAATGCGACCACAAATGATATCATCGGACCAAAAAGCAATCCGCCAATTGCTATAATAACATCTTTTGGATCATACTTTAAGAAAAGTACAAGTGGGATACGGCCAACTGCCACTGCAATATAAGCGAGAGCACAAAGCATGCTTATAGTTGTAATTGTTTTGGTTCTTTTATTCATTTTCATACCTCCTAAAAATTGATTAGCACCGCTTTTGCGGCTTATTTTTTCTACACAGATTTGTACACTCAAGTCAAGAAGATAATTTTTTCTCTACTTAAGTTCATTTATCTGTGTACATAAAATAACACCTGAAAGCGCTACAATGGCTTTCAGGTGCAAATTTTTAAGATGTATTGAAACGATCAAAAGATTGTCAACAGAGCAGCTTTGCGATTGACAGAAAAAGAGTGTACTATGTTAGAGTATTACTAACCATCTCAACACACCTTCTTTAATCCAGACTATACTGTCGGTTTTGGAATTGCACCAAATCCTGCGCTTTCGCGCCTGCAGACTTTTACTGCCGGTCGGGAATCTCACCCTGCCCTGAAGACATTTTCACGATTCAGTTTTCAAAAATAATTATATCATACTTATGAGATACATGCAATCTCACAATTACTAAAAGATTCTTCTAACTGCCAATACAGAACGATATGATGCATTTGACACAATGATTCCTGTTTTGCTTGTACTAGCATGAACAATTTGACCATTGCCGACATAAAGTCCCACATGTCCTGAATAACATATAATATCACCTGGCTGTGCATTTTCCATTCCACCAACATCATATCCCTGGCTTCTCAACGCTGAAGAAGAATGTGGCAAGCTCACTCCAAAGTTTGCGTAAACACTCATGACAAATCCTGAACAATCTGTACCATTTGTCAGGCTTGACCCACCATATACATAAGGATTGCCTACAAACTGTGTCGCATAGTTAATTACTTCCTTGCCCATAGCACTACCTTCTGATACAGCAGCAATATTCTGTGCAGCGGCTATTGTTGCCTGATTGTCTGCTGATTTTTGAACAGGTGCTTCGTTTGTTGCTGTCTGCGCTCTTGTTGCACGTGCTGCTTCTGCTGCTGCCCTTGCTTCCTCACGCGCTTTTGCTTCCTTAGCAAGTCTTGCTGTCTCCTCCTCTTTTGATTCTGCATGCACAAAATCAGTTCGGAGATTCACATAATCCCTTGAAACATATCCGTCGCCTTCCTCAATGGCAATTTTTACCCAACCATCAAGCTCCTCAACCACGATCAACTC
>CAJUHQ010000148.1 GCA_910586095.1 uncultured Lachnospiraceae bacterium | reverse complement strand
GACTTGGAGTATTTTGAAGAATACCAGAGAGTGCATCCTCACCATTGGCAGCTTCGCCACACAAAGTAAATCCTAGATCTTCCCAATCAAGTATACATTTTAATCCCTCTCGTATATTCTTTTCATCATCTGCAATAAATAAAGTTTCCATCTAAAGGCCCCCTGTATGAAAAATGGTATGCGAGGAGTTTATAATGTATTGTTGTATTGTTATATCCTGCATAATTTGTGAAAAATATAGAATTACCAACAAAAAAGAGTTTACTTACTGTAGTTTTAGATAGAATATTGTTGGTATCTATGAAAAGATTTGAATGATTATTATGAGAATAAACAAACAAAAGTTCACATATTGGTATGAATTTTGTTACGTTTGCATAAAGTTATTGCTTATCCCTTTAAATTTGGTATAGTTATAGTATAGGTGAGCACAAAAAGATTGTCAATGGTTGTAATGGGGGAGTGGTTTTGAAAAGATTAGTTCAGTGCAGAAAAGTAGGAAAACGTGTAGGGGCAGTGGGGATAGTGTTTGTAGGAATTGTCAACTTGATTGCATGTACTAGAACGAACGATCAGACAGCATTAGTAACAATGTCAAAAAAAGATACCTGTCCATATGAAGAATTTCTTGTGGTAGATGTATTTGATAACTTTGCAAATTATCAAGGGATACAATCTGGATGGTTTGGGGAACTGGTGAAGAATAAATTTAATATGGAATTAAATATTATAGCACCTAATGTGACAGGAGGCGGAGATACTCTTTTTGAAATGCGATCTGCGGCGGGGAGTGTTGGAGATCTGTTGATTGTCAAGGCCGATAATGGTGTGTTGGAGGATCTAGTCAATGCGGGGCTTGTATATAATATGGAAGAGGATTTGCAGGGAAAGGGGATTATGAAACATTGGGAAGCGATCGAAAATCTCAATTCCAGTATACAACAGGATGGAGTTTTTGCGATTCCTTCTGAAGTGTCTATGCATAGCCCAGAGATATCAAGCGAAGGTACAGAACCCGCATATGGTCCCTATATTAGATGGGATCTATATAAAGAGCTTGGATATCCCAAGCTTGAGACGTTTGAGGATTTATTGCCTGTGCTAAAGCAGATGCAAGAGTTAAATCCGACTGCTGCGGACGGGACAAAAACATATGGATTCTCTTTTTTCAAAGAATGGGACAACAATATGATGAATGCGGTAAAACAACCTTGCTGTATGTATGGTTATGATGAGTTTGGAGTGGTTCTTGCAAAAGCAGATGGATCAGACTATCAAAGTATTATTGATGACAATTCTATTTATGTGCGTATGCTACAGTTTTATTTTATGGCGAATCAGATGGGACTTGTGGACCCTGAATCTGCGGATCAAAATTATGACCAGTGTTTTGAAAAGTATGAAAAAGGACAAGTGTTGTTCTCTCCGTGGCCGTGGCTTGGTCCATCAGCTTACAATACGAGAGTGAATACAGAAGCAGGAAAAGGCATGCTGTTTGTACCAATAAAGGATATGAAAATTTATTCATATGGGTGTTATCCTTATGGAAATCAAGGGTGTGTCATAGCAGTAGGTTCTCAGGTAAAAGATCCAAAAAGGCTAGTGGATTTTATAGACTGGTTGTATTCCTCAGAAGGAATTATGGCAAATGGAGCCTATCTTTTAGGAGGAACAGCAGGACTAGAGGGGCTTACATGGGAAATGAAGGAAGGAGAGCCATATCTGACTGAATTCGGAAAAGAAGCCTTGTTAAATGGAGGAAATATACAAGTACCGCCAGAATATGGAAATGGGACATGGACCTCAGGTACTTCTGTATTAAATTTTAAGCCTGTAGCACAATGTGAAGAGAATGAGGAAGGGATTCACTATTATTATAATATGTGGGATAGTGTAAAGGAGATAGAACAGCCCACTATTATCCAGGATTGGAAAACGTGGATGAAAGCGGATACAACGATGGAGTATCTACAAAACAATGATATGTTGCTTGTGGGACAAGGCATTTCGTACATCGCTCCGCTAGAAGGAACAGAACAGTTTACAATACGCAGCCAGTGCAAGAAGGCGATACAGGAGTATTCTTGGGAAATGATTTTTGCGCAAGATTATGAGCAATTTGAGTCGTTGCTTCGCGAGATGCAAACAACCGTGAAAAGTTATGGATATGATGCAATACTCGAATATGATATGCGTCATGCCAAGATGAGAGATAATGAAAAAGATAAAAATGATACAAAATAAATCAATGAGTCAATGATACGCGTTAGATTTGTGAGATAGCATAGAAGGGAGTTGGAATAATATGTTAGAAAAGATCGATCTGTCAAAGAAAATGGACAAAAAAGCATATAAGAAGAGTATGGAGGAGCTAGAACCACGGCTTGCACTGTTGCAAAGAATGTTAAAGAGCAGTCATGTGCCTGTGATGATTGTGTTTGAAGGCTTTGGCGCAGCAGGAAAAGGTATACAAATAAACAAGTTGATACAAATGTTAGATCCGCGCGGATTTGCAGTGTACTCTACGGATGCCGAGACAAAAGAAGAACAGATGCATCCATTTTTGTGGCGTTTTTGGAGTAAGATACCAGAAAAAGGACGCATAGCCGTATTTGACAGAAGTTGGTACAGGAAACTTTTGGTGGATAGATATGGAAAGGACCTTTCTCAAAGAGATGTGTCACTTATTTTGGAAGATATTAATACATTTGAAAAACAATTGACAGATGATGGAATGTTAATAATAAAATTCTTTTTAGATATTTCTAAGCAAGAACAAAAAAAGCGGTTTAAAAAATTGTTGGAGAACAAATCAACCAAATGGAGGGTAAGCAAGGAAGATCTAAACCGAAATAAACATTTTCGCGACTATATGAAATTGGCGGATGAGATGTTGGTAAAAACAGATAGTGCCTATGCACCTTGGACTATTGTCGAGGCTGAGGATGAGCGATTTGCAACCGTTAAAATTCTGTCTAAGGTAGCGCAAGCCTTTGATGAACGCTGCAAGATGGAAGAAAAGAAAAAAATTCGCGAGATTGATGGCAAATTTGACTGTGCCAAGTTAGACGAGGGTGTGCTTAGAAAGGTAGATCTCACAAAGAAGCTAGACAGAGAGACTTATGAAAAAAAGCTTTCAAAGCTTCAAGAAAGGTTGTACTTTTTGCATGGCAGACTATATGCAAAAAGAATTCCTGTAGTA
The DNA here is from genome assembly GCA_910586095.1 of uncultured Lachnospiraceae bacterium. Classification (GTDB taxonomy): domain Bacteria; phylum Bacillota; class Clostridia; order Lachnospirales; family Lachnospiraceae; genus COE1. The sequence continues at coordinate 5,040 of CAJUHQ010000148.1, read as the reverse complement.
CTTGCTTTTGAGGGATGGGATGCTGGGGGAAAGGGTGGTGCCATCAAGCGTTTAACTAGGGCACTCGATCCGCGGGGATATACAGTGAATCCCACTAGTTCTCCCAATGATATTGAGAGAGCACATCATTATCTATGGCGTTTTTGGACGCGGATGCCCAAAGATGGACATATCGCAATATTTGATCGAACATGGTATGGTAGAGTAATGGTAGAACGTATAGAAGGTTTTTGTACTACACAGGAGTGGCAGCGTGCTTACAAGGAGTTGAACCAAATGGAACAGCAGTTGGTTCATCATGGTGCTGTCGTATTAAAATTTTGGCTTCATATTGACAAGGAAGAGCAGGCAAAACGTTTTCGAGACAGACAGCAAAATCCTGATAAGAGTTGGAAAATCACAGATGAGGATTGGCGCAATCGTGAGAAATGGGAATTATATGAGATGGCAGTGGACGAGATGCTAGTACGAACTTCAACAACAGATGCGCCGTGGATTATTATTGAGGGAAATGACAAGTATTATGCGCGAATCAAGGTGTTAGAAACGGTAGTGGAGGCGTTAGAGAAACGTTTAAAGAAGTAGAAGTATATCTGTTGCAACATGAGGATTAGACTAAGAAATCGGAAATTTTAAATGTGACTGCCACAGACTAGTGAAAGTTTTGTGGCAGTTTTGTCATTTTGTTTGGTGGTGGAACTTGTTGGCAGCAGAGAAATTCATATAATTTGGAATGTGGAATAGGGATAATTCGCAATAGATGATACATATATTTTTATGGAGCCTTTGATAAACAAGGAAAAGTAATTTATGGAAAATAACATCTCTATTTTCAATCTTTTAAGACGAATACTACTGACAATGCTTGTGGCGGCTTTGTGTCTGGTATCATGTCCATTGTCTGTTGTGTATGCAGATGAGGAGGTTAATTTACGATTGTATGCAAAAGCTGCCGTGCTTATGGATGCAGATACGGGACGTGTTTTGTATGACCGTTGTGGGGATGAGCAGCTTCCAATGGCAAGCACAACAAAAATTATGACATTGATTGTGACACTAGAAAATGCGAATCTTGAAGATATTGTAGAAGTGTCCTCCTATGCTGCTTCTATGCCACCAGTGCATTTGGGGATGCGCAGCGGGGAGCAATATCGTTTAAAAGATTTGTTGTATTCATTGATGCTAGAGTCTCACAATGATTCGGCTGTGGCAATTGCGGAGCATGTGGGAGGAACAGTTGAACAGTTTGCGGCAATTATGAATCAAAAAGCAGAAGAGATCGGTTGTGAGCATACAAATTATATTACGCCTAATGGATTAGACGCCACAAAGGGAGATCAGGTTCATTCGACTACAGCGCGCGACCTTGCTCTTGTCATGTCCTATTGTATCACAAAATCACCTCAAAAGGAGGCATTTCTTGCGATTACAAGGACTCCTAATTATGCGTTTGCCGATGTGTCGGGCAAAAGAAGTTTTTCTTGTACGAATCACAATGCGTTTTTAAATATGATGACGGGAGCTCTGTCAGGGAAGACGGGATTTACAGGAAATGCGGGTTATTGTTATGTAGGAGCACTTAGACAGGATGGAAAAACATTTGTGGTAGCACTGTTAGCTTGTGGATGGCCAAACCATAAGACATATAAATGGAGTGATACACGAACGTTGATGGAGTATGGACTTAACAATTATAATTACAGAAGTTTTGAGGAGATAGCAGTGCCAGACAAGGCGACAGATGAAATTTTGGTGTACAATGCAAAAGGGAGTGCCATTGGCAGCACGGAACCTATATCGGTGGAGATGGCAAAAAGTACAGGGATTGATGGACTGATCTTGCGTGAAGACGAAACAATTACAGTGACATTATATAAAATGCGAACTGTAACAGCACCTGTAGAAAAGGGGCAGGAAGTTGGATATATTAGTTATATGGCGGGAGATCAAGAGTGGAAACGCATTAGTCTTGTAGCAGCAGAAGGAAAAGAGGCAGTGGACTTTGAATGGTGTGTTCGTCAGGTACTTGAAAAGTGGCTGATGAAAGAGACTTAACTAGGATACAGATCTATAGTATAACAGTAGCAAGTAAAAAAGTGAATAAAATGAAAAATGTACTGGTCGAATAGAACAATATATGATATACTCAAAATGACGCAATTTTTACATTGTTGAAATTGCGTAAAAAAGTTCTTTTTAAGAAATCTTAATATACAAAATGGAGGTCACAAAATGAGTACTACTTCAAGTTTGGCAAGTAAACGAATTGAATCTTTACTTGATGAAAGCAGTTTCGTTGAGATCGGTGCACTTGTTACTGCAAGAGCTACAGATTTTAACTTGAAACAGACCGAAACTCCCTCTGACGGTGTTGTCACTGGATATGGAGTGATTAACGGCAATCTTGTGTATGTGTACAGTCAGGATGCATCCGTGCTAAACGGTTCTGTCGGTGAAATGCATGCAAAAAAGATTACACACCTCTACGATCTGGCTATGAAGACAGGCGCACCTGTTATTGGCCTGATTGACTCTGCGGGACTCAGACTTCAGGAGGCGACAGATGCACTCAATGCTTTTGGTGAAATATATTTTAAGCAGACAGTAGCATCTGGTGTCATTCCACAGATTACAGCAATTTTTGGAAGCTGTGGCGGTGGACTTGCGCTGATACCAACTCTCACAGATTTCACATTTATGGAGGCTTCTAAAGCAAAGCTTTTTGTGAATTCTCCTAATGCATTAGACGGAAATAATATCTCTAAGTGTGACTCTTCCACAGCAGAGTTTCAGAGCAAGGAAAGTGGTATTGTTGATGTGGTGGCAGAGGAAACAGTAATCTATGAAAAAATCAGAGAACTTGTATCCATGCTTCCTTGCAACAATGAGGATGATGCATCCTATGAGGAGTGTACTGACGACTTAAATAGAGTCTGTGCAGACCTCGAAAATTGTGTGGGAGACACATCTATCGCACTGTCAACCATTGCTGACAACAACGTATTCTTTGAAGTGAAGGAAAATTATGCAAAGGATATGGTAACAGGATTGATTAAGCTCAATGGTATGACTGTGGGTTGCGTGGCAAACCGCACAGAGGTTTACAGTGCATCTGGTGAGCTTGAGACAAAGTTTGATGCAGTGCTTTCTGCACAAGGTTGTGAGAAGGCAGCAGATTTTGTTACTTTTTGTGATGCGTTTGGTATCCCAGTATTGTCTTTGACCAATGTAAAGGGCTATGAGGCAACTGTGTGCAGTGAGAAGAAGATTGCAAAAGCTGTAGCGAAGCTTACATATGCTTTTGCGAATTCTACAGTACCCAAGGTGAATGTAATCATTGGGAAGGCAATCGGAAGCGCATATGTAGCAATGAATTCTAAGGCAATTGGGGCAGATATTACAATTGCATGGCCAGATGCAGAGATTGGTTCTATGGAAGCTGGACTCGCTGCAAAGATTATGTATGACGGGCAAGGCGCAGAGGTAATAAAAGAGAAGGCTGCGGAGTATGCAGCACTCCAGACAAGTGCAGCAGGTGCTGCAAAGAGAGGATATGTAGATCAGATTATCGAGGCCGCTGATACAAGAAAATATGTGATTGGTGCGTTTGAGATGCTATTTACAAAGAGAGAGGACCGTCCATCTAAGAAGCATGGCACAGTCTAAGAAGGGGTGAACGTTAATATGAAAAAAATTGCAAAGATAGTATTAATGCTTACCTTCGTTATGGTTTTTTTGACAGCATGTGGTTCTGAAAAAACTCTGACAGAACATGAGCAAAACAAGGTTACTACAGCGGAAGCCAGGGCAACTAATGTGATTAATCTTACCACCGCATTGATTTCTTCTAGTGATCTCAATGAGATGCTTAATAATTACAACAATACAGAGCTCGGGGACCTGTTTGCCTCAACGTATGCACAGTTCTCAGGGGATACTTCTTTCACATGTGAAGGTAAGGCAGTCAATAGTGCTTTGACATCATTTCAGTCAGGAATTGAGCAGATGGGCAGCATTACGGATCTTGGAACGCCTTCATCTGTGATTGATGGGGATACCATTGTTGTCACAGTACCAGCGACAGGTGCGAATACAAGTGGTTCTATAGAGATTATTTTTACAAATGATATTTATTTGCATATGACATCTTGTACATTGAATCTGGATCAGTCAATGGGACAGTTGATGGGCAAGGCTGCACTGAATACACTTCTCGGAATGGGAACTGTGTTTGCTGTATTGATTTTGATTAGTTTGATTATTTCATGCTTCAACTTTATTCCAAAGATTCAAGCTAGCCTGTTTCCTAGTAAAGCGCAGAAAGCACCAGAGGCACCTAAAGCCCCAGTAGCTCCTGTTATTGTACAAGAAGAGGAAGAAGATCTTTCGGATGATATGGAGCTTGTGGCAGTGATTGCCGCAGCAATTGCTTCATATGAAGGGACAAGCACAGAAGGCTTCCAGGTAAGAAGTATTAGGCGTGCAAATACAAACAAATGGAAGAGAGCATAATTTCTTTCATAATAAACAGTCTTTATGTAAAGTCTGCTGTTAGTCAGACGCATAGCCATTTATAGTATGAAAGCTGGATATTTTCATAATAAAATAGCATCGTGCGATTTCTGAAATAACTTATACCATTTCAGGCCGCATGGCCATCATACTATGAAGTCGAAGACTTTTATAGTAAAATAGTATCGTGCGATTTCTGAAATAACTTATACCATTTCAGGCCGCATGGCCATCATACTATGAAGTCGAAGACTTTCATAATAAAATAGTATCGTGCGATTTCTGAAATAACTTATACCATTTCAGGCCGCATGTCCATCATACTATGAAGTCGAAGACTTTCATAGTAAAATAGTATCATGCGATTTCTGAAATAACTTATATCATTTCAGGCCGCATGGCCATCTATGCTATGAAAGTTGACCTTTACTTTCATAGTAAATACAGAATTTGTTATAACTTTTAGGAGGATTTCAAAATGAAAAATTATACAATTACCGTAAACGGCAACGTATATGATGTAGTAGT
>CAJUHQ010000147.1 GCA_910586095.1 uncultured Lachnospiraceae bacterium | reverse complement strand
TTGTACGCCTGCCAAAGCAGGCAGATGGGAGTTAATGTGAAATCAAAGATTTCACCATCCTGATATTTTTTATCAATCAATTGCATATAAAATAGAGGCATTGTCAATGCAAAATACGGATATTATATGATAATTGAATTGAACAAATGGGTTTGAGAATTCAAAATCTCCAAGAAAAATGATTGGAATCAGATAAAAAATATGATAAACTTTAAATCGATAGTACTTTAAACTAGGAAAGTAAAGAAATAAATGTGTGCTTAAGGACACAAATTTGTACATTCAGAAAGGAGCATAATTACAAAAATGTCTAATTATTATCAACCGGAGATTGAGACAATGCCCGTGGAGCAAATCCAAGCATTACAGAGCGAAAGGCTAAGAGCTCAAGTAAAATTTGTATATGAAAATGTGAAATTTTATCGTGAGAAGATGGAGGAGGTTCAAGTTCACCCCGATGATATCAAAGGAATCGAAGATCTACATAAACTTCCATTTATCAATAAAGACGATTTAAGAGATCAATATCCATATGGACTTTTAGGCGTTCCACTATCAGATTGTGTGCGTATTCAGTCAACAAGTGGTACTACTGGAAGACGTGTAGTAGCATTTTATACACAAGAGGATATTGATGTGTGGGAAGATTGCTGCGCACGCGCAATTGTAGCAGCAGGTGGAACCAAAGAAGATGTATGTCATGTATGTTATGGATACGGGCTTTTTACAGGAGGCCCAGGATTAAATGGAGGTTCACACAAAGTTGGTTGTTTGACTCTTCCAATGTCTTCAGGAAATACAGAGCGACAGTTACAGTTTATGACAGATTTAGGTTCAACTATTCTATGCTGTACCCCTTCCTATGCGGCCAATTTGGGTGAGTCTGTCAATGAGAGAGGATTGCGCGACCAAATCAAGTTGAAGGCAGGTATTTTTGGAGCTGAACCCTGGACGGAGGAGATGCGTAAAAGTATCGAACAATCTCTTGGAATAAAAGCGTATGATATTTATGGATTAACTGAGATCTCTGGACCAGGTGTATCATTTGAGTGTGAAGAACAACAAGGAATGCATATTCAAGAAGATCATTTTATAGCAGAAATTATTAATCCTGACACAGGAGAAGTCCTTCCAGAAGGTGAGATTGGAGAACTTGTTTTTACTTGTATTACCAAAAAGGCATTTCCATTATTGCGTTATCGCACTCGTGATTTGTGCTATTTGACTAGGAAAAAATGCTCCTGTGGGAGAACGCATATTCGCATGCATAAACCAATGGGACGAAGTGATGATATGATGGTAGTAAAGGGCGTGAACGTATGGCCATCACAGATTGAAGCAGTACTCTTAAAGCAAGGCTATCAAGCAAACTATCAGATTGTAGTCGATCGTATTGGAAATAATGACACGATTGAAGTGCAGGTAGAAAAGACACCAGAGATGGCAGCAGACAACACTTTCCATGTTGCTAATCATGAGAAAAAGATTGTTGCAGGATTGAAATCTATGCTTGGCATAAAGGTAGAAGTCAAAATTGTTGAACCTAAGACCATCACTCGAAGTGAAGGCAAGGCCGTGCGTGTAGTGGACAAGAGAGATTTATACAGATAAAAAGGTTAGAAAATAAGTTCAACAATCAGAAATTTTTCAACAGTGTGAATGTTGTTTGCGATGATGTTGATAGTATGGCTTAGGTACAATTTTCACGGGGGGATTTTTATGAGTGAAAAGAAAAGGTTAATACAACGAATCGTTCAGGTTCTGGTCGTCTTGGTGGTTATTGTTATTTTGTTTTATTGGTATACTGCACAGAATAGTAAACGTATTGAAAGTCAGAACTTAAATTATGCGTTAGATTCGGCGCGGCAAGCTGCACTCCATATAGAACATGAATTTGAAAATGCCGCCAGCCGTATTAGTACCTATGCATATTTTCTTGGCGAAAGTCTATCAGAACCAGTAATACATGAACAGATGCTAAAAGAGATGACAGAAAATGCATTATTTGATGCGTTTCTCTTTGTAGATATAAACGGCAACAATCTATCTGTTGATGGACAGATTTCTGATGTATCCAACAGTGAGGCATATCTTCGTGGCATCCAAGGAGAAAGTGGTATTACGATCACAAACACTACAGAGGAAAAGACAGTTAGTTTTTATGTACCGATTCTCTATCATGGCGATATTATAGGAGTGCTTCAGGGCGTGTACTCAGCAGAAAATTATCTGCGTGAAGCATTGACTACTACTTATTTTGGTGAAAGTGCCGATGTATTTCTTTGCACCACAGAAGGGATGATTATTGCAAGTTCTAATGCCAGACAAGACTATGATGGAAATCTAATTGAATTATTAGAAAAAAATGGAATAATTGAGGGATCACAGGTAGAGGAGGTTAGAAACATCTTTCTAGATAAAGGTGAGGGGGCTTATTTGTGTGATGCTGTTGATACAACAGACAATATTTGTGTTGTTCATCCACAGGGAAGTAATTATGTTTTAGTACAGATGTTTCCAGAAAATGTCACTCGCACGATGATAAGAAATGCAAATCGCACAGGCATCATGTTGGAAGTCATGTTGATTATTCTGTTTATTTTCTATATTCTTGCATTGTTATTACAGGCAAGGAAAGAAAAGATCCTGCTAAAACGAGAAAATCAGGAGATGGGATATGTAATAGAAGGAGTCAATACACTTTTTTCTCGTTTCATTATGGCTGATTTTGAGACAAATACATACAAATATTTATCTGGAACAAAGCCAGAACAAGAGGATTTCCCAATTAGCGGCAATTATGATGATTTTGTCACATATCAGTGTTCTGCATTAGTAAGAGAAAGTGATCGTGAAAAGTTCGCAGAGCTTTTTGAAAGAGATATGATTATTGAGGAGTTAAAGAAAAATGGAAATGATGTGCGATACGAATATTATGTAAAAGGAAATGGAAAGGCTGAATGGGAACATTTGAGTATTGTGTGTCTAGAAAAGCAAAATGACAAAGCGAGTAAAGTGCTCTTTTTGCGTCAAAATATTACAGATATCAAAGAAAAAGAATTGCGTATTCAGGCAGAAATTTCTCGTGCAAACCGAAAAGAAAGACAGTATCGAATCGCTATTACATCCAATGCAATTTGTACCTATGATTTTAACTTAACTCATGATTTGATAGAGCAGGAAATTGTTCGACAGGTAGACGGACAGAAGGAATATATGTTAAAGGGGATTGGGTTAGAAGTCCCCTGTAAAGCCTCTGAATGGTTTGAACGATGGAAACGGTTTGTCACAGAGGAATCTTTAGAGGAATATAGTGCAGCCGTTGACCTTGAATACTTAAAAGAATGTTTTGCCCAGGGCATTACGGAAGTCAATACTGAATATTGGTATGAATTGCCAACAAGAGAGAAAATTTGCGCCCGCCAATCATTTTTGATGACACAAGATGATGATACACAAGACATTATGGTAATGGTAGTGATTAAAAATATCACAGAACAAGTTAAGAAACAAAAGGAACAGACGTTAGCATTGAAAGAAGCTTTAATGCAGGCACAACATGCCAATAAGGCCAAAACCACGTTCCTATCCAATATGTCACATGATATTCGTACTCCCATGAATGCAATCATTGGTTTTACAACAATTGCAGTTAGCCATATTGACAACAAAGATCAAGTAAAGGATTGTCTTCAAAAGGTTCTTTCATCGAGCAATCATTTGTTAAGTTTGATTAATGATATTCTTGATATGAGCCGAATCGAGAGTGGTAAGGTTCAGATCAAAGAGCAGGATTGCAATATTTCTGAGCTAATGCATAACTTAGTTAATATTATCCAACCACAAGTGAAAGCAAAGCAACTAGAATTGTTTATTGATACTTTTGATATTGTCAATGAGCATGTTATAGCAGACGCATTAAAATTGAATCAGGTATTTGTCAATCTGATGAGTAACGCAGTAAAATATACTCCTGCTGGAGGAACAATTAGTTTCCGAATTATGCAAAAGACTACGTATCGACGTGGATATGGCGATTATATTTTTATTATCAAAGATAATGGTATTGGCATGACCGCAGAGTTTGTAGAGCATATTTTTGAGCCATTTGAGCGAGAAACTAGCACCACCAAAACAGGGATTCAAGGAACTGGTCTTGGAATGGCAATCACAAAGAACATTGTGGAAATGATGGGAGGTACAATTTCCGTTCAGAGTGAGAAGGGAAAGGGAAGTGAATTTACTGTAGAACTTAGTTTGAAATTGCAGAATATCGAAAGCAACGCGGAACAGATTAAGGAATTAGATGGTTTACGTGCCTTAGTGGTAGATGATGATTTTGATGTTTGCAATAGTGTTGATAAAATGCTCAAAAAGATTGGTATGCGTTGTGAGTGGACTACTTCGGGTAGAGAAGCCGTATATCGCGCAAAGAGTGCTTATGATGAGGGCGATTCCTATCATACATATATTTTAGATTGGCAAATGCCAGAAATGAGCGGAATCGAAACCGCCAGAAGAATTCGGCAAGCGGTAGGACCAGAAGTACCTATTATTATATTGACTGCTTATGATTGGACAGATGTTGAAGAGGAGGCAAAATCTGCGGGAATCACGGCATTTTGCGCAAAACCGCTCTTTATGTCTGATTTAAAATATGCACTCCTTGCCGCAAACCAACTGATTGAAAAAGAAGACGAAGCAGCTTCGTGGACATTGGCAGATTTCAGTGGAAAACGCATTTTGCTTGTAGAGGACAATGAACTAAACCGCGAAATTGCAGAGGAGATTTTAGTAGAGACTGGATTCGTTGTAGAGACTGCTCCCGATGGAACAGATGCGGTGGATATGATGAAAAAAGCTGAAGAGAACTATTACGATGCAATTTTAATGGATGTACAGATGCCCATTATGGATGGTTATGAAGCAACTAGAACTATTCGAGCTATGCCTCGAATGGATATAAAAAATTTGCCGATTATTGCCATGACAGCCAATGCAATGGAGGAAGATAAAGAAGCCGCTTTAAAGAACGGGATGAGCGCTCATATTGCTAAACCAATTAATATTGATGTATTTATTGCTGTGCTAAATAAATTTTTGAACTAAAAAGAGCTGTCGTATCAATGATAAAAATGATTAAAAAATCATAGGTACGGCAGCTCTTTGAGTTTCCTGTGACCAGCATATATTTTTGCTACATATAAAATTGTAGGATCAATCATAAACGTTTGTGCAGATTACTCTTTTTTCTAGATAGTCAGCATACTCGTTAAGCGTCTTCGCTATTATTTGAATCGCAATTACTTTTTGGCTTATTATTTGACACAATAAAATAGGATTGTGTAGATGTTGCTACAATAGTGCCATCATTTTTATAGATATTGACTTCATATACAGCAATTTTGGAACCATATTTAATTTCCTTAGCTTCTGCAATCAGTTTTTCTGTATTGCAGGCAGGTGTTAAATAATGTATGCTGCTGTCAACTGTCACTACACTGCCACCATGCGTTAGAGCAGCACAACCGCCTATTGTATCTGCTAATGCAAATGTACAACCGCCATGAACAGTTCCAAGAGGGTTTAAAATTTCAGGTCGAAGAGGCATTTCGCCTTTACAATATCCCTTTGAAATCTCAGTAATTTTCATATTTAAAAGTTGTATAAAACCAAGCGTACCATAAAAATGGTTCCTAATCTCATCATATTTCATTCAATCTAATCCCCCTGCTGTCAACAGCATCGCGAACAACGTTCGCATTGTTCCATATAATTGCCAAATTCTTGCGAATGAAACATGTACTGTATATACAGTTACATATTGCTCTTACATCTCTATGACAGTATAGCATAGGGGGGTGTATAATGCAAATAACAATTCATATGAGTCCCAATCGTTTTTTATATGTTTATAAATCACTATTTTTATGATTGTGGAATTTGCAATATTTGACCAATCTGGAGCAAATCACTTGTCAATCCATTTGTTCGTTTGATCTCATCCACTGTTGTACCATATTTTTTTGCAATCGCCCAAAGAGAATCACCTGGTTGGACAATGTATTGAATCGTAGTATTTGCCAAAATAGGAATTTTTAATACTTGACCAATTTGGAGCAAATCACTTGTCAGTCCATTTAGACGTTTAATTGCATCGACAGTGGTATGATATCTTTGAGCGATTGCCCAAAGAGAATCGCCAGATCGTACAATATATTCTATATTGTTATCTCCAGTGCCCTGTGAAGGAAGATTGTTTTCAATACCTTGATAGAGTTCATAGAGTTTATTCCAGGTTTGAGGTCCTACAATGCCATCGGGTGTAAGGTGTACAGTTTGTTGGAAAGCAATCACGGATTGTAAAGTTCCACTTCCAAAGATGCCATCTTGTATAGGACCTGGAATAGTAGGATAATATTCAGAAATAACATTAAGCAGATATTGCAGTGTAATGACATCGGGTCCTTTAGAACCTTGACGCAGTATAGTACTTGGAGGAACTGTTCCTATGCCTAGTGCGATACCTTCACTGTCTAGTTCTGCAAGTCTTGTCACCGCAGTATACAGACTAGAGATTTTATACCATGTAGCCTTTCCTACAATACCATCCGCAGCCAAGTTAAAGATTCTCTGGAATGAGGTTACTGCTGCCTTCGTACTATCCTGAAAAACACCTGCTGGATCGGTGATAGAGGGAATCGCTGGATAATTTTTGCGTATTCTAGTCAGGTATGTTTGAACAGTCTGTACATCTAATCCTGTACTTCCTACTTTTAGGGGTGTTCCTGAATAGGAAGAAAGAATACCCGTTTTAACATCTGTTTGAGCAATTTCTATATCCTTAGGATAGTAGGAGCGAAGAATTTGTAAGGGAGAGAGCCCTTGGTTTGCCAAAGTAACAGTTCCCCATTGGGACAATCCCTGACAAGTGGCGGTGGTTCCATTGCAAAAGGAGGTAAAATAGGGGACATTTTGCCCCTGTCTGCGAACATATTCATTGAAGATTCGATCTACAATTTGACTGATTGAATCATAAATAGGTCTTCCATACACAAAGTATTGGTCATAAGCTGTACTATTTGTAATATCAAAATTGTAACCGCGACTTCTATACCATTCGGTATACACACGATTCAATGCAAATGTAATGATAGCATAAATATTTGCTGTCAAGGAGGAAGTGGGCCACGTAGGATAAATCTCGCTGCTAGCAACGTTTTTTACATAATCGGGAAAAGATACCTGTACATTAGTAGCAGAAGATGTTGGTGTCCCAAGATGTACTGTAATTGGATCTGGGATAACGACCTGACGCAAAATACGCACAGGTGTGACTGTTCCTTGCTGTTGACGTCCCTGTGTCATGGCAACTGCGGGTTCACCAACAGAAATTTCTGTTATTTCTGGGATGCGCTGCAATTCCTGCATAGGTACAAGAGCAAGAGGAAGAATAGCTGTTTCTCCATCAAATATTGGAATATCTGAAATATATAAGGTATTAAAACCAGAAAGCTGGGCATGAACATTGTAACTGATATAAGGAATTTCGGAAAAATAGGGATTCTGAGAGAAACGTCTGTCCATTGTTTCGAGAGGAACCTTAGGCGTTTCTCCATTTTCATTTGTTTTTAGTTCATAGACTTTGTTGTTATGATTATCCAAAATATAAATCTGTACATTGCGCAAAGGAACCGCATCATGCGCAGTTCGTGCTTGTATGATTAAATAGCCAATAGCCATAATAAAATCATGCTCCTTATTTGATATATTATAAAAATATGAAAAATTATAAAAATCGTTACAGGCAATTAATTATGTGCCTGTAACAGTTCAGCCATGCAAAATTGAATATACAAAATGCTATTGGGAGCTTGCTCGCATAAGGCATTTTGTATATTCGATTTTATAGGGCGGACGCCTGACATGAAATAAGTTGTCGGAAATAGCCAAAATGAATTGTCAGATGGTACAATCCGACAACTTATGAATGGGTATGGCTGAATAGTAACATGTGCCTCTAATAAATTTGCTTGAACAATTGCAAGTCGTATGATAGTATGAATGAGTAATAATTCAGCCTATATATTTTGCTACATATGTAATGCTAAGAATAATGCAATAAACAGGAAAATATGTGTATGTAAAAAATGATATGTTATATAGATAGGAAATTATGGGAGGATCAATGTGAAATATAAAATTTCACCCATCTTGATTTAAATGCCTGCAAAAGCAGGCAGA
>CAJUHQ010000146.1:1886-8621 GCA_910586095.1 uncultured Lachnospiraceae bacterium | reverse complement strand
CATTTCTACTGGCTATACACTTATTATACGAGGGAAAAAAGTTATGAAAAAGCGTTTTAGAAATATTTTAAGGAAAAATGGAAAGAAAAATGGAATGTTTATATTAATATGTGCAGTTATTTTAACAATCAGTTTTGGAACGCTGGTGGGTTGTTCTACTACACAAGAAGATACAGAAAAAGAAATTATAAAAAACGAAGAGATACAAAATGTATCTGACCAGATAATAACTCAAACACAACAGATTCCTGATGAGAGTTCTGCTGATGAGAATACTACATTGGGAAATACCACTATGCTTACTTTTTCTAAAGAGGGAGAACAGGAGCAAAAACAAGCCACACTTGCAGTTGGTGATGGATATTCTATCTATCTGCCTGATAATGAATGGAAGCAGTCCGATTCAGATACATGGACAACGACAGTAAATGAGAATGTTCGGATTTGGATAAGGCACTTTGAAGATGAACCTTTAGATTCTGTCACACAGAAACTAGTAGAAGATGGTTATACAACACAAGAAGGAGATCATAAGTGGAAACAGGAAGGAGATTTGACATATCATGCTAGGCTGAAAACGCTTGAAAATGATGTGTGGGGAATATTCTATTCTTATCCAACTGATTTTGAAGAAGGCTGGGGCGTGAGCTGCCTGTGATTGTGGATACTTTTGCACTCTCTATGGAGACAGATGACATAAAAGCGATCGTTCCAGATACGGCAAGTGAATATCTGATGGATGAGGATTGTGAGGAAATTAGAGCGATTGTGGATGAGTTTTCAACAGCATATTTTAAAGGTGATAGTGACACTATGCAGAAATTTCTCGCAAGTACATATGTTGGAGAGATTGATAAGTATGAAGGTTTAGGTTTGATTAGTGATTTAACTGTGAAGGGATTATCTGATACTGACGACAAAAAAATTGAAAATGGAAGTTATGTTGTTTCCTTGGAATATAGAGACAGTAACTATCAAGATATGTTTTTGTATTTAACATTGGGGCTTATTAAACAGGAAAGTAACTGGAAAATACAGTTTTATGGTGTAGAAGGGTAAAAGAAATTATTCATTAAAAAATAATATATTAATTACTGCTTGAATAAAATTCTCTAAAAATCAAATCTAATATTAGGTCAAAAAGCGTTTATTGGAATAAAATCCATAAACGCTTTTTGGCTTTTAAGTTTCTATAGCCTTTTATTGTGGAATATAGATATTTTTGTGAACTTTAAGGGAATAAAATCAGTGAAAGATATGCAGTTCCATTTCTTGACAATTTTTTGCAAAACTGGTAGTATTTTAGACATTGCAGGAGCTTTTGAAATATGCTCTAAAGTCGCAGAAAAGAATGAAAACAAAGGGGATGGAATGATGAGACGAACAACGAGAGTACTGGCTGTTTTTCTGGCGTTTTTATTGATACTGCCATATGGTATGACTGGAATAAGCAGCAAAGTAGAGGCAGCGAACAATCAGCGGTATTATTACAGCCAGTTAAAAAAGGATGATATCGCAAAGGGAATCTATGATGCTATGTACGAGATGTACACAAAAGGAATCTTTAAGACAGGCGTCGAGGAGTACGATTTAATTGAAAATAAGCATATCACAAGCGAACAGTTAGCAGCTTATGGAGGAAATCAGCAAGAGATTTTAAAGCAGCTTGGGATCGCGCGGGATGCGTTTTATGCAGACTATCCAGAAATTTTTTATGTGGATTTTTCTAGATTGTCCATTATGGTTAGTGAAACAACTAAGACAGATGGCGATACAGAGGTAGTTACATACAAAGCCTCTCTGGGAAAAGGTGATAGGGATAATTATTTTTTGACAGGTTTTACAAACGAACAGCAGGTAGAAGCAGCAATCAAGGCTCAACAAGAGAGAGTGAATGAGATTGTAACGAATGCAAAGAAAGCTGGTTCTGTCAGAGAACAGGTGATTTATGCCCATAATGCTATAATAGAAAATACCGAATACAAGCTTGGGGAAGGTGATGTGCGGACTTCTTACGGCGCACTTGTTAAGGGGCAGAGTCTCTGTGAAGGATATGCGCGGGCCGTCAAGACAGTTTTAGATAACATGGGAATTACGAGTGTGTTGGTACAGGGAATTTATAGGGAGTCGGATGGCTCTGAAAATCTACACATGTGGAATTATGTACAGATAGATGGGAAATGGTATGGTTTGGATGCCACGGCAAACGATGGTATGAAAGGATCTATTGAAGAGGACAAGTACCTATTGGCAGATAAGTCGGTGATGGGGACGAATCACAAACCAAACGGTGATATGTCCAACACAGGATTTCAATTTACCTATCCACAACTTGCGGACGCGGACGGTTCAGAGGATAAAGAAGAAACACCAGACGAGGGAAATACAGATGATGAAAATACAGATGATGAAAATATAGATGATGAGGGCTATAAGACGGTTTTTGACAAAGAAGGATTTTTGGTAAAATATAGAGATGGTGCAGAGTTTGATACAGATACAGGTGTATTTAAGGTTAGCTATAAGGGGATGGGATATCAGGAGGCAGTCGATAAGGAAGGAGTGTATATTCTCACACGTTTTTACCAGTTTGAGCCTGGAACTGGACAATACAAAGTGGGAGACTGGGGATACTCTGATCCAAAGCCTTTTATGATGCCACAGCTTGCGGATGCGTTAATCATCGCTAATGGTAATAGTAGATACATTGAATTTGCTATCACAAAAAAAGCACCAGCGGGTCCTTTATATGGAGATAACCTATCTGCGGAGGAAGTCAACAAAAATTGGACTTTTCAGGGAACAGAGAAGGATTTTATTGTTGCTACAGGAAAGCTGGATAACCCAAAAGGGACGTATGTACCATCTCCCTTTGCAAGGAAGCTTACACCGAGTGCTACAGGCTTTTTGTCAGCTGGTAAGAAGTATCATATAATAGTAGAATTTAATGAGACGCTTATTAAAATAGATGATAATGCAGCGGTAGGTTATGAGTTGACCGTGGAGAAGGGAACAAGCGCGATACAGAAAAGCAAAATCGAAAATTTTACATGGGATGAGAAAAATAATAAAGTGGAATTTGATTTTACGCCAAGTGACTATTATGCAGATAATGGTGCTGTATATACGTTCCAGATTACAAATTTGCAGGGAAAAGGAAGCTTAAAGGCACCAGACAGCTTTTGCTACAGCGCCAAGAAAAAGATAGCAGTTTGTGCATATCGTCCTCAAGGGATACTTTGGAATCTGGGGGCGAAGCCGGAGTTGCTGGAACCTAGTGATATTTTCTGTGGGGATTGGAAGACTGAGGATGGTAAACTACTCCAAGATATGACAAATATTGTTCTGACAGCGTCGGCGCCAAAGATAGAGGTAGAAAAACCATCCCAAGAACAGACAAATGATATGTTGGATAAGATTGATGAAACGCTGCCAGCAGGATGTAGTGTAGGAAAGAGTGCTACTTATAATATCAGGCTCTTGACCTGCAATCAGAATATTGTAAAGACAGGTCAGAGTGTCAGGTTGCATATTGGTTTTCCAGAAGGTTTTGGAGATGCACAAGCAGGGGTTACATATAAAGCATATCATTTTTCAAAAGATAAAGATGGAAATATCACAGGTGTAGATGAACTTGAGTGTATCGTAGTTGAGAAAGGTTTGATTGTCACCTGTATGTCGTTTAGTCCATTTGCGATTGTTGAAGTAAAGGTGCCTGAAGGGAGTTTAATCGCAAATAATACAGATCAAAAGCTGTTAGTCATGAATTCTAATGGAGGAGATGCAACAATTCAGGGTTCAAAGGATAGTAGAATCTGTACTTTATCAGAGGAAGGACAGACAAAAACAGTTAAGATCGAGGCAAATTCTGGGTATAAAATTAGCGGAATCTATCTGAATAATCAAGCACAGACTATATCAAATGAGAAGTCAATGAATTTTTCTGTCAAGTATGAAGCACTTGCAGGAGAGGGCAATGTTCTAGAAGTAGTATTTACACAGGATAAGCCTTCTACAGGGACACAACAGAATAGTTCTTCTTCTCAAAGTTCTTCTTCCAGTGTGCAGTCAAGCAGTTCTAGTTCGGGAAGTTCTTCTAATACAACATCTTCTAATACAACATCTTCTAATACAACATCTTCTAATAGTGTGACAAATAGTACTAATAACAACAAAACAAATGACACAAAGACAGATAATATTCCAGTAGTGGAGTTTCCGGTAGTAACACCAGCTCCCACAGTGACAGAGCAAGTGATTACACCGCCGCCGGCGCCAGTTGGATCTACAACACCACCTGCATCGGTGACAAAGCCAGCAGAGTCGTCTTCTTCCAACGCAAATATTACCAATGATATTACAACAATAGATGGCAATGTTAGCGAGATTTCTTCTGGACAAGGTGACAATATACTGGAAGTAATAGAACCAGACGCAGTGCCAGAAGAAGAGTATATTGTACTGTCAACAGGTGAGAACGCTTTGGTGGTCATGCCAGCAGAAGATGCTGATTCTTCCGCAGAAGAGCCAGGGATGAATAAAACGATTTTGGCAATTATCATTTGTTCGGCAGTTGCCATCATGGCTGTTGTGGCAGTCGTGGGCTTTGTACAGATAAGACGTGACTAATTTTAGAGTAAATATATTGAAAAAGTGCTCAAGATATTGTCAGACAGGAATATAAAATTATGAGAAAAGAAATGTCCTGAATAGCCATGTGGTATTCAGGACATTTTTATGTATATTTTTCTTTGATTCTTATCCTTTCGTTTTACAAGTGCATTTGTTCATTGACATATTCAATGAATATCTGATATGGTATAAGAAAAGTAAACTAGTTATCGTTACGAACCTCGAGCGCAATATTGTCAATAATAATCAATTGTTTTATATGCAAAGGAGAGGAAATTGCGAGTAGTTAAGGAAGCAGAAGAACGCAAAAATGAGATATTAGATGTGGCCGAGCATCTATTTAGTGTCAATGGTTTTGACAATACTAGCACCAACGATATTTTGGACGCAGTTGGAATTGCTAGGGGGACTCTTTATTATCATTTTAAGTCAAAAGAAGACATTTTAGATGCTATGATTGATCGTATGACAGACCGATTGGTTGGGCAGGCAAAGGCTGTAATAGCTCAAAAGGATGTACCAGTATTGCAGCGTTTAACACAAATGATGATAACTCTTCATGTTGGCAGTGATCTAGGACATGAACTTATGGAGCAAGTACATAAGCCACAAAATGCACTTATGCATCAAAAAATGCAAGAGAGAGTACTAATTTTTGTTCGTCCACTTGCCACAAGCTTACTTGAGGAAGGACTTGCACAGGGAATATGTCATACAGATTATCCTGAAGAAGTAGTGGAAATGACAATGTTGTATTGCAATACAGTATTTGACGCACTTACACTGCACAGTGAAGAACAACGAAACAAGAAAATAAGCGCCTTTATTTACAATCTAGAACGATTGTTGGGGATGTCACCAGGAAGTATGCAGGACGTAATTCTTCCTATTTTCCAAGAAAAACACAAATAAACAGTAAAAAAGAGGGAACAAAAAGGTTCCTTATTTTTAGATTAATTACTGACAGACAGACGGTCTATAAAATGTTATGGATTGAATATCTATTGCTAGAATCAAACAAAATGGTTATAAATATAGTTTGATTTTTATGATATCAAAAGTGTAAGGGTACTAGAAAGGTATGAGTCATGCTAAAAAAATTAATTTGGAACGATATTAGACAAAATAAATTGCTATCTTGTACAACAACCTTTTTTATGGCAATTTCCGCAATGATTTTATCTCTCACAGCATTGCTTTTTTCTAGTTTGCTAAGTGCAGTTGATGGGCTGATGCAAAAAGCACAAGTTCCCGATATCATGCAGATGCATACGGGAGAATTAGATGAGATGGAACTAACCTACTTTGTCAAAGAATGTCCTGCGATTCGTGAATGGCAAATATGTCGTTTTTTAAATCTAGACAATAGTCAGGTTACACTAGGTGATTATAGTTTGGTGGATAGTACTCAAGACAATGGTCTTTGCGTTCAGGGAACGCATTTTGACTATTTGTTAGATATGCAAAATAAATGTCCAGAAGTGCTGTCAGGACAGGTATATCCTCCTATTTGCTACCGTGCACAGTACGATCTAAAGATTGGAGATAAGATGACAATAGGGAGCCATGAATTTGTAATTGCTGGCTTTGTGAGAGATGCGCAAATGAATTCAATGATGGCATCCTCCAAAAGATTTCTTATAAATGAATCGGATTATGAGAAGCTAAAGGCCGAAGGCAAGGAAGAATATTTGATTGAATTTCTGTTGTGGGACAAAACAGATGCTAACGCTGTCAGTACTACATACACAAATCAAAGGCTTCCAGCAAATGGTCCAACAATTACAAAACCATTGATTCGCATGATGAATACATTGTCTGATGGTACTATGATTTTTATTATTTTTTTAGTTGGGATTGTGGTATTGTTGATTTCTTTATTGTGTATCCGTTTTATCCTGTTTATTCGCATGGAACGCGACAGAAAAGAAATCGGGATGTTAAAGGCTGTAGGTATCAAAAAGAAATCAATTAAAAAAATTTATTTTTCAAAATACATGCTATTCTCAATTTGTGGTGGAATTTTAGGTCTTGGAGTTGCAGTAGTATTTCAAAAACCTATGACAAGACAAATACAAGAGTTGTATGGTGTCTCTTATGAAC
>CAJUHQ010000146.1:0-1876 GCA_910586095.1 uncultured Lachnospiraceae bacterium | reverse complement strand
CTTATGAACCTGTACAAATGGCAATTTTTTCTCTTTTTGCCATCATTGTAGTAGAAGGAATGATTCTGTTTTTTGTTTGGCGCAATTTGAAAAAAATTGATAAGTTGTCTGTATTGTCAGCGTTGGTTCTAGCACAAAAACAAGAAAAGAGATGGCGGCAATACCTACTGATTGGAACTGTTATCAGCGCTAGTGCATTTTTAATGCTTGTTGTTCAAAATTTATATAACACTCTTTCTGATCCCAAATTTGTCACATATATGGGTATTGGACAAAGCGATATACGAATGGACATACAACATACTAAGAACAACAACGATATAACAGCAAAGATTGTAGAAGCGTTAGAACAGGATATATGGGTAGAAAAATATGTAGTTCTCCAAACTAGGAATTATCCAGTTGTTTTGTCTAATGGAGAAGTGTTCAATCTTGCTGTGGAGATGGGGAATCACACGGTCTTTCCAATCAGTTATTCAAAAGGAACATCACCAAAAAACAATATGGAAATCGCGATTTCTTCTTTGAGTGCACAGGAGCTTGGACTTTCTGTTGGGGATACGTTGCAATTAAAGATGGATGGTTACAATGCTTATTATACAGTTTGTGGTATTTACTCAGATATTACAAACGGTGGAAAAACGGCAAAGATTAGCAATAGAACAGATCATGCGCCCATGATTTGGAGTGTCGTGTACATTTCACTCAAAGAATCTATCACAAGTTCTTGGTGGATAGATCAGTATCGCCAAATGGGAGCAAATGTGACAGATATTGAGGATTATATACATCAAACTTATGGGCAGACTTTAGGGCAATTACACCTAGTATCAAAAGTGGTGACTGGGATTGCTATAATGGTTATATGTATTGTTATTTTATTGTTTATGCGTCTTATCATAGAAAGAAATCGTTATTCTATTTCTGTATACAAGGCGTTGGGTTTTACTAATAGACGTTTGAAATATTTTTATTTCACAAAAGGAATGGTTTCAGTAATAGCTGGAATGGTCATAGGACTTTTACTTGGCAATTTATGTGGTGAGAGTCTTTGTGGAATTATACTCAAATCTTTTGGGGCAGATCATTTTCGTTTTGTCATTGCCTGGGAACAAGTGTTATTCGTAATACCTGCCATTATATTATTGGTCACAGTTGTGTCAATTTGGATTGGTATTGCCAATATTCAACAAATAAGAGCATATGAGTGTTGTGTAGGAAGGGAATAAAAAGATGAAATCACTGTTACGTGTGGAACAATTAAGTAAAGAAGCTATTCTATATCAAATTTCTTTTGATGTGAAGCCAGAGGAGATGGTAGCGATTATGGGACCATCTGGTTCAGGAAAATCAACCCTACTTTATAATGTGGCAGGTATGGATCAGCCTTCTGAGGGAAAAATATGGTTAAAACAAACAGAAATTACTAAACTTACTGAGGATGAAAAGGCAGATCTGCGATTGCGCCGGATGGGATTTGTATTTCAGCAGATGAATATGATGTCAAATTTGAATATTCTAGAAAATATCTTGTTGCCAGTTATGCAAGCAAATAAAGGCAAGAAAGGGAAATCAAAGTCAGCATTAATAGCAGATGCAAAAAGACTGATGCAGAAGTTTTCTATTGCAGATCTAGGAGATCGCAGTATTGCTCAAGTTTCAGGAGGACAGCTTCAAAAAGCTTGTATTTGTCGAAGTATGATGAATGAACCAGAAATCTTATTTGCGGATGAGCCTACAGGTAGTGTTAAATTAGTACAACACTACCCGAAAGAAATACCCGTGATATTGTTTTCACTGTCAATGCGTATTTCCGATATGACGGACCGCCACAGTGTACGCTTTTCTTCACGGGTCAGCGATTCATAAATATTCT
>CAJUHQ010000145.1 GCA_910586095.1 uncultured Lachnospiraceae bacterium | reverse complement strand
TTGATAGAGGCGCTTGCCTGCGTGGACTATCAGAGCGCGGAATACGAATTGGAAATAAAGGGATAGCGGTATGAAGAATACTTTGATCTCAAAAAGGATGACTGGGTTGCAAATAAGTCTGTGCTGAAGCGATATGGCATTGATTATCCTACCATTAAAAAATACAAAGCCAGCAGCGGAAAGGTCTTTTGCTGCTATGATGAAAACAGAAACGTTCTTTTTGTTGGTTCCACAGCCGACTATTTACAGGGAAAGAATGGAAATATAAAGAATATGTTTGTGTATCTTGTTTGCCATTGAAGTTATCAAAGAATTATAAATTGGTCTGAGTCCCCCAATTTGAATTGAAGGAAAACGGGTATGAATATAGCAGGATTAGGTGATACAATTATTAAGGCAGGAATATGCCGTTATGGTACTAGACAATACCGTTTGTTTCTTTGCGCAGGCACTTGTTTGCCTGGTACTGGAGATTATGAGGATGATCCTCCAATATACGAGGATCAGGAAATGGCTTGTTACTGTATATGGTTTGAAGACATGATAAATGTGGGGAATATCTGCGCGGGAGCAGGGTATTATGAACATCTTTCTGATGCAGTTCATGCGGCAGAAGACAGCGCCGGATTTGAAAGATGGATAAATTGAAGATTTGTTTTGGATTAGAAAAAAGACGCCACCGAGGAAGAATTGCCAAAAACACGGAACTATTATTTAGGAGCAGATACTTTTATCAAGCTATAAGGGAGCAAGTATAGTAGTATGTAAGACTTTAAGGAGTCATCAGAGGACAAGATAATGAAAAAATCTACAGATGATATTGTAAGCTGGCGATTGCAACAAGAAAATACATCAAAACCATTTCCGTATGTTTTCCCACAAATGCCGCTCCGATTCCGGCGATGTTGTGCCTTTGCGAAAGCGGCATTTTTGATACAATGGGGATGCTTTGTCATTTTTTGCTTAGGCAGCATGGTGTTGTTTGTTCCCGTGATTATTTATGGTAAGGATATGGAACTGAGTGTCATGGCAGATAACTATCCATTCCTGGCACTTTTAATCTTAGTAACCGCCATATCATTTCTGCTTTCCTTTTTGGTTGTTTTGTTTAGATTTACCCCCAGACTTTTTTGGCGGTGTCCATGCTGCGGACATTCGTTTCCATATTATGTTTCGACAAGAGGAGATAACCTGAAGGAGAAAGATTGTTTAATAGCCATAGAGGAGTTGCATATCAAATATGTGAAATTAAAATTTTGTCCGCTGATCATTCCATCAGTTTGCCCTGAGTGTAGGTGTAAGTTTTTTGAAATGGATGATGATCTTCTTACTAAAGTCAGGTAAGCCAAGAGTGCAAACAAGGCAGCATGAGATTGTTTACTTGTTTTTTACTCAGCAAGGTTAGGTTTTCAATTGAAAGTTTATGGATATCTTAAAAAATCGAAGTTTAAGAAGGAGAGATAAAATGATAGAATCAGGATTTAAGACAAAAGCACAGGAGTTGATTAAATTGATGGTAGATACGATTGCAGACGAAGAATACGCAAAACTTGTATCTAGTATTCCGCCGAAACTTTCATGGGCCTCTTATAGTAACGCAGAGCTGACATCAGAAAATGCCTGTTTAGGATTTGGAAAATGGTTGGTTGAGCAATTGGCTATGTGGGAAGAATATGAAGATAAAAAGTTTATAGTAGACCATTTTCAAAAATCCTGTATGGAAGATATAGATGATATAGACGAATCAAGGCTTGAAACTGATAATAGGGATAGGGTGTGTTACAATCCAACGAGTTTTGGAGAACAGTTGGATTTTTGGTTTGAAATAGAGTTTTTCATAGAGAATGGGCAAATAAAGGCGGTGTTCGATGTGAATATATAAAAATTCAAATTTAAATTTGCAGAGGTTTGAGTAACAACTAAGCAAAATGTACCAACATAACATGAAAGAAAAGAGGCTAAAACATCTCCTTTTCGTCTTTTGATAAAATAAAAAATGCGATAGAGTTTATTCAACTCTTTTCGCATTTAATTTTAAAACGTTGCGTTAGCTTTTTTATTTAAAGACAAAAATCTCTTCAATAGTCGCTTCAACCACCCTAGAAATATCAATTGCCAATTTCAATGACGGATTATATTGTGCTTTTTCCAAACGCATAATCGTTTCTCTGCGCACTCCTACTTTTTCTGCCAATTGTTCCTGAGTCAAGTCTTTCATTTGCCGATACTTTTTTAGTCTACATTCAAATTCTGTCATACTTTATGCCTCACCTTGATCTGCCTGCTCGTCATGGTCATAATGATACAGCAAATATTCAGAGAGGAAAAGCCCCAAAGCTAATGCAAGAGAAAGAATGATAATTGCAGCAATCAGAGTGTATTCGAGACTTCCAAAAAGTTTTCCCTGGCAAAGAACCAGTAACGCAACAAACATGATCGAGAAAGTGATTCTATATGCTTTGAGTTTGGCGCAGGCTATATTTTCACGGAAACGTTCGTCCATAAATGTTCCTGACATCTTCCCTTCATAGAAAAAACCAAAAAATCCAAAGAAAAGGAAAAACGCAAATGGAGAAACTCTGCCATCTATAGGATATGTCCAGAAACCAACAAAACCCAAAAAGCCCAACACTCCTAAAAACCCTAGTCTTGGATTAATTTTACGAGTGATGTTGGTTTCTTCCACTTGTCTTTGTTTTCTTTTTACATAGATAAAAAGCATAGTAAACAGAGAGAGCACATAAAGACAAGTGCATGAAACTGAAACAATCATTGGCAAATCCTTTATGTGAAATACATAATCTGTACAATCCATTGGAACTACCAGGCGCGAATCATTAAATGTAACCGCGTACCATGACGAAATAAGCACGCTCAAAACACAGAAAATCCCACAGGCAACCCAAATTTTCATCTTGTTCATTTTCATAGTATTCCTCCTATTGATGTGATATATTTATCTCTTTATATGACAAATATATCACCTATGCTTTTCAGTGTCAATAAAAAAGAGAGAAATATAAGATAAAAAACTAGATCACAGAAATGATAAGCACAATATTAAAATCCAAAAGGATATTTCCTCAATTGCCATTTGCCAAAAAAGAAATTATAATAAATATTGACATAATATGTCAGGTTTTAAATGCTATGATAATAGTCAGGAGGGATTACTCATGCAAGAAAGTAGACTATTTAAGATTGTGTATTATTTGCTGGATAAGGGACAGGCTACCGCTCCAGAATTAGCAGAAAAATTTGAAGTTTCTGTAAGAACCATTTACAGAGACATTGATGCTTTGAGTGGAGCAGGTATCCCCATTTATACAGAAGCAGGTCGAAATGGTGGTATTCATTTGATGAACAATTTTGTTTTGGATAAAATTGTATTGTCAGAAAAAGAAAAGCAGGAAATATTGACAGCCTTACAAAGCATAAACTTTACGCAAAATAGTGACAACAGTCAAACATTGCAAAAACTTTCTGCTCTATTTCATCTTAGTTCAGAGAATTGGCTTGAAGTGGATTTTTCCAGATGGGGAAATAAAGGAACTGACAAGGAGAAATTTGAATCGCTAAAAGTAGCAATCATTCATCAAAAATGTGTAAAAATAACCTATGCAAATTCCTATGGAACAATTAGTGAAAGAATTGTCCAGCCGTTAAAAATGTCATATAAGTCTATGTCTTGGTACTTACAGGCGTATTGTACAAAAAAGCAAGATTATCGTATGTTTAAGCTGACTCGTATTATAGATTTAGAAGTTCTTACAGATGGTTTTCAAAAAAGTTCGCTTCCAAAATTGGACCAATCCCCCCATGAAACTTACAATACAATCGTTCTATGTTTTCCACAAAATATGTCCTATCGTGTTTATGATGAATTTGATCGAACACAAATAAGCAAACAAGAAAATGGTGATTTAATTGTATCTGTTGAAATGCCAGAAGATGAATGGCTAATAGGATATCTATTATCATTTGGAGCGCAGGTAGATATTATAGCGCCTGTATATCTAAGAGATATTATAGCCAAACAGGCAAAGAAAATTTATGAAAAATATCAATCTTGACATAGGATGTCAGTATATATGTAGTATTATGTAATTATAAATAACATTTGAGAAAGTGAGAATTATAAATGAAATTTGAATGGAAAAAACAAGAAAAAGAGATATACAATGTAAATACAAATCCTTGTGTTATTGATGTTCCAGCTCAAAAATACATTGTTATTTCTGGCAATGGAAATCCTAATGATGAAATCTTTTCAAATAAAGTTGCTGCCCTGTTTTTGGTATCTTATAAAATTAAAATGATATATAAATCATTTGCTAAAAAAGAACATGAAATAACGGATTATTCCGTGTATCCCTTAGAGGGTATATGGCGCAAAGCTTCTGAAAAAGAAAAATTAATAAAGGAAGAATTGCAATACAACATTATGATACGACAACCCGATTTTATTACGAAACAACTATTTGATATGGCATTAGAGGCAGTTAGGAAAAAGAAAGATCATCCATATCTTCCAAGCATTTCTTTTGAAACCATCTGTGATGGTATGTGCGTTCAGATATTACATAAGGGAGCATTTGACAATGAACCAGCGTCATTTGCGATTATGGAGCGATATTGTTTGGAACACAATTACAAGCGTACAGAACAAGAACATCGTGAACTATATTTGAATAATGCCAACCGCACCAAAAAAGAAAATTTAAAAACTATCTTAAGATATAAAATTACAGATATAGGAAAATAACAATATATTGTTATAAAAAAGAAGCACTTTGGGTATTTGTATGCGCAAAAATACACATTGTCAAAACAAAGAAAGGAAAAATAAATATGAGCAGACCAACAACAAAGGCAGATTTACTGACAACAGCAACTACAAATTATGAAAAGTTAAACGTTCTTATTTCTGAATTAACACAAAAGGAGTTAGCAATTTCTTTTGATTTTTCCAATGATGAGAGAAAGAAAGAAGCTCACTGGAAAAGAGATAAGAACCTTCGCGATATTTTAATCCATCTTTATGAATGGCATCAGCTTTTGCTAAACTGGGTACATTCAAATCAGAATAGCGATCACAAACCATTTATTCCAGAGCCATATAATTGGAAAACCTACGGCAATATGAATGTGGAATTTTGGAAAAAACATCAATCTACATCCTTGGAAGATGCAAAGAATATGCTTCAACATTCTCACACAAAAATCATGCAACTAGCCGAAACTTTTTCAAATGAAGAACTGTTTACAAAAGGTGTTTATAAATGGGTTGGCACAAGCACATTAGGCTCTTATTTTGTCAGTGTTACAGCAAGCCATTATGATTGGGCAATGAAAAAACTAAAAGCACACAAGAAACATTGTGCTACTCTGTAAGGTGATAAAAATGCACTTTGTGAAAGCAAACGGAATAAGTTTATATCGTGGTTGCTCTCACGGGTGCATATACTGTGACCGTTTTTTCATCAAAAATGTGAACAAAATGGTATTCTACATAATAACGAGCAACTATTTCATTATCTGTATACTTTTGAAGAAAAAGAAACAAACAATAACAAACAATTCAGTATTTGGGATTGGAAAACCAAATAAAATATGATTGATACTTATAAAACAAACTAGATAAACGTGATTTGGTAAGGCACTTTGTTTTGATATTTTTCATCATGATTTGAGTCGCAGTAAAGCTGCGATATGAGGTTAAATTGACTAAAAAATTCTTTCATGCTATATTATTTCATGAAAGACAACTTGGGGAGGTGGAAAATATGATTTGCCATTTGGTGATTGACCTAAGCAAAGAACTCTGTACAAAGTCTGGTGACTGGACGAAATTTGTGCAGAGGTAAAACGATCGTCCACATTGGATTTTGTACTTTTTATTCAGAAAGATTAAGAATAGAATGGAGAAAATTCAATGGAAGAAACATTATTTAAGAAATATATTATTTTGTGGTTTAGTCAAAGCGTATCTGGACTTGGCAGTTCCATGACTGGATTTGCGCTTGTTTTATGGGCATATGAGCAGAGCCATTCGGCAATGTCTGTTTCAATGATGTCATTTTGTAATTATGTGCCCTATGTCCTTTTAAGCCTGTTCGTAGGCAGCTTCATAGATAGGCATAACAAAAAAACAATCATGCTGGTTTCTGACAGCATTGCGGCATTTGGCTCACTGGCTGTATTGGCCTTTTTAGTTGTGGGTCGTCTAGAGGTCTGGAATATTTATATGATCAA
The DNA here is from genome assembly GCA_910586095.1 of uncultured Lachnospiraceae bacterium. Lineage (GTDB taxonomy): Bacteria > Bacillota > Clostridia > Lachnospirales > Lachnospiraceae > COE1. Next base: position 2,440 of record CAJUHQ010000145.1, on the reverse strand, counting down.
TACGGTGATTGGTATAACAAACGCCTTTCAGCAGCCTGCATCCGCAGTAGCGACAGGGCGTCTTGTACCAAAAGAAAAGATTTCAAATGTGAGTGGGATGAACTCTTTTTCCAATAATTTGATCGTGGTATTTAGTCCTACTCTGGCTGCTTTTCTGTTTGCAGCAGGCGGACTTTCTCTTATCCTGCTAATTGATCTGGCAAGCTTTGTTTTTGCTTTTTGCGTGCTACTGTTTTTTATCACTATCCCTGAACAGGTACAGAACAAAACATATAGTTCTCCTTTTGCTGGGATAGCGCAAGGATTTTCCTTTCTCAAAAACGAAAAAGGCATTTTGTATATGATGCTGACAATGGCGCTGATTAACTTTTTTTCAAGGCTCACCTATGAAAATATTCTCTCACCCATGATTTTATCGAGAAGTTTCGGTGATAGCATTGTGCTTGGAATCGTAAATGCGTGTATGGGAGCCGGAGGAATTGTAGGGGGCATTATTGTTTCCATAAAAAAAGAGAGTCGTCATAAGGCAGCCGCAATTTATGTTTCGGCGGCATTGTCCTTTTTGTTTGGAGACTTGATGATGGCAGTTGGAAAAAATGTATTCTGGTGGACGATTGCTGCGGTTGCTGCTAGCCTGCCAATTCCCTTTATACAGGCATCCCAAAATGCGATATTGTATCGTAGGGTTCCTACTGCTATGCAAGGAAGAGTATTTGCAGTCAGAAATGCCATCCAGTACAGCACAATCCCCTTTGGAATTATCCTAGGCGGATATCTAGCAGATTATGTTTTTGAGCCTTTTATGGTTTCAGGTAACAAATTTGCAAGAATAGTGGGAGCAATTGTGGGGAATCATGCCGGAAGCGGTATGGCGGCTATGTTTTTGTGTACTGGAATATGTGGTTTTACAGTAAGTATGATATCCTGTTTTAACCCAGAAATAAAGAAATTAGCGTGAAATATAAAATTTCACGCATCCTGATTGGAGTGCCCGCTAAGGCGGGCAGATGGGAGTTAGTGTGAAATATAAAATTTCACCCATCCTGATTGGAGTGTCCGCTAAGGCGGGCAGATGGGAGTTAAATGGACTATAGGGGTAGGTTATCCTGCCTCTATAGTATTTATATGTTTTGTCTCATTTCTATAACATTCTATTTTTATACTGTTTTATCTTATGCTCTTGTACTTGTGTTATCGTTTATCCAGATTCTTTCGATATGCACAAGCCTTTTCATTAATTCCATAATTATCCTACTCATGATAAATTTGCAAAGCTTCTTGATTGCGTGACTAATTTTCTCTTTTTATTGTAGAACTAAGTATAACAGCAAAAAAGCATTTATTTTTACAATGTTACATAACCTTTTAATTTGTTATTATTTTATCAAGAAATGATAACTAGTTGAACATTTTTGAAACATATATACAAGTTTTAATAATAATTATAGTTACATTCTGTTTTTAAACAAATTACAAAAGACTATATTAAGACAGTAAAGCAAGTCTATTAAAAAATAAAAAGCCATAAATTTTTTGAACTGTCTCATTGCCTATAGTTTTCTTTTCAATTATGATTTTGTGTAGGAGGTGTTTATCTATGGCAAATGAAGATAACAAGGATTTTAATGCAATGTTGAATGACAGTAAAGATATGCCTAAATTTCAGGTGATTACAGATGAAAAAAGTATAGAAAAATATGGTGGAGACAAAATGTATTTTGCGCCACCAATTGATTATGACAGAATAATGCGACTTGTACCCTATGGAAAATTGATTACTATAAGTACAATAAGAGACTATTTTGCAAAGGTAAGTGGGGCTGATTTTACAGAACCAATTACAGCCGGAATATTTGTTTCAATTGTTGCATGGGCAAGTTTTCAACGTAAAGATAACAAAACACCTTATTGGAGAACATTAAAAGCAAACGGAGAATTAAATGCAAAATATCCAGGAGGAATTGAAACACAAAAAGAAATGCTTGAAAAAGAAGGCCATACAATTATTCAAAAAGGCCGAAAGAACATCAAGTATTATGTCAAGGACTATGAAAATGTACTCTACTCACTATAAAATAATAAGAACTGAAAATGGTTCAAGCTAGTTGACAGAAGGGGGATAAAATACTATTAAAAAGAATGAAATCGTTTGTAAAGAAGCAGTTATGAAACATAGATTTTAGATTTAATGCAAGTCACTAATAGGTCTTTATCGACAATCTACCTAAGTAAATTGATAAGCTTTACTGTGGAAAATTTTCACTGGCTTGTGTAACTTCTTCTTTAAAAAAATTATGGATAAAATTATAAACAAGTATACAAGATCTTATATAAATGATATAATTATAATCTACATTTGAGTCACAACAAAGCTGCGACATGGGAATTAGTGTGAAATATAAAATTTCACCATCCTGATTTGTACGCCTGCTGAAGCAGG
>CAJUHQ010000144.1 GCA_910586095.1 uncultured Lachnospiraceae bacterium | reverse complement strand
CATACTGGTTTTTCGACTCTTTGAGGACTACCTTGCGGCAGCTGGTCTCTCCAACATTCACATCGGCGATGATTTCCTTGCCATCCTGTTTTACCTCCAATACCTTCTCAACCTTGACTTCCAACTTCTTTTCGATTGTCTCAATCACTTTCTTGTTATTCATAACTTTTTCCTCCTTATTTGCTCATTCTTTTAATGATTTCCTTGTAGCAAGCTGTCTGATATTCACCAGAAGGTTCTCCCATTCCATATTTTGCTCAAATTCACATCTCTTACATAACCATATGCACTCATAAGCTCCTCTGCTGTCATTCCTTCCAGTTCCATAATTTTTTTTGCTAATAATCCTTCCATAATCTCTACCTCCTTGTGGTTCAATGTTTCGTTGTTTTATCGTACTCGTACTCTAACACTGCCACCTACGTTGTCAATGGTTTTACGGAAAGTTTTTTCTAGAAAAATTCAAAAAAATTACCCGACAGGTAATCTCTACCTACCGGGCAACTCTAAACTCTTTACTTCACAAATGTAACATTTTGTGTCAAATTATAAGCATCGCATCACCAAAAGAAAAAAAACGATATCGTTCCTTTACTGCAGTATTGTATGCATGAAGTGTTTGTTCACGCCCTGCAAGCGCAGACACTAACATAATTAATGTAGACTCTGGAAGATGAAAATTTGTAATCAAAAGATCGAGCACTTTAAACTGATAACCAGGATAAATAAAAATCTCTGTATCATTGCTTCCCGCTCTGATTTTTCCTTCTTCATCCGCTGCGCTCTCTATCGTACGACAACTTGTGGTTCCCACACAGATCACGCGTCCTCCCAGTGCTTTTGTATGATTAATCAGATCTGCTGCCTCCTGCGTTACTTGATAAAATTCTGAATGCATATGATGTTCCAAAAGATTGTCCTCTTTGACTGGTCGAAAAGTCCCCAATCCTACATGAAGAGTCACATAGGCAATATACACCCCTTTTTCTCTTATACGTCCTAAAAGCTCCTCTGTAAAATGTAATCCTGCTGTAGGAGCAGCCGCAGAACCTTCATACTTTGCATACACAGTTTGATAGCGATTTTTGTCTTGAAGTTTATGGGTAATATAAGGAGGAAGTGGCATTTCTCCCAACTTATCAAGAACTTCCTCAAATATTCCTTCATATGAAAATTGTATTAGTCGATTTCCTTCCTCTACAATATCTATGATAGTTCCTTTTAGCACACCATCTCCAAAATAGATCTCTACACCCTTGCGCGCTTTTTTTCCAGGTTTTACAAGGGTTTCCCACACATTATTCTCACGTCGCTTCAACAAAAGCACTTCTATTGCTGCTCCTGTATCTGCTTTTACACCCATCAGCCTTGCGGGTATCACTTTGGTATTGTTGAGAACAAGACAATCCCCCTCGTGAAGATACTCTACAATATCTGTAAATTTTTTGTGTTCAATATCACCTGTTTTTTTATCTAATACTAGCAATCTAGAACTGGATCTATCCTCTAATGGGTCTTGTGCGATCAATTCTGGTGGCAGTTCAAAATAAAAATCTTTTTTTAAGAGTTCTTCCATAATCAATCCCTTATCTATTTTTACCACTCAATCTTGTGAAATGATAATGTATTAAGCCATATTTTATGGCTTAATACATCTTACTATTTTATGGCAGATATTATAAAACCAAACCAACAGTTCAACCTATCTTGATTGATACGTCCACTAAAGCAGGTAGACGTAAGTTTGTTTCATTTATCCTGAATAGATTAAGCGCGAAGCTCAATACCCATCCCCTCTAACCCATTCAAAATCTTTTTCATCGCACTAGACACATCACTTTCTTCGAGAGTGCGATCTTTTGCTCTAAATGTAATAGAGTATGCCACAGACTTATACCCTTGCTTAATCTGGCTTCCCTCATAAATATCAAATAATTGATATTCTTCCAAAATCTTTCCACCACGCTGCTCAATCACCTTCTCAATATCTCCAACAAGAATATTTTTTGGAACGACCATACTAATATCGCGAGAGACTGCTGGATATTTTGCGATTCCCTCATATTTTCTGTCAAAGGTTGTATATGGTAAAATCTCAGGCATATCTAAAACCGCCACATAAACACGTGTATCTATATCATAATTATCAGTCACATCTGGATGCACTTCTCCAAGATAGCCAACAACTGCATCTTTGTATTTGATAAGCGCCTGACGTCCTGGATGCAAAAATGACTTTTGAGCATTGGGATCATAGGTGATTTTTTTAATACCAACACTTTCAAAAAATTCCTCAATCACACCTTTCATGGTAAAGAAATCACCTTCACCATACATTCCTAATGTAAATTGCATCCTTTCATCTGGATAATCCTCTATAGGAAGACTTTTGGGGATATAAATATTTCCCAACTCATACAATCGCACGTTTTTATTTCTTCTGTTATAATTCACAGAAAGAGAAGTCAAAATACCATTGAGAGAAATGGTTCTCATAATAGAAAAATCTTCACCTAATGGATTGGAAATTGTAATTGCCTGTCGCAATGGACTGTCATCAGGTATCAGCAATTTATCAAAAACTTTTGGACTTTCAAAAGAATAACACATTCCCTGTGAAAAGCCACAATATTCGGCAATATCCCGTGCTTTCTGTTCTATCCTAAGTTTAAAGGAAATCTTACCAGCCGTTGCCTCACCTGTAGGAAGTGTGGTTGGAATTTTGTCATATCCAAAAAATCGTGCGACTTCTTCCGCAATATCGGCAAAACATTCTATATCCTGACGGAATGAAGGTACCGTAATCATATCTGTATTTGTATCATACACCAATTCTAGTCTATCAAAGATCTCTAACATGTCCTGTTTAGAAATGTCTGTGCCAAGAAATTGATTGATGCGTTCAGGTTCAAAACGAATCTGTCGAAGATCCAAAAGAGGCTGTTTTACATCGACAATTCCTCCTACAACTTCACCACATTCAAGCTCTTCAATTAATTGGCAAGCCCTGTTAATTGCATATTCTGCATTTCTAGGATCTAGCCCCTTCTCAAAGATTCCAGATGCATCTGTTCTCAACCCCACTCTTTTTGCAGACTTGCGAATATTAGCACCATGAAAAGTTGCAGCCTCAAACAGTACTGTCTGAACATCTTGTGTGATCTTTGAATTCTCGCCTCCCATAATACCTGCGATTCCAATTTCCTTTTCTGCATCACAAATCATGAGTATCTCTGAATCGAGCTTTCGCATTTGCCCATCAAGAGTCTGGAATGTATCTCCATCTTTAGCGCGTCTGACAATAATTTTGTTACCTGCCACTGTACTCAAATCATAGGCATGCATAGGCTGTCCACACTCTAGCATCACATAATTTGTAATATCAACAAGATTATTGATAGGTCTGATTCCGCAGGCGGAAAGCCTTCTTTGCATCCATTCTGGAGAAGGAGCAATCTTGATATTTTTACATACTCTTGCACAGTAGCGCGGACACAAATCTGTGTCTTGTACTTCTACACAAATATAATCTTTTGCATCCTCATTATTTCCTTTTATAGTCACTGCTGGTGGTACAAAAGACTTTTTGAAAGTTGCTGCCGCTTCTCTTGCAATTCCTATAATGCTGTAGCAATCTACACGATTTGAAGTAACCTCATACTCTACAACAGTATCACGAAGACCTAATGCTTCTATGGCATCTTCTCCTGGTGTCACTGCTTTTTGAAATACATATACTCCATTTTCTGGTGCTTCAGGATACAAATCACGACTTGCGCCTAGTTCTTCGATCGAGCACATCATACCATTTGACTCTATACCGCGCAGTTTTCCTGCTTTGATTTTAACGCCATTTTCTGGAAGGGGACCACCATCATGTCCACCTGCAACCCTACCTCCATCCAAAACAGTGGGCACATAATCTCCTTCTTTGAGATTGGATGCTCCTGTCACAATCTGTATGGTTTCAGAACCGATATTTACTTGGCAAATGATTAGTTTGTCCGCAGCAGGATGCCGCTCAATCTTTTCAATATGTCCCACTACAATTTTTTCAAGATTTTTATCAAGCCTCCTAAATCCTTCTACTTTTGTGCCTGAAAGTGTCATTGCATCACAGTACTCTCGATCTTCACATATAAGATCAGGCACATATGCCTTAATCCATGATAATGGTGTATTCATATAGTCACTCCTATCTGCCCATAATTGTGGGCGCCTTAATTGCAAAATATAAATCTGTGTAATTCTCCTCTGCTTTTTGCATAAGAGTCCAATAAAATCGTATTAAAATTGTTTTAAGAACCGAATATCATTCTCATACAATAATCGCATATCATCAATCTCATATTTTAAGAGTGCAATTCGCTCAAGACCAACACCAAATGCAAATCCAGTGTATTCTTCTGGATCAATATTGCACATGGTAAGCACTTTAGGATGCACCATACCACAACCTAAAATCTCCAACCAACCTTCTCCCTTGCAGAAACGACAACCTTCTCCACCACATTTAAAGCAAGACACATCCATCTCTGCTGATGGCTCTGTAAACGGGAAATGATGCGGACGGAATTTTACCTTTGTATCCTCTCCAAAAAGCTCACGCGCAAATTCTGCAAGTGTACCCTTCAAATCTGCAAAAGTAATCTTCTTGTCAATAACAAGTCCCTCTACCTGATGAAAAGAAGGAGAATGAGTTGCATCTACCTCATCTGCACGAAATACGCGTCCAGGTGCTATCATTCTAATTGGAAGTTTTCCCTTTTCCATCTCGTGAACTTGTACTCCCGATGTCTGTGTTCTAAGAAGAATATCTCCATTGATATAAAAAGTGTCTTGCTCATCTTTTGCAGGATGATCTGCTGGTATATTGAGTGCCTCAAAATTGTAGTAATCTTTCTCAATCTCTGGTCCTTCTATTACCTCGTATCCCATTCCAACAAAAATCCGCTCAACTTCCTCAAGTGCAATAGTATTGGGATGGCGATGCCCAACACTATTTTTTTGTGCAGGAAGAGTCACATCAATGACTTCAGCTTTTAACTTTGCCTCACGAATTCGACGCTCCATATTGGTGCGCGCTTCATCCAATACTCGTTCAATCTCTTCACGCGCTTCATTGACAAGTTGCCCGATTTTGGGTCTATCCTCTGGCAAGACATCCTTCATGCTTTTTAGCACGGCTGTGAGCTCGCCTTTTTTTCCAAGAAAAGTGACACGCACATCATTTAATTTGTCTAAGGCTTCACTTTCATTAATTTGTCGAATAGCTTCTGATTTAATTTTTTCTAATTTTTCTTTCATTTTTTACCTCATTTCCATATTGTTTATTGCACATTTTAGGTTTGTAATTATCACACAAACACAAACTTGAAATCTTATATTCATCTGTACACTCTGAGTGTTATACTGTCCACAATTCATCAAATATTTTGCGAAATTTCTAGCTATTTTATTAAATTTATCACGTTTGTATGCATTAAAAAATCCCTCATAGAAAATCATTCTACAAGGGACGAATAAACCGCGGTACCACCCATATTTTCACAAACATCTGTTCTTTACAGAGTTTTGCAAACACTCAATGAACATAACGCGTTCCCCACGTCTTTTTCTACAGCATTATTGTTTACATTTTAAATAACAATGTTTCAAAAAAGCTGCTCTGGTGTGAAATTCAATACTATATGTGAACTGAGGAGGCTTCCAGCCGCTGACCTCCACTCTCTGGCAGAACATACAAATTTACTTTGCACCTTCATCGCATTTAAGGATATAGATTTCTTTAATTTTATTATCATTTCTCAACTTTATAGTATATAATAGGGTATCCATTGTGAAATGTCAAGCAGGAAATTTTGATTACTTAAACATCCCCTTTAAAGTACCAGCAACTTTAGATACACCATCCATAGTTAGTTTTGCCTTTACACCATCAATAATTTTCATAACAATATCGTCGGGTAAATCAACACCAATTACCTTCTCTATTACCTTTACAGGTTCCTTCTCAAACTGTTCTTTAATATTAGGATTCTTAGAAACTTCCTCCATAATTTTATTGATCTGCTCTTTAATATCCATTGTATGTTCCTCTCTGTTTGTATTTGATGTATCTTTTCTTACAATTTTTTAGATTGTAAAATACATCTATTTTTATTTCGTTCTTATTGTACAATACATTTTAATAAAATTCAAGAAAATATCAAATGAGTATTTATATAACATTAGCTTTAAATAAATAGCGCCAAAATTTATAAAACGTGTCCTATTATTTTTATAATGATACTTTCTTGCAATGTACTATATTCTTGTAAAGATTTTCAAACTAGTCTATTAAATCAAAGTAATTTCTATAAAAATAAATTATTTAAGATCACCTGGCAAAATTGCTTTTGCATAAGAACTCTTTATAAAGTCATAATCAAATTGTGCTCGTACCTGTGAGAATTTTCTTCCATACTCATCTGCCTTTTCCTCCATATATCTACAGGCTGCTAGTGTGGTAATTTGTCCTTGTTCGTCTGGCTCTAGACCTGGAAGCGAGAGTAAGACGGTATGAATACCTCCTCTGTCAAGCAAACTAAAATAGCACCACCATTGCAAAAATGATTGCATATTGTCTATAGTTGTAGATTTTTTTTCATTCTCCATATCTTCTACCACCATATGCAAATCTTCTTCTACGCCATCATACCATCCACTATATACACACAACATTCTCGCAAAGGAACTACTATTTGTATTCCATTGTGTTTCGCGTGGCAATTTTTCCCAGTAAGTTTCATAAAAATAGTGAAATCCTTCTATTTTACCAAACTGAATCTCATTATATATCATATGCTCATACATGGAATCAAGTTGTGCATTCTCACAATATTGGTAACACCACAAATGTTTTTGAGGAATATTTTTATGAATAAAATCTAGCATCAATTCTTCTGCTTTTTTATTCTGATCGATCAACAGAAAATGAGACAAATAATGCAAGTGTCCACATATATAACAACTCTTCATCTCTTTTTCATACTTTACAAAATTTCGTGCTGCTGCTTTTGTCCTGTCTATATCACGATAGAGTATGCTCAGAGACATTTCATCATTATAATATTCATAAATCTTCCCATACTTAAAAACCGCTTCTTTATAATTTTTCATAAAAAGCTCCATCTTAGCATCATCAATCTGACAATAATCGCGATACGTTGTAAAAATAAGATGATAAATCCAAGGATTTAAAAAGCTCATAGTAGTGCCTGGATAATTAGGAATCTCTCTGTCCATATAAAGTGCGCTATCTTTGTAATACACTTCTGCATATTTTACAATTTCTATGTAGTTACTATTGCGTTTATCTAAATAAAATAACTCATATATCGCATCAAAATACAGATACCATTCCTTTTCCTGTTTTGCAAGCGGTAAAATCTTTTTAACAAGCGCTGATAATACTTCATAATTCTGATCGTATAGATCATAGCCGCCCTTTGTCAGAGACTGTGCTCTACTTACCAGAAGAGATAGTTCCTCCGTTCCGATAGTACTTGGCCTTATTCCTTGAAACATCATTAGAAAAGTCCCCCCTTATCTGTACCATACAAGGCATATTCCATCAGTTTTTGCAAACTTTTATTCATTAGCTCCATATCCCCACCTGTTACTGTATAATGCCCAGCGAGCAGTGCTTGTATATAAATTACTTGTATGAGCGTGCAGGCAAGTGCTTCGTCGTGTACCTGCCAGAGATTCTTGACAAAACTATTATTGCTGTTCAAATACAGTTGATTGCCGCCTTCTTCTTGAGTTTCCTCAAACTCAAACCCTTCAAAGAAACCTGAAAAACTACTGCTATCCATTGCTTCGTCAAGCAATACATCTTCTCCCTGGATAAATAATGCTTGCAAACTGACCGGAGAAAAACTTTTAAAAGAGACTGTACAATGAAAAGGTTCAAGCCCCTTGTTCGCATAACGCCTAAATTCTTCCATCTCCATCATAAATTCTTGTGATGGTTCTGCTAAAATATTTTCATAGGAACTATTATTAAAAACAGCAACTTTTACATTTTTATAAAATTGAGGCAGCTTTTGCAAAATACCTGCATCATAGATATAGCCACCATTTACCAATAAACTTTCGGTTCCTTCTACTAAAGGACAAAGCCTACGAAAATCATCAACCTCTACACAATAATTGACAGGCATTTTCTTGGATGCATTTATAAGTTGAAATCCTGTCAAGATTCCTTGATTGGTAGGAAATGTCAAAAATGGAAAAAATAGTTTAAAAATTTGCTCATTTTCCATGACTAAAGATTTAATGGCTATATTATGAATCTGTGTAATCTGTTTTAATTTTCTGACATCATATTGGGACAGTGATACAAAATAATCAAACATACACTTTTCAATCTGATTTTTAACTTTCATCAGCTTATGATCTTTAGTAAATCCCTCTCTCGATGCCGTAGGTGTCAAATCATCTATATTCACAATACATCGAGTAAAAAATGCCCATTTGGGGATCAAATCTTTACCGTCATCTGTAACATACATATTTTTTAGAAAAATTTTGTGTCGAATAGCCATATTCGCACTGGACTGTCTAGTAGAAATATATGCATATCCTTTAATTCCATCTCCAATTAATGGAATCACATCAAAAAAAGTCTCCTCAAAAACCAACTCTCCAAAACTTATAATTTCATCTGCCATGCAAAAAGATTGACGCCACGGAATAAAATTATTATTGATCGTCTTTTTTTGTGTTTCTCCATCGAAAAAAACTGGAATACGAAGCAAAAAACCATATTCTGACAGATCATTTATAATCTCTTGTTCTGTAAAAAAATCATATTTACTACCTGTAAGCTCCAAATATACCTGTGTCCCAGGCTCTATCATTTTTTTTGGCTCCATAATCACATAAGAACCATCACTCTTCCCGACCCATTGATAGGGTTTTTCTTCTGTAATAGAGCGTGTTA
>CAJUHQ010000143.1 GCA_910586095.1 uncultured Lachnospiraceae bacterium | reverse complement strand
CGTCTATAATATATTGTACATAGAAGGGAGTATGATTATTAAATGAAAAATAAAAAACGCAATATGATTTCAATTCTCTTTATCATAGGAAGTTTGTTGTGTATTGGTTGCAACACAAAAGAGATGCGCGTATGGGCGTCAGAACCTATACAAGAAAATATAATAGAGGTTGAAAAAATAAGTCAACAGGAGTCTTCTAAGACAGATTATAACGACGATACAACTATATCAACATTAGAAAACAATATAGGTTATACAACGAGTTTGGTGAACTGTAGAGTTTCTAATACATATGAATCGGATGTAGTTTTAGTATTGCCAAAAAATGCTGAAGTAGTAGTGATTGGCTATGAGGATGGTTGGTACAATATTCAGTATCAAAATAGTATAGGATATATCAGGCATGATTTTTTGGTCATGAAAAAGTCTGTTACGATTGTGATTGATGCAGGGCATCAAGCTAAAGCAGATACATCAAAAGAGCCAATTGGATTGGGGGCTACACAAACCAAGATGAAGGTTTCTGGAGGAACTTGTGGTGTGAGCACAAAGCTGCCTGAATATGAACTAAATTTGTCTGTAGCGCTCAAACTTCAGGAGGAGTTACTCAATCGTGGTTATACTGTTATAATGTGTAGAGAAACAAATGACGTCAACATAAGCAATGCAGAAAGAGCGCAGATTGCAAATGAAAATCATGCGGATGCATTTATCCGAATCCATGCAAATGGTTCAGAAAATTCAAAAGCGCATGGAATGATGACAATCTGTCAGACGGCAAATAATCCTTATAATGGGGAGTTCTATGATAGTAGCAAGGCTCTTTCTACATATGTACTGGATGAAATGGTTGCTACTACAGGTGCAAAAAGAGAATATGTCTGGGAAACAGATACAATGAGCGGGATTAATTGGTGTCAGGTTCCTGTCACAATTGTAGAGATGGGATATATGACCAACCCCACGGAAGATCAGTTGCTGGCAACAGAAGACTATCAAGATAAGATTGTTGAGGGGATTGCAAATGGAATAGATTTATTTATAAGTGAATAGATGCATAGTATCATAATAAATCTCCTATTTACAAATTATATCTCTATTAAAAATATCTTATAAATATATGATAAACCATGGATAGTTTTTGTAGATCAATATATATGAAAGATGGTTGATAATTTTGGATATCACTTATGTTTCAGGTAATGATAGATTTAATTATAGAGTTTGTGCTGTCATTCTCTCTAATAACAAAATTTTGGCAATGCATGATGAACGATCTCCCTATTATTATTTACCTGGCGGTAGAGTAAAGATGGGTGAGACAGCAGAACATGCAGTGCTTAGAGAAATAGAGGAAGAACTTGCTATTACACCACGCATTGTTCGCCCGTTGTGGCTAAATCAAAGTTTTTTCCAAGAGGATGTCGATAAACTGAATTACCACGAAATTTGTATCTATTTTCTGATGGATATTTCCCATACAAACTTGTTAGAGAAAGGTGAACGGTTTACGCTTTTTGAGGGTAGACACGTACACAATTTTGAGTGGCTTGCATTTGAGCGTTTGGCCAATGAATATTTTTATCCTATTTTTCTAAAAACATGTATTTTTGAACTTCCACAACAGTTTACTATCAGAACCGAGTATGAGTAAATAGACAAATAAACAGAATCCACTCTTTGTACAAACGTTAAAATAATACAGTTTTAAGAGCATCATTCACTAATTACTAAGATTGATACAATGGGACTTTTTACCCGAAAAGAGAGCAATACAGTAAATATAAATACAGTAAATGGACAGACAATCTGTGCTATAATTTACAAAATATTTTGATGAATTCACTTTACAGATTATGATAAAACAAGAAAAGATAGGATAGTTTGGAAGTCCAATAACTTTTTTATGCAAAGAAAAATAGAATAATGTACTTGACATATAAATCCTACAAATGTAATATTTAATTAGTATAGTAAATGGACATCATACTCAAGCTGCCGCATGGCCATCCATACTATGAAAGTTGTTTTTTACTTTCATAGTAAACTCGTATTATGAAATGCCTGAATGTCGTATATCATTTCAGAAATATATAATTATTTTTACGTCAAAATCTTACAAATGTAATAATATAGAAATTAGATTAGGTGAGCAGATTACTATATTTATGTTAAAAAAGGATGGAGAACTGCTGCTTAAATGGGATTAGATGAAGAAGGAGCATTGTTATTAGTATGGTAGAGAAAAATAAAATAATAAAAATTTGTAGAAATTTAGATGTTGTATGGATAGTTATCATCATAATATTGACAACTGGATGTAGTAAGGAAGAATCTCTAAAATTGGATAGTACAATAGTGGTCATAGATGACGCTGTACAGGAAGAGAATAGCACTATAGAAAACATTGCCGCTATTTATCGCGATGGATATGAGGATGGAAACACAATGGATCAGCTTGAAAGGATGCAGTGGATTATTGATAAACTTGGAGAGAATGGTTATGTAGCTGTTGACAATGAGAATCAGATTGATATAACGCATACAGAACAAGTGATAAAATTTTGTGAGGCTGTAGATACAAAGCAAACGGCAAATATAATGATTATAGTGCTTCTCAACAAACAAGGATTTAAAAAACTTGATTTGCAAACGAAGGAGGGGACAGTTTATATTACAAGTGGATATTATGAATACAATAAGGGAGGATATGTACAGAACAAAAGTACAGTACAATTTCAGGCTGATTTATGGCAATATACACAAGAAGGATATTTATTATTTGAAGGAAGATATCTTTTGGACGAGAAATATGTGCTTATGTTGAGTGATGTATCTGAACATATGGCACTACGAGTTTTACCATTGGACAAAAAATGTAGAGAACTTAATAGAAGATATATACTGCCAATTGGATATAAACAAAATAATTTATTTTTATCTAATTGGAGCGAGAATGACTTTGGGGAGTTGAATTTTTATGATCTTTTTGATGTGATGTATCCAATGCGATATCAACAGCCTATGCCATATGTCGCAGATGAAAACTTACAAATCGGGGCAATTTATCAGATTCCACAGAATATATTTGAAGAGGTTCTTTTGACATATTTTAATATAGACACAGTGATTCTTCAGTCAAAAACAAACTATTTACCAGAGAGTAGGACATATGAGTATAAGCCAAGAGGATTTTATGAAGCGGAGTGTTCAAATATTCCATACCCAGAAGTAGTTGCTTACACAGAAAATCAAGATGGAACAATTACTTTGATTGTACATGCAATATACGCAAATGAGAACACAGCAAAGGCTTATTCTCACAAAACAGTCATTCGCCCAAATGATGATGGAAGCTTTCAATATGTATCCAATCAGATTCTGTCACCACAAGAAGAATATAATTTGTGGTGGCACATAGAACGTCTAACAGACAAGGAATGGGAAGCCATTTATGAAAATAAGTATGAAGGAGTAGCACAATGAGAGATTTGAAGAGAATAATTAGAATACAAGGAGTATTGTGCTTTATTTTTTTGATTATTTTTCTTGTAAAAACGTTGCCTTTAGAAGAATGGAATGAAGTAAAGAATCATTTGAAAAATCAATTAGAAATATCAATAGTAATTATAAGGGATACAGTGCTACATACAAAAAGAGATAAAACAGAAAGGGAGTTTAATGCTGTCTCACAATCAGAGTACTGTTTGTTGACAGAAATGGAACGAGAAGAGTTAAAAGATAGTGCATTGTCAGCATCTAATCAAGTAAGGCATGTGTATCAACAGGTAGAAATTGTAGAAGGATTGTTTTACGAATCAAATGTCAAAGAATTTACCCAAAAGCAGTGTCAGGAAGTAGTCAGGCTTCTTGGGCAAGCAGGCTTTGTGAGTGTTACACAAGACACCAATATGGAAAATGGAGAACAACTAGAAGCATTTTATACTGCATATTTAGAAAAGCGCGATGCAATGGTGACAATATTTGATGTACATATGGATGGACTTATTGGTTCAGTGACTTTTTTATACAGGAAAGGTGAACTTCAAACATATTATGTAGGAATAGGATGGCAAGAAGGAGGTATCCCCATGATAAAGGATACTGCGGTCAGCGAGATAGCAGAAATCAAACTGACACAAAAGGGCTATTTTATTTATACTTACAAAACAGCAATGCTTCATTCAAGCTTATGTCAGTATTGGCGGATACAACCACTTTCTGACAAATGTAGAGAACTGACACAGAAATATATATATGGGCTAAGTTATATGAAATACAATATTTTGGCGACAAATTGGGACAATAACAATGTAGAAGATATTCTAGTGCCATGTATGTTTGAAGACATTTATCGCATTGCTACAGGAGAAATTCTTCAAGTGAAAAATGACAGAATACCCGCTAAAGTATATGAAAATATTATGACTACCTATTTTCCTGTCTCTGTGGAACAGCTTCAAAAGAAGTGTGGATATGATCGAGATAGTGACAGTTATCAGTACGAAAGAAGTTATGAAAATCCATATCCTCCGTTTGGGGAGGTCGTTGATTATACAGAAAATGTAGATGGAAGTATCACGCTTTTTGTGGATGGCGTATGGCCTGATTATAATTTAGACTGTGCGTTTACAAACGAGATTGTAGTGATGCCCTTTTCTGATGGCACATTTCGATATCTTTCCAATACAATAGAGCAATATATAGATTTATAATTTTTTTAACGGCGAAGAGAATGACATAGTATATTTCGTATGATAAAATAATTTTATTGAGATACCAATAATGTATATGGTAGGAGGATAGAATATGATTGATTTACATGATAAAGGGTATTGTCCTACAATAGAAGAATTGGAAACGTATGTTCAAAATACAGTGTTTAGTCAATTTTATTCGGAGATAAAAGAGCTTTATCAGTGCCAAGAACAGATAGAATTTAGTTCTTGCAGTTGGGAGGCGGGATGGAATGTCAAATTGAAGAAAGCAGGGAAAACGTTGTGCACCATTTATCCTAGAGAATCATATTTTACGGTTATGATTGTAGTAGGCAGAAAAGAAAAAGAACAAGTCGAGATACTATTGCCTCAGTGCACAACTACATTGCAAGAGATTTATGCACAAACCAAAGAAGGAAATGGACAAAGGTGGCTAATGATTGATCTAGAAGAAAAAAAAGAGCTATATCAAGATGTATTGCGCCTTATTAAAATTCGCAGAGGACGATAAGAAAGGGAGATTAGATTGAAGAATGTTTATGATGGAATAATCGGACTAGCAATAGGAGATGCCTTGGGAGTTCCTGTTGAATTCCAAAGTCGGAAAAATCTAATAGAAGCTCCTGTTTATTCAATGAGGGAATATGGAACACATCATCAGCCTGTAGGTACTTGGTCTGATGACACCAGTCTAACCCTAGCTCTAGTTGACAGTATCATTGAAACAAAAGAAATTAATTATACAGATATTATGAACAAATTTACCAATTGGCTGTTATATCAGGACTATACAGCAACAGGAGAGGTTTTTGATGTAGGCAATTCAACTAGTCGTGCTATTATAAATTATGGTCGCGGGATAGAACCAATAGAATGTGGCGGAATAACAGAAAATGAAAATGGAAATGGATCACTGATGAGAATTCTGCCACTAGCTTATTATCTACACAGTCAACCTGATCTGACAATAGAATGTCAAATGGATACAATTCACAAAGTATCCTCTCTGACACATAGACATCCCATAAGTTTGATTGGATGTGGTCTATACATAATGATAGCACAAAACTTGTTAGTGGGGACGACTTCTTTATACGAAAGTATAGAGCAAGGAGTAAAAGAAGCTTTTGCTTATTACGATCAAAAAAACTATCCTGAAGTACAAGCATATATGCGCTTAAGAAATTTGTATAATTTTTCACAATTATCCTCTACAGAAATTAAAAGTAGTGGTTATGTTGTGGATACGCTAGAGGCAGCACTGTGGTGTCTGCTTACGACGACATCATATAGAGAATGTGTTTTGCAAGCTGTCAATCTCGGAGAAGACACAGATACAGTGGGGGCGGTTTGTGGAGGGTTAGCAGCGATTTATTATGGAGTTTCAGCTATTCCCAAAGAGTGGCTGGATTGCATAGCTAGGCGAAGTTATATAGAAGGGTTATGTGAATGTTTGCAAAATACTCTAGTATAAATAAAAAAGTTTGGTTAAGGAGCGGATGCAAATGATTTATTTTATTGCGGATACACATTTTTCAGAAAAAAATATCATGTTGTATGAGAACAGACCCTTTGAAAATGTGCAAGAAATGAATAGAGAAATAGTAAATCGTTGGAATATGGTTGTAGAACAAGAAGATCAAGTGTATGTTTTGGGAGATTTTGGCGCGACTGGACAAGAACCCAAACTTTTAAGGCAATTAAAAGGCAAAAAGTTCCTTGTTAAAGGAAATCATGACATACAATCAAACGCATATTATCGCGAAGCGGGTTTTGTGGAAGTGTATGATTGTCCTATTATTATTAAAAACTTTTGGATCTTATCTCATGAGCCTTTGTACGTAAATACTAATATGCCCTATGCCAATATATTTGGACATGTACACAATTCGCCTATTATAAAGAATTTTAGCGCACAACATTACTGTGTCTGTGTTGAGCGAATCGAATATACCCCGATTTCTTTTGAGCGAATTATTTCAGAGGTACAAAAACAGAGTCAACTTATTTCCGAAAAGAGTGTGTGAATGATAAAGAATATCTGTAAATAGCAATAAAGTCGAATGGTGTAGGGGCTATTGCAAGAGTGATGAAATTGGTATGCAACATTAGGATGCAGATCTTATCGTTTAGCAACAATATGATAAAACTACTTAAGAAGTATTGGTTGGGTCAGCAAATAGCGCACTCTCTGGGGGATGGTATGTGAACACTACAAAACATATCAAGAGAAACAAAACTAAGTTACATAACCAAAAGGTATACGGTTTAAGTTTGCAAGATTGTGTAAATTGGTACATAGCATAGAATGAAAGAATAGTACTTAGAACAAAAATACCAATATCTATAAAAAGAATACTTTGCCCTATAATAGCAGTATATATATAGAAAAAAATAGGAATCAAAAAGGTGCCTAACAAAATACCAAAACAAAACGAAGAAACTGCGCAAGGATAAGTCTTTTTTAATGGTATAAACAGTATGAAGAAGTAAAGTAGCATAGGAAAAAAGAGGAGTTTCACATGTTCCCATACAGATTCTGTAACAGGAACAAATAGACCAATAATAGTATTGTTTCCTGTCCACTCATATAAAAAGTGAGCGATAGATCCTATTATCAGAACAAAAAGAATCCCAATTATTGTGTAGAGCTTTAATTGTTTCATAAAAAATCTTCCAGTCTTATCTCAAATAGTTGGTGAATATCTCTTAAGATTATAATAGTATATGTAGCAAAGAGTGAAATATTCAAAAGAGAATAAGAATCCTTTTTGTAAAAGTGATTGGAAGAAAGCGTTTGCTTAGGGGAATTTGAATTCTGATACAGTGAGACAAGCGGGGTTT
This sequence comes from uncultured Lachnospiraceae bacterium, assembly GCA_910586095.1. Classification (GTDB taxonomy): domain Bacteria; phylum Bacillota; class Clostridia; order Lachnospirales; family Lachnospiraceae; genus COE1. The sequence goes on along the minus strand of CAJUHQ010000143.1, from coordinate 1,434 downwards.
TAAGTTCTGTTTGCTCTTTATATTTGATTTTTGTGTCGTTTGCGCAAAAATGATGTCGTTTGTGCATATAGTATTTTTTTTATCTTTTTTGTTGTGGTATAAAGAAAGCATCAAGAATTATACCACATACTGCCAATATTTCACTGGAGGGAACTATTATGATGAAAAAAATCTTTTTGATGGGTTTGATATGTCTTGTTTTATTATCTGCCTGTTCTACAAATAAGGATACAGGATACACGGATGTTGCCCCCGTTCAAATTGAAAATACTGGCAATGATATTAATCTGCCTAAAGAAAGTACTTCTGATATACGGCAGACGTCCCCGTCTGAAATGCACGAAGCCGAGCAATCCACAGCCGCAGAGGAAATATCGGAAATAGAATCTCAGACAGAAATAATGCAAATTCTAGAAATTTATGAAGGAGAATATACGGGTAATACTATAAACGACCCTAATTATGACGGTCTGGAGATTCAAAAAAATGAAGATGATATGTATAGAATACAGGTTAAAATCCCGTTTCTAACCAAGTTGTATGAATGTACAGGTTATCAGTCAGAAAATATGATCCTGTTTTCCACCTCTGAATGGGGTACAGACAAAAAGGTGGAGGGAAGTATCTTTCTTGATGATGATTCTGCCACAGTGACATTTACTTCCGGATGGTATCAGACAGCCACTACGGAAAACTCCTATCAATACCATAAAACATCAGATACTCCCCATCTGGAAAACTGCCCTGATGCACGCCCCGATTATAGCTCTTTCACAGGAGAATACTGCGATGCCAACGATGATCCAAGTCTTGAAATCCGGCTAAATGAGGATGGCTCTTATCTCATACAGATTAGCCTTTTCCGTGAAATAGGATATGATGCGTGTATTGGTAGTTTATCGGAAGAAAAAATGTCTTTCACATCCGATCAACGCGGCGGTGTAAGTGGAAGCATAACTCTTGACAATAACCTCGCGGTTGTCCAGTTTGAACAAATTGGTTATTTTGAGAATTCTAAAGTAACAACCTATTTGTTTTATAAGACATCCGACAATCCAAATATTGATGAACAACTTAATTAAATTGCAGAATTCTTTCAACAGTCTTTGATTGATTTGCAGGTATTTTCTGATGACACAGTTTTTTAGCTATTATATGTATAGTACGAAGGACATAAATGTATATTACACAAAATCTGCGGATGAAGAAGGTCAATTTTTATATTATGCTACAAGAAAAAATGAAGAAGGATAATCAGTAAATTGATAAGTTATCAAAATCTTAGGTAGGTTGATTTATGTTTGCTATTAAAGCGCAGGTATAGAACAACTTAAAATAATATTTTAATGGCAGAGATTCGAGAGAGTCCCTGCTTTTTTGGTAACAGTTCAGCCATGCAAAATTGAATATACAAAATGCTGTTGGGAGCTTGCT
>CAJUHQ010000142.1 GCA_910586095.1 uncultured Lachnospiraceae bacterium | reverse complement strand
CACACAGGAAAAACGCAAAAGACAGCGTTTTTCATTTCTATTTGAGCCGCCAAAGACGGCATGGGGGATTAGTGTGATAGATATTAGCAGATTTAAAATATTATAGTAGATAAAAATATTAAAAAAATGTTTTGTTTTAATAAGATAAAGCATTATTGTAAAAGTTCGTCCCGAACTGCATCGAGTTCTGCAGAAGATAGTTCTAGTGGATTCATAATTAGATTTTGATGATCGTTTTGATATCTTGGAATCAGGTGTACATGAAAATGAAAGATTGTCTGTCCAGCAATTTCATTGTTATTTTGCAGAAGATTCAGTCCTTCACAGCCAAGACGCTGTGTTATGAGCATGCCCATTTTCTTTGCAAGGGGTAAAATTTTTTGTGCTGTTTCATCAGATAATTCATATAAATTTTTGTAGTGGTTTTTAGGAAGAATTAGTGCATGGCCTTTTGTGGCAGGATTTAAGTCGAGAATCACTCGAAATTCTTCATCTTCATAGATAGTTCTAGAAGGGATTTCCCCATTTGCAATTTTACAGAAAATACAATTTTCTTCTCTCATTTTGTTTTCCTCTCTTTAAATCAGAATCCATGTTTATCAATTAAGTTCGGTGTCTGTTAAGTCATAAAAACGATTGTATTGTAATAGTATGTTTGTTATACATTGAACATTTATTTAATGAAACGGATTGTTTGTCAAGCTGTCTTATTTTGTACAACAGATCTGTTATTTTTATAGTAACTTCTATGTTTCTGCGCTGCAAAATCTTAAATTTTTGATGTGAAACTTAGTATTTCTTTCATGAAGTAGTCTTTACTGCAAACGAAAACTGCCACAGGCAGTTAGAAGTACGTCTCACACTAACTTCCATCAGCCCGCTTTAGCGGGCACTCCAATCAAGATGTGTGAAATTTTATATTAACTCCCATATCGCAGCAAACCAGCAACTCAAATTTCCGGCGTGAAACATAGTACTTCTTTCATGAAGCAGCCTTTACTGCAAGTAGTTAGAAATACTTCTAACACTAACTCTACACAAATATATACAAAGAATCTAGAGTCCGAAGCGTTTTAAAATCACCTTTCATCTTGGCATCACCTGACATAAAGGCTCTCTGAAAAGTGGTGTGTCCCTGTACAATCTCATTCATGACTTCTGTTGGAAGCTGCATCTCTACATCATAGTCATTACAGTCGCCATAGTAACATTCCATAGTTGTGTGGTCAACCTTTATAATGAGAGGTTGTGTGATTTCTGGAATATTAAATTTATAGACAGCACTAAATCCAGGTTGTGGATGAAAATGGTCACGCAGTTCTGGTAGAAATAAGGTGTTGTCAGGGGCTTTGACACCCATTAAATCCTTAAACATACTAGAAAGTTCTTGGATGTCCTCTTTCTGTTTTTGGACATAGAGATCATCACTTGCAAGCTCAGAGAGCTGTTCGGCCTCCTGTGGCGTCAGATTGAGACTTTGTGTAAAGGATACTTTTTGTTTGACAGCTTGATTACTGCTTGGAAAAACAGGCGTTTTTTGATTGATGGAGCGATACAAATCTTCTGTTCGCTTCTCAATAATTCTAGCATAGCTTGTATTTTGTTCTAATTCACTTACATCTGCGATGTATCCATACATACCAGTGATGGGACGACCACCAAGAATTTCCCATGCCTCTGTCAAACTCATCATAGCATCATGTTCGCCATAGGTGGTGGACATAACAACAGGACACATATAAATAGTTGATATTTTCTCCTTGTCGCCATAAAGCCAACAAGAATCTAGAAATTGTTGCATATAACCGCCAATGCCAAACCATTCTACTGTGGTAGCTAGGATTACACCATCAACATCTTTAAGTGTCTGTGGCAATGTGATAATTGTATTTTTAAATTCATACAAATCGTAGCGTTCAACATTGACATTGAGCTCATGTAGTACAGCCTGTATTTTATTTAGTACATATAAAGTGGGATCTCCAATCAATCCTCTTCCACCATAATAAATATTAATTTTCACCAAGAGTGCCCTCCCTTTTCACAAATACTTTTATGAAATTCATGACAGCAATGATAATGATACCACCGAGTAGCCCACCAATATGAGCGGCATTATCAATTTGCTGTGCACTAAATCCAGAATAAACCATATACACAATAGCAAAGAGTATTCTTTTTATAGAGATACGTTGAAATGTTCCATGATGAATTATCACCAGTACAAAAAGTGCTCCAATCAATCCAAATATTGCACCGCTGGCCCCAACAGAATGATACAAAGTTTGTGAGTGTATAGCATGTGCTATAGAAAAGGCACTGCCACACAAGCCTGAAAGCAGATATAGTACAATGAAACGGATATGTCCTATAGTACCTTCTATCATCTGACCTAAGCCGACTAGAAAAATCATGTTACTAACAATATGTTCAATATCAGCATGTAAAAACATTGCAGAAAGCATCCTGTAATATTGATGGTCAATAAGAACATGTTCTGCATCCATACTACCAACAGAATACACGATTCCTCCCATTTGTATACATAAAAGATAGCCAGTGATATTTAAGGCTAACAGAAGTATCGTAATACGATTTTTGTTCCAGTTGGATAGTTTTTCTTCATCCACCTATTTGTTCTCCTTGTAGGGTTTTGCTTTTTCGTGACAGAGCAGTAGGCTATTATCTCAATATATCTATTTTATCGGTCCTTGTTGTATTTATCAATACATTTTTATAACAAATTTTCTGTGGTAAATGCCATAAATATATCAAGATCGATATGAGGATCTAAAGTGCTATTATTTTCTACACAATATTTGCTCACAAAATTGTCTAAAGAGACAATTTTCTTTGTGTCCGCACAGTCATTGCCAACAGCAATGATCTTGGGGGGTTGGGGACACGTCACCAATAAGCATTTAGCAGAAATTCCAGGGACGGGATTTCTGCTAAATACGCAATCTTACGAAAGATTACATTGCTTGCGAACTTTACCCCGAATTCAGGACAAGATTCGTTATACCAAATTTTCGATCATCTCGAAAGTTCATATATGAGCTTTAAATAAGGGGGTTTTGAAAAATAATTCGGTATAATTTTTTGTTTGAATGAGAGCATACCTTTTACAAAAGTCATTTTTCAGCTATAAAATTTGGTATAATTTTCTTGCCTCATAAAATCAAGATATAGTGTTTATGTGGTGTTGATTACTTCTAAAGCTACAACTGTTATGATAAAGCGTGGCACAAAGTTATCCCGAATTATATCTGATGGCAATCCAATTTTGGGATTCCACAATACAATCACGTCAAAATATTATCCCGAATTATTTCGCAGAAATTGCGTGTTTTACGGTTTTGCTTTACATTCGGGATAATCTGACTTTCGGTATAACGAACTTGGTTTCTTCGGAAAAACGAAGTATAATATTCGTTGGAGGTGTGATTATGGATTATATCACGACAAAAGAAGCTGCTACTAATTGGGGCATATCGGATAGACGAGTTTTACAGTATTGTAATGATGATCGAATTGAGGGTGTAATAAAAATAGGAAACATGTGGCTTATTCCCAAAACTGCAAAAAAGCCAATTGATGGTCGGACAAAACAAGGAAAGGAGCAAAAGTATGAGTAATATATTACTTCTTGAAGATGATTTGAGCCTGATTAACGGACTTTCTTTCGCGCTCAAAAAACAGGGATTTGAATTAGTTGTTGCCAGAACCCTCAAAGAAGCAGATAGTTTGTGGGTGGATGGAAAATATGATTTGCTGGTGCTAGATGTATCACTGCCAGATGGCACCGGATTTGAATTTTGCAAAAAAGTGCGGCAGGTTTCCAAAGTACCTATCATTTTTTTGGCAGCGACAGATGAAGAAATGAGCATTATCATGGGATTGGACATTGGTGGAGACGATTATATTATAAAACCGTTTAAGCTGGGGGTGTTAGTATCCAGAGTAAATGCGCTGCTTCGTCGGGCAAAAGATTTCAGTTTTGCAGATACGCAGCTAAAATCCAACGGAATGAAAGTGCTTTTGTTGCAAGGGCAAGCGTTTAAGAATGGAAAACTATTGGATCTGACTGCTGCAGAATATAAGCTGCTGTGTTTGTTTATGAGAAACCCGAACATAATACTTACCAAAGAACAAATTTTAGATAAACTGTGGGACTGTGATGGAAATTATATTGATAACAGTACCCTTACCGTATATATGAGGCGGCTGCGTATGAAGATCGAGGATAATCCAAGTGAACCGCAAATGCTTTTGACGGTTCGGGGAATGGGCTACAAATGGAATGTGATCGGGTAAGGAGGCCTATGAAAATCTTTGCAAACAAAGAAAACAAAAAATTGTTTCTTGCAGTATCCGTTATTTGTGTGGCCTCCCTTCTGCTGACACAAGGGTTCTTATGGCTGTGCTATCAGCGGTTTTCGTTGTTCCTATTGCTTGTTTTCGTATTGGCAGGAGGGGCTATATTGGCAGCGTGTTGTTTCTATTTCAAAAAACAAAATCAGATCATGGAACAGGCGGTATCACAGATCAATGCGTATCTTGACGGAAATCGCAATGCCCGTATTGAATGTGATGATGAGGGCGAACTGTATCGGTTGTTTCATTCTGTCAATTCTCTGGCGGCTGTCTTAAATGCTCACGCAGATAACGAACTTCGGGAAAAGGAATTTTTGAAAAATACGATCTCTGATATTTTCCACCAACTGAAAACACCACTGGCTGCTTTGAATATTTATAATGGTTTGATCCAGGACGATGATATGGAATTGAGTATGGTAAAAGAGTTTGCCGATTTATCCGAACAGGAACTTGATCGCATTGAAACACTGGTACAAAACCTGCTCAAGATTACAAGACTAGATGCTGGTGCCATCGTGTTGGAAAAGAGCACAGAGAATGTGGCGGATATGATGCGGGATATTGAACTGCATTTTGCATATAGAGCCAGACAGGAAAAGAAGGAAATCATTCTGTCTGGCTCAGATCATGTTTCTTTTTCCTGTGATCGAGATTGGCTGTCTGAGGCAATCGACAATATTGTGAAAAATGCGTTTGACCATACAGAAAGTGGCGCTGCCATTCGTATTGCGTGGAAGGCGTTGCCATCAGGTGTTCAAATTGTGGTAAAAGATAATGGGTGTGGCATCCACCCAGAGGATATACACCATATTTTCAAGCGTTTCTATCGCAGCCGTTTTTCAATAGATATACAGGGGAGCGGCCTTGGTCTTCCGCTTGCGAAAACAGTCATTGAAGCACATGGAGGAGCAATCGAGGTGGACAGTGAATTAGGCAGAGGAACAAGTTTCACGATAAATTTTCTGATTCCTACAAAATTGTAGGCTGATTGTAGGGTTACAGTAATATTTCAGTGCTATTCTTTCAAGCGTAGACAGGAAATGAAGCCTACCTGTCTGTATTGCAAAAACATAAGAAAGAGGTGTTTGTACTATGAATTTATTAGAGGTTAAAAATATTTGTAAGACCTATGGCAGCGGTGAAACTGTTGTAAAAGCGCTGAGGAATGTCAGTTTTTCTGTTCCTAAGGGAGAATATGTAGCAATCGTTGGAGAATCAGGTTCCGGTAAAAGCACACTGCTGAATATGATCGGTGCTTTGGATATGCCAATTTCGGGCAAGGTGCTGATTGATGGCAAGGACATTTTTTCCATGAATGACCGAAAACTGACAATATTTCGCCGTAGGAATATCGGATTTATCTTTCAGGCATTTAACCTGATCCCAGAGCTGACGGTGGAACAGAATATGGTTTTTCCACTGTTGCTGGATTATCAAAAGCCAGACAAGATATATTTGGAGGAACTGCTGACGGTGCTAAATTTGAAAGACCGTCGTAACCATTTGCCCAGTCAGCTTTCCGGCGGTCAGCAGCAGAGAGTAGCGATTGGTCGCGCATTGATTACCCGCCCTTCCCTGATTCTGGCAGATGAGCCAACAGGAAATCTTGACTCCCAAAACAGCAGTGAGGTCATAACATTGCTTAAAGAAACATCGAAAAAATACGAGCAAACCATTATTATGATTACTCATAACCGTAGCATTGCGCAAACAGCAGACAGGGTGTTGCAGGTGTCGGATGGCACTTTGACCGATTTTGGGAGGTGTCGTGAATGAAAAGTTATCTTAGTCTCATCCCCATCTTTGCTAAAGTTCACCGCCGTCAAAATCGTATGACGCTGCTTTGCATTGTATTTGCTGTGTTTATGGTAACAGCAGTATTCAGTATGGCAGAAATGGGATTTAGAATGGAACAGGCTCGATTGGTTGGCAAGCATGGAAGTTTCCCTATCAAAGATTTGCTCGGCAGTTCAATGGGGCAAACTCTTCTTTCTGTCGCAATTATTCTGTTCCTGATGATTTTGATTGCAGGTGTTTTGATGATTTCTAGCAGTATGAACAGTAGCGTTGCGCAGAGAACCAAATTTTTTGGAATGATGCGTTGTATTGGTATGAGTAAGCAGCAGATCATTCGGTTTGTTCGTTTAGAGGCATTGAACTGGTGCAAAACGGCTGTGCCTATCGGCCTTGTTTTAGGGATTGTTACTACATGGGGATTGTGCACAGTACTGCGTTTTGTTGTTAGAGAAGAATTTTCTGATATTCCTCTCTTTGGCATCAGTATTTTTGGCATTGCTTGCGGTATCTTCATAGGACTAATTACTGTACTAATTGCCGCTAATGCTCCGGCGAAACATGCCGCAAAAGTATCCCCCATTACAGCAGTATCTGGAAATGCAGGCCATGAAAAAACAATGCGTCATTCACCATACACAAGATTCGGAAAAATTGAAGTTCTTCTCGGTATCAGCCATGCGGTTTCTGGGAAGAAAAATTTATTCCTGATGACAGGTTCTTTTGCACTTAGCATCATCTTATTTTTGAACTTTTCTGTTATGGTCAATTTTGTGGATTATCTGATACCTCAATCAGCTGCCACATCAGATATTGATATTGCAAGTGCTGACGGTAATTCTATTCATCGGGAACTACTTACAGACATCCGTGGAATGGATGGAGTGAAAGAGGTTTACGGGCGTCGTAGTGTGTTTGATGTCCCTGCCAGACTAAACGGAAATGCAGACTTTTCTGGTACAGTTGATCTGATTTCTTATGACGATTTTGATTTGCAATGTCTGAAAAAAGATCACGCTTTAAAACTGGGAAGTGATCTGTCCAAAGTTTATGGGAACAGCCGCTTTGTTTTGGCGACATCCGATCAGAATAGTACATGGAAAATTGGTGATACCATTCAAATTGGTGAGGAAACCCTTACCATAGCTGGATTGTTAAAAAATGACCCCTTTAGCGAGGATGGATTGACAAACGGAAATCTCACATTGATTACCTCCAGTGAAACATTTGTCCGTTTGACAGGGGATGAAGATTATTCTCTTGTGCTGATACAGACAGCAGGGAATGTTACGGACGAAAATGTTCAGACAATCCAAAATTTCGTAGATGCAACATATAGCTTTCGGGACAAACGCGACGAACGCACTACGGGAACCTATATGGCTTTTGTTTTCTGTGTCTATGCGTTTTTGGTCATTATTGCACTGGTAACGGTGATGAATATTATCAATAGCATTTCCATGAGTGTGTCTGCCAAAATGAAGCAATATGGGGCTATGCGGGCGGTAGGAATGGATGAATGGCAAATGATAAAAATGATTGCTTGCGAAGCATTTACTTATGCTGTTTTGGGGTGCATCGTTGGTTGTGCTATTGGTTTACCACTTAGCAAGTTACTGTATGATTTCCTCATTGTGGGACATTTTCCAGATGCAATATGGCAGTTTCCAATTACCTCTTTGGGCATCATTCTTTTGTTTGTCGCAATTGCGGCAATCGCTGCTGTGTATACTCCGGCGAGGCGAATTCGCAATATGTCGATTACTGCAACTATCAATGAATTGTAAAGAGATAAAAGCAAATTCTAAAACAATAATCGAAACTTGATTACGTTCTTTCTCAGGTTGTCGATCTGACGGCTAAAGAGGTTGATATACTGGCATTGTTGATCCGAAATCCAAAGCAAGTATTCATCTACAAGATGATTATTGATCTTGTATGGAATGAGGATTATCTCAATTACTCACAAAAAGCTGTCAACAACCACATTAGTAATATGCAAAAGAAGTCGAAAATCTTGCCAGATGTGTCTGATTATATCAAAAGTGTTATTGGTATCGGATACAAATTTGAATATCAGCCAAGTCCCTAAAATCCGTTGCAGGAAAACCTGCGGCGGATTTTTTTGGATATTTAAGGAGTGTTGTGCATAAATTGAAATGATGAAAAACAAAAATGAGGTGCCTGTGAAATGATGAATTGCATTTGGGGTGGTATGCTCATCATAGGGATTGTTTATGGAGTGATAACAGGAAATTTACAGGAAGTCACAGATGCTGTGTTGCAGTCTTCTAAGGAGGCTGTGACCCTTGGAATATCTATGTTTGGGATTGTGGCATTGTGGAACGGGTTGATGGAAGTAGCCAAAGAGGCTGGTGTGATCTCTGGAATGACTAGAATGATAGCGCCATTTATGCAATTTCTCTTTCCACATATTCCTAAAGGTCATAGAGCTTGGGATTCGTTGTCTGCTAATTTTGTAGCAAATATTTTGGGACTTGGATGGGCGGCAACACCTGCGGGGCTTAGGGCAATGGGCGATCTAGAACAATTAGAACAGGAACGTAGGAATGAGGAATACATAGAGACAAAAAACGGTCTACAAAGCCACCAAGCACGAACAGCAAGCACTGAAATGTGTACATTTCTTGTCATGAATATTTCGTCGTTGCAGCTTATTCCAGTAAACATCATTGCATATCGCAGTCAATATGGTAGCGCAAATCCGACAGCGGTGATAGCACCTGCGATTGTGGCGACATTTTTTAGTACAGTGGTGGCAGTGGTGTACTGTAAAATCATGCACAGAAAGCAGGGAGCATAAAGCTCTCTGTTTTTGGATTAACTATCCAATGAATTAGGTGAAAATATGGAATATAATGTAATTTATTAAATCGGGTTTGGATGTATTATTGAAAAGTCAGTTCAATGTGTTCATGTAAAATAAAGGAGGTACAACAAAAAATGGGATAAACGAATTTTATTTGAAAGAACAGGATTTTTATGTTACGATAATGGC
>CAJUHQ010000141.1 GCA_910586095.1 uncultured Lachnospiraceae bacterium | reverse complement strand
AACAACACAACAACTCCAGGAACAGACGAGACAAAGCCAGGAGATGGAGATAATAGCACAACAACTCCAGATGCAGGTTCAGGAGTAGTACCACCTCAAACGGATGCAGGTTCAAGCGCAGATACAGATACAACTACAAATACTGTATAACAAGAATGGGCTTAGCAAGATGTAGCAAACGTTTTTTATAGCATGAAAATGTAGACAATGTGGATGTTGTTCACAAAGCGAACGTTGTTCTCAAAGCGAACGTTGTTCACAAAGCGAACGTTGTTCTCAAAGCGAACGTTGTTCGCTAGACAAACTTGAGCTGGCGCCCAAATTCGCTTTTGCGAATTTTGTTTGCGGGCTGTTGGCAGTATGGAGGATTAGGATGAATGTCAGCAATAAGCAATTCCTTTCCATCGAACAGCTACAGGATCAATATTTAAAACAGCAAAAGATCAACACAAAACAGCAGACAGCATGTGGTATGAGTTTTGGAGAAATTCTCCAAAAACAGCAGGATACAAGGATTATAGAACCTGTGCGCTTCTCAAAACATGCGGCGAATCGGCTAAACGACAGGAAGATCGCGCTGACAGATGAGCAGATGGAAAGGCTCAATGACGGTACAAAAAAAGCAGGCGAGAAAGGCATAAAGGATACACTTGTACTTGTAGATCAGCTTGCATTTATTGTAAATACCAAAAGTAATACCGTTATCACAGCTATGGAACAGACAGAAACAGACGAAAATATTTTTACAAATATCGACGGAGCCGTTATTATGTAACTGGACCTTACAAGGAAGTTATCGTTTCTGAATGACAGAGGAAACGGCTTTCGGCTCCGCCCAAAGTAGGAGGGCATTGCATTATGATGAGATCACTTTTCTCTGGTGTGTCCGGTTTGAAATCACACCAGACCAGAATGGACGTTATTGGTAACAATATCGCAAACGTAAACACAACAGGATATAAATCAAAGACATTGAATTTTTCTGATATGCTCTATCAGACAACACAGGCAGCAACCGGCCCCAATGCAAACGCAGGAACTGGTGGTATTAACCCTAGACAGATCGGTCTGGGTGTAAAGACGGCTGCAATCAATACTAGTATTACTCAGGAAGGTGCTTCTCAGTCAACAGGAAATCCATTTGACTTGAAATTAAAGGGTGAAGCGTTTTTCGTAGTCAGTGATGGTACAAATACATATTACACAAGAGATGGATCGTTTGACGTAGATAAGGCAGGAAATCTCTGTATGGCAAGTACTGGATACATTGTGCAAGGTTGGGGCGTAGACGATGAAGGCAATATACTAAAGGGAGATGTAGGCAATATTAACGTAATGTCAAAGAGTACATATCCAGCAGCTTCATCAACAAAGGCTACAATTTCAGGTATTATTGATGAGAATGATAGCAATCTTCAGACAGAAAATGGTAAGTTGATAAACTTCTCTATCAATGACGCGAGAGGATATGAGTATAACTTAAAGTTTGGTATCCTGCCACAGACATCACCTACTACAGATACTAGATCAATCTTAAATACAGAAAATGAATATACACTAAAAAGTCCAATTTATCAGGTAGATGCATCCGAATTGACCTATATGATTAATGGTGCCAATAAGGAATTAAAGGCGTCAGATATGCCTTCTCAATTGCTTGAAAAACTGGAAAAAGCAGTATGGACCGTTGCAAATGGAGGAACTGCAACAGGTATTACTGGAACACATGCATTTGGAGTAAAGGACGGAGCTATCACAGTTGATTTAAATGCTTTTATTGATGCGGATGCTGACTTAAAGGATAGTGTTCTTGCAAACAGTGAATTGCGCAGTATGAACCTCACAGTCAATTTTTCAGGTGGAACAGGCTTTACTACAACAGTATCTGGCTATCCATTGAACAATGCTAGTATTATCTCCGTAAAAGATCCAGCCGCTGCCGCAGGTCTTGCAGCATTGTATGATATTCCTACGACACCAACGAACGGAATGATTGAATGTACACCAAAATTTGCTACAGCAACCACCATTAAGCAAGTATATTCCGATGACGATAATAATTCAATCACAGAGTATGTATTTAAGGATGCAAACGGAGCAAATGTTACAATTGCGCCAGAGCATGTAAGTGATGTGTTGCGAATTATTGGATTAGGTTCACCGAACAAAACACAAAATACTTATACTACTACCGAATCGAAGGAATCAACAAAGCCAGAGAAGGGCAAATACAATTTAAGTCTGTTAGGAATCGTCGATTCTAATGGAAAAGAGATTGATATCAGCGCATTGAAAAACAATGGTGAGACTTCGTGGGGACTGTCATACAATACAGATAACGGAGCATTTCAGTATGTTGGATCAGAGGGTAACGATACCTTTACATTGGCATTAAGCTCTATCGACACAAGCTTCTCTAACATTACAATTGATGTTTCTGACACCAACAACTCTGACAATGAGAAGAAGTCAACAATTGATGGTCTTAAAGATGATGGCCGTAAGCTTGGTAATTTACAAGGTGTATCTATTGGTACAGAAGGTATTGTCACTGCTAAATATACAAACGGTGAGACATTGGCATTAGGTCAGGTTTGTGTAGGTACATTTGCAAATGCAATGGGTCTTGAGAATCAGGGTGACAATTTATACAGTGAGACTGCAAACTCTGGTGAAGTTCGATATGAAGATGTCAAGGCAAGTGGTATTGGCTACATGACATCAGGTGTGCTCGAAATGTCTAACGTAGACCTTTCACAAGAGTTTACAGATATGATTACTACACAGAGAGGATTCCAGGCAAACAGCCGTATCATCAGTGTATCTGATACACTCCTCGAGGAACTTGTTAATCTGAAGAGATAGTGTGAAATATAAAATTTCACCCATCCTGATTGGAATGCCCGCTAAGGCGGGCAGATGGGAGTTAGTGTGAAAAAAGTCTGTATAGCAGACTTTTTTCATTCCTAATTTACGCCGCCAAAGGCGGCATGGGGAATTATATGGTTGTACTGTTTTTTAACAGGAGACAAATCAAAACAAGCACAGGAAACAAAATTGTTTCGCTGTGCTTGTTTTATGCGGAAGATAGAAATCTTTTTAATCTTTCCATATTTTATATAGGCAGGCGCCATCATCACAGTGATGAATCATCCATTTGTAATCTTTTGGGAAAATATAAAAATCATCCATCCATATAGGATATTCATATAATACCTGCTTAAGTTCCGTTAGTTTTCCTTCATAAAGCCATCCGCCATCCACTAGAAGATAGTAAAATCCTGTAAAATTGTTGTTTGGAATCAAGGTATCAATCTGATTAATATAATTGTTCCAGTTGTTCCAGTCTGTTGGAATAAGCTTTGTTCATAATATCCTTCCTTTTTGAATCGTCAACACTACTAAGAAAGATGGAGAAGTTGATATTTTTCTATTTCTTTGATAATTTTTTGGACCCATTCATCGTCAGGCGGCCCTATTAAAAATACATGAAATCCGTAGAGTTTACCATTTTGCGCTACAGAATAATCGTCATCGATATGCAGATCAATCCGATATTTTGCTGGATATTTGGATGGCATGATTTGATGTTTAGTGCCTTGTACTTCCCGTGCATGTCGTGTCCCATTTACAATGGTATGTACCTTTAGGCCATAACATCGAAATAGGTTTCGAATGTAGAACTCTGAGCGAAAAGATGTTGTATAGATCCAAAGCTCGATTCCTTGCTCCCAAATATAATGAAATAGGGATTTGGTTCCAAAGCGCAATCGTTCTTTAAACAGTTTATTAAGAGGAAATATCAGCTCTTTTTCGACTTTAAAAGTTTCGGGAGATACAAATAATGTATCATCTAAGTCAAAAGATATCTTCATACTAACCCCCATGCCGCCTTTTGCTGCTCAAATAGAAATGAAAAACGCTGTCTTTTGCGTTTTTCCTGTGTGAAAAAAGTCTGCTATGCAGACTTAGTACTTTTCCGTGAAGCAGCTCTTGCTGTGATTTAAATCAGGATTAAAGTGAAAAATATTTGGGTAGTACCTCATCACATAGCCACACACCATTTTCTGATAAATAGAAAGGGATACCATCGCTAGTCATGGCCTCTGCGCAAACTGTAATAACTACAGGAACACCATGTCGGCGTCCGACGTCCATAGCCGTCTGCGAATCGCTGGAAAGGTGAACATATTGACGTCCCATTTTTTGGATTCCCTTTTGTTTGATGGCAGAGAGAAAGCGCGTAGCCGTTCCGTGATAAAGATAGGAAGGAGGAGTTGCCTTTTTTAGTTCTACGTCTACATGAATAGAGTGTCCTTGATTAGCACGAATTTTTGTATGGTCCTCATTAAAGGAATAGCGCTGTTTATTATTCTCATAGACAATACGTTCTAAAGTATCCATATCAATATGCCGTCCAGTGCGACGCACTCCATCTAACAGCTTTTCTACATCTGCAAAACCATGTTCATCTAAGCAAATTCCCGCAGCTTTAGGATCGTGGCGCAGAACAAGACTAAGAAAACGTCCTAGTTTCACATCTTCTTTACTTTGATTGATTTCTTTCATAAATTTCTTCCTTTCTATCCTTTCTATGTTGTAATCACAAACATTTTTAAGTTTATCGTGTGTTTTAACACATATAACAGTCAATTTTGTACAATTGATAATATTGCTATCATTTTAGCATATAGAATTTGTTTTATCAACAGAGCATCTATTATGCATTGAAATTATGTGTGCGTTTGTGGTAGGATATTGACGTTGAACAATTTGGTGAACACAAGGTTATAGAGGTGTGATTGGTATCCTGTTAGCGGTACAAAGCGGAATTTATTTTATAATGCAACATATTGTAAATATAGATAAGAAGGCGGTTGAGAATTCTATGAGCAAGAAGAAAGCAAGTTCTGTAAGCATTATTGGCGGAGCCGATGGACCAACATCTATTTTCTTAATTGGTGGAAAAGGTTCAAAAAGAACTCTAAAGCAGAAGATTCAAAAAGAACTTTTTACATTAAGAAAAAGACATATTGCGAAATCATTGAAAGCAAATCCACATACTATGGAACAAGTGATAGAATATGCTAAAAATAAATGGGGTTATACTACTATCAGTAGAGAATCAGAAGAATATAAAATGGAATATGTACAGTTGCGTGCTGCGTTCATTTTGCAGTATAATCCCGAATTGTTGGGCAAATTCAAAGATTGTCCCCAATTGGAAGGAAGGGATGAAGATAGCATAAATCATTTTATGATGTTAATAAATCAAAGGCAAAAAGCCGCAGAAGATATTCCCACAGAACTGTTTGATATTGATTTATGTATTATGGAAACAAATGAAGCGGAATTTACATCAAAGCTGATTTTGGAGAAGAATTATGGATATATTGGGGCTTCAGCATCAGGAGAATCTAATAAAGCAATGAAAAAATATCATAGAGCATTTCGTGATATATATCAATATTATGGTGTTACTCAGACGGATATTGATACTCAGACAAAGAGATATGATGAGTTGCTTAGAATATTGGCTACAAGATAAAATTCCGGTTTCTGAAATAGTGAAATCCAATTCACAGCAAAAAATATAAATAAAATAGCAAATGGAAGGAATGTCTTTTTTTAGAAATCACGATATACTCGTCTCAACAAAGTGCAGTACAAAATAGAAGTTTGAGTAATTGAGTAAAAATGGAGATTTATATGAATCGAGCAAAAGTGTGGGAAGAGAGTATTGTTATTCCGACGTATGAGACAGGAAAACCAGAGCAGAATCCTATTTTTCTAGATAAGCGTGTGTATCAAGGAAGTAGTGGAAAGGTATATCCATATCCTACTATTGAGACGATCAGCAATCACAAAACAAAGAAAGCGTATCGGGCGGTCTATTTAGAGAATGAATACTTGAAAGTTATGGTGTTGCCTGAGTTAGGTGGTAGGATTCAGAGAGCCTATGACAAAACGAATGAGTATGATTTTGTGTATTATAACCATGTGATTAAACCGGCACTAGTAGGACTGACGGGACCGTGGATTTCGGGAGGAATAGAGTTTAACTGGCCACAACATCACAGACCAACAACTTATTTGCCTGTAGATTATGAGATGGTAGAGAAGGAGGATGGAAGTGCTTCTGTATTGTGTCATGATGTGGATAGAATGTATGGAACAAAATGTATTACAAAGATCACGCTCTATCCAGGTAAGGCGTATATCGAGATTACAGGTCAACTCTACAATCGGACTTCTCAACCGCAGACCTTTTTGTGGTGGGCCAATCCAGCAGTTCCAGTAAATGATAATACACAATCTATCTTTCCTCCAGATGTACATGCAGTGATGGATCACGGAAAAAGAGATGTCTCCCGTTTTCCAATTGCCACAGGGATTTATTATAAAAAAGATTACAGCGAAGGAGTAGATATTTCCTGCTACAAAAATATTCCGGTTCCAACATCGTACATGGCAGAGAAATCAAAATATGATTTTGTGGGCGGATATGATTACAAGAAAAAAGCAGGCATATTGCATGTGGCAGATCATCATATTTCACCAGGAAAAAAGCAGTGGACTTGGGGATGTGGTGATTTTGGAAAAGCATGGGATCGCAATCTAACCGATGAAGATGGTCCTTATGTGGAGTTGATGACAGGAGTCTATACCGATAATCAACCAGACTTTTCTTGGTTAAAGCCTTTTGAGGAAAAGACATTTCAACAATATTTTATGCCTTATAAGGAAGTGGGACAAGTCAAGAATTCAACCATTGATGCGGCAGTACATCTTTCTTATGATGGAACAAATGTTTGCATCATTGTTTATGCAACTAGTATCTATGATAATGCTATGGTGGTACTAACAGCAAATGGGGAGATGATTGTAGAGGAAACTACAATGATTTCGCCAGTGGATATTTATCAAAAGACAATTTTCTTACTAGGACGAAAGGAAGAGGACTTGCATCTTTCTGTGTATGCAGAAGGTAGATGTCTAGTAGAATATCAGCCAGAGCCCTATGAAATACCAACGCTTCCAAAGCCTGCAAAAGCAGCAAAAGAACCAAAGCATATACAGACTTGTGAAGAACTTTACTTGACAGGACAACATATCGAGCAATACCGCCATGCAACTTATCTTCCAGATCCTTATTATTTGGAAGGATTGAAACGGGACGAGAATGATATTCGCTTAAATAATGCATATGGATTATTGATGATGCGAAGAGGACAGTTTACTTGGGCGGAGAAATATTTTAGGAAGGCATTAGAGCGCTTAGTGGAAAGAAATCCAAATCCATACAATAGTGAAAGTTATTATTTGTTAGGGCTGACATTGTTTTACCAAAATAGATACGAGGAAGCTTATGACGCTTTTTATAAGGCTACATGGAGCAATGAGCAACAAGAAGCATCCTATTATTATTTAGCCGCGATCGATTCAAAAATGGGACAGTTTTGGAAAGCCTATCAACATATAGAGAAAGCATTGATAAAAAACATGCATCATATCAAAGCGCGTGCGTTAAAAGCGTATCTTTTGCGAAAACTAGGAAGAGAGGATGAGGCAAAAAAATGGCTGGATGCAAATTTAGAATTAGATCCTTTTGATTTTGTGTCGGGCAATGAGCAAGTGCTTATCAATAAAGCAGATAAGGAACTTAGAAAAGCACTACATACTAGAATGAGAAACTTTCATGAAAATTATTTGACAGCGGCGCGCGATTATGCAGAGATAGGAGCATATGAGGAGGCTGTTGATCTACTAAACCAATGTACAGTAGAGTATCCTATGCTTTATTATTACAGAGCATATTATAGTCAGACACAGCCAGATTTAGTTGCTACACTGCTGCAACAAGCACAGCAGTGTGAAGCTGCATATTGTTTTCCGAATCAGTTAGAAGATATTGCAGTGTTGCGCTTTGCCATTGCCAATGGGTGTAAGGCAAAAGCTGCATATTATCTAGGATGTCTGTATTATGACAAGTTGCAATGGGAGGAAGCTATATATTATTGGGAACTCTCTGCACAGGCTGATTCAGATTTTCCGACAGTGTACAGAAATTTATCACTAGCATACTACAATAAAAAGAAAGATGTAGAACAGGCAAAAACAGCGATGGAACGTGCTTTTAGCCTCAATCCAAACGATGCGCGCATTTTTTTGGAGCGCGATCAATTGTATAGAAAATTAGGTTGGAGTATCGAACAGCGCTTAGAGCAGTATGAAAAACATTCGGAGTTGATTAGGCAGCGCGACGACTTATATATTGAGTATATTACACTGGTCAATATGTCAGGCGATTCTAAAAAAGCATATCATTGTATTATGAGTCATACATTTCATCCGTGGGAGGGTGGAGAAGGTAAGATTACTACACAATATACACTTGCTTTGTTAGAAATGGCCAGACACTCTCGCACGCAGGGACAGTTTGAGGAAGCAGAAACTTTGTTAAGAAAAGCGTTGATTTATCCAGAGAATCTGGGAGAAGGCAAACTAGAAGGTACAAAGGACAATCACATTTATTATGAGCTTGGTCTATCCTTAGAGGCGCAGGGCAAAAATGATGAGGCGCAGGAATGTTTTTATAGAGCAACAATTGGTACAGATGAACCAACAGGAGCAATGTATTATAACGATCAGCCAGCAGATCGAATATTGTATCAAGGACTCGCCTATCAGAAACTAGGAAAGAGTAAGGAGGCCAAAGCACGTTTTTATCGTTTGATTGACTATGGAGAACAACATTTGAGGGATGTTGTAAAGATTGAATATTTTGCAGTGTCCTTACCTGACTTTTTGATTTTTGATGAGGATTATACCAAGCGAAATCATGTACATTGCTATTATTTAATGGCACTTGGGAATATGGGGCTAGGCAATGATACCAAAGCAAAGGAGTATTTAACAAAAGCAATAGCAATCGATCCTTCACATATTATGTGTAATGTCTATATGAAACTTATAGAAACAAGTTGGGATAATTTGGTAGTAAAAAGCTAAGCAATTTTAAAAGAACTGAGCGGGGATATGCTCGGTTCTTTTTGTGTACAAACTTATGTAAAAAAATAATCCATAGAAGCCATATGACTAAGTGATTTAGCTTTTGAATCATGGTAGTTTTAGCGCAAGAAAATGTGTAGGTTTGTCAAACATTTGTTACACAGACTGCAAATAATTTCTAAGAACCT
>CAJUHQ010000140.1 GCA_910586095.1 uncultured Lachnospiraceae bacterium | reverse complement strand
ACTGTATATAGTCTTGATTAGAATAAATTCCTGCCTCATATCCAGCCGCTTCAATTGTCTGTACAAATGTCTCTACAAGACTTGATCTAGTAGATGCAGAAATCATGCCTGCCCGCTTGTCCGAATCATACTCCCAATCTGCCCACACACCACATGTAATATATTGCTTATATGGTGCAATAATCTCTAGACACTTTTTCGCATTATTGGCGGCAACTATGGAATTGGGTGCATAGATAAACCAATAAACTCCAATAGACAATCCTGCCTTAATTGCTGCATTGATATAGCTGATAAACCGCTTGTCAATGGTAGTACCATAACCCGCTCTAATGATGACCACTTTTATACCTGCTGCCTTCATCTTCTCAAAGTTTACATCTCCTTGATAGTATGAGATATCACAGCCGTTTACTGCACTTCTTGTTAATTCCATTGCTTTTTTAATCATCTTCTAGTTCCCCCATTATTTCTTCATGCCGCCTTTTTATCTCATCCGCATATGTATCTCTTATTATTACAATTTCAGCCACATCCACTTCTGCCATGTTAGCAATAATTTCAATATCCTCACCATATGCCAGTGCTTTGATTATTTCTAATCTTGTAGATTCGTTCATCCTAATCACCTCCTCACCAATAACTGAAAAAGACAAGGCTTTTTGCCTTGTCTTAATAATATTACGCGCCATATATAGTTTTTAGGGCAAGCATTACATTAGTTTATCACCCGAAATTATTTTACGTCAATGTTTGCTTCTGCTCCGTATGAAAATAGATCTATCTGCTCAGGTGCTGGAACATCCTTTAAAATAGTGCGAATCTGTTGTACTGTCAAATCGTATTTTTTTGCAAGCTGCTTTATATTCCATCCATCATACTCTTTATGGATTTTCCGGTTTCTCACTGGTATAAGCATACTCTCCAATTTAGGAAAATATATTTCATCTCCTACTGCATAATCGCATAGATTAAGGTATTGTTTTATCCCTGTTATTTCTGCAATATTCCTGTATTTAGCCGGAATATCTTCCAGCTCTGTGTATTCTATCAGTTCTTTCAATAATTCCGGTTTCATTTAAACTCCCTTCTACCCTAATTCACTATTCTTGTCCAATATTTTTCAATGCTTCGATCAATTTAGAGCACTGATCGCGGCTCAACCATTCAATAGCATCTGTGTTAAAAATTTTCTTTGCCAACCCGCAAATACACTGCTCATTCCAGTTCATAGCTTTCATAAGCATAAATATTTTTTTGCGTTGTCTTTCTGTTTCAGGATTGCCCCCATATGTATAATTCCTGCTTCTTCGATTTCCTTTTGCGCTGTCTTTTATCATCTGCAAATGCGCTACCACAGATGCAAGTTCACGTTGATCTAATTCTCTTAGGCTTTCTTTTTGAGTAATACTGTACACAAATGTGTGAAGATCATCATTAGACATAGCAAGCTCACTACTAATTGCATAGATTGCGGCATATTTATTTGTTGCCATAGTGTCCCTCTTTCCATTCCTCTAGCGGAAAAATTTTTAATTCTTTTTCTGTGTAGATATTAACTCCAATAATATTCTCATGTTCTATTAATTCTTTTATACGTTGTTGTATCACATCTGCCTTTTCTTTTGCATATACGCCTTTGATATCAATAATAATTCGCTCCATGTGTATGCCTCTTATAAAATCATCATACTTGATGCTTCTTCTAAGATCTCATATGTTATCACATTTTTGCCATTTATTTTGAGAATACGAATAATATTATTTAATGTTCTATCAAATAAACGAAAACATGACTTGCTTCTGCCATATGCCCTACGACAAAGTTCTTCAAATGCTGCATCTTCTATTTCATATCCGTCAAAATATCGTTCAATATCTTTACGGGTCAATCCTTTAAGCTCATGCCCTATTTCAACACGCCGTGCAAATCGGTCATCATATGTATCAAGTTTCGCTTTTAATGCTAATTCTCCTGCAAGCACAAGCCCTACATTATATTCTGAACGATCTACTATGTATCTAATCACATCTATTCTTTGGTGTGAATATTTTGACAAAAGCTTGTCTGCTTCATCAACAATAATAATATATCCTTTATTTGTGCTTAGAAATGTCTTTAATGTTGTTATTCGTTCGTCAACGCTTCCTGTTCCTTTTGGCAATCCAACTGCCTGTTCCAATCTACGTACTATGTCTTTACAGTTCATCACGTCATTACATTCGAGATAAGCAACTCGGGGAAGTTTTGCATAATTTTGTAATGCATATGTTTTCCCGTAACCAGAAGCACCAATTATAAGTCCTGTAGTTGCGTATTCATGGCATATTGTACATATTGCTGTGATCTTCTTAAAATCTGTCGTTTCAAAATTTACTCTCTTTTCAAATACTACAGGGGCTTTTGATTGATCTTCTTCATTAACTACAATCGGTTCCCCAACTTCTGCAAGCCAGTTCTCAAACCACTCCTCCAACTTTGCTATCTGTTCGCCTTGCTGATTATCCAATCTTCTGTTCAAATACTGACTTACTGTTGTCCTATTAATGCCACTCATATCTGCTATATCCTGCTTTGTTTTCTTAAGTTCCTTACACTTTGCGTTAATTCTATCTATTAAATCTAGTTGTTTTGATATTACTGACATATAAAGTACCTCCAATTTTTTAGTTTTCTCCTATTGCTTTGATCTTTGCAAGTCCACGCTTCGCATATAATTCAAGCAATTTTGATTCTTGTGGTTCCTCTTCCTGCGGATTTCGTACCTGCTTGTTTTTCCTGTATATTTCATCTTCTGGCATAGATACCACTTTCACAGGTTTTTGCTTGTTTCCTATCATTAGTTCTGTGCCTCCAGTTGCAGGATTAAACCCAACATACTGATCGTTAATCTCTTTAAATTTTTCCTCAAAGGGTATATTATTCTCTGCAAGTATTTCCCGATCACGCCGGAGCTGTCTGTTCTGTTCTTTTCTAAGTTCTTCCACAGCTTTTTGTGATACCTGCGGCGCATAGGCAAGCAACTCATGACAGGGAACAGAAAACAATTGTTTATTTTGATTGTTATATACCCATATGCTTGTTATGTCGCGGGGATCATATTTTACAGTAACTGTTTTGTCTATGTATGCGCCAAGTTCTGCCGACATGTAATACTGACCAAACATTCTTATTCCTGTATTGTATACCCTCACTTTTTTTGCAATCTGATATATTGCTGTAAGTTGTGCCCGTGGAGGCAGCGGCTTGTAATACCTGTCGCCATTCTCAAAAAGACTTTGTGGGGTGATATATTTCTCACCTAATTTTTTCAGCCCAGAATGAACGTTATTCATATACTTATTTTCCAGCCACCATGTCCATCTTGCAAAGAACTCTTCCATAGTCAGCAATTCGCCCTTTTCAAGCATCTTCTTAATGTCTTTCCTGACTTTCGCATCTGTGGAAGAGCCTGTAAGCGTGCCTGTATAGCTTTTCATCCATCTGGTAAATCGATCACATACAGTCTTAAAGAATCGTTCAACCTGTCCTTTGCTCCACGGTTCATAGGGCATTGCCCTGTGATCGTCCACTATCCCAAGACCCTTGTAAAATCCCCTTGCCACAGGGTCAAACTCGATATCAAAACATTCGCCCCCATCAATGAGACTGCTCCGTTCTCTGTCATTGCGCTTGTGTCCTGTCATTTCTTCTGCTGTATAATCTTTACCATTATCTATATGCAGATATTTAGGTACACACTTTACAGTTGTTATAAGTTTGAGCAGACTGTCTTTTAGTATCTCGCTGTTGGCATCTTTGCACATGAGATCTCCAAATATTGCCCTACTGCGTGTCTCTATCCATGCAACAAGTTTGGGTCTTATGGCTGTCACCTTTCCATTTGGATGTGTATACGCTACCCAACAATCGAATGTATGCTCGTCTCCTTGCACGATCTCCATGACCTGTAATTTTGTCGTGTCTCTGACACCCTTTATCATGCGTTTATTCTTATACTCGCGTACTCCGTGTGATGCAAGGTACCATGCATTGTATTGCGCCTCATCCTGCATCAAATAACTTATGTACCGTGCTACACTCTGGTAGGATGGTATTTTATTCCAACCATTCAGTTTTGCAACTTCCTGTAGTTTGTCGTAAAGCATCATCCGCGTCCCACGGTTGGTAGCAAAATCTTTGTTAAACCAAATATTTTTAATAAGTTGTTCTACTTCTGGCTTAAAGGAAGGATATTGATTTATTGCTTTGGGTTTTCTGCATAGGCATAGTATTTTATAATGGTCATAGTTCCCGCCATTCTCTTTTTCTTTCTTTGTCGCCCATGCGGTTGCCTCTAGGTATGTCTTTGCATGTCTATACAAAGTCCGCTGTCCTTTATCCATATAACTTTGCGCACAATCAGATGCATATTGAGTGCGCTCCTTTCCTTCGTATCCCAAAAAGTTTCTAACTGCATTTCCAAGTTCCACACCTTTGTAGTATTGTTCTGGATAGTTTTCAATGTACCAATCAAGAGCTACTTGTGTATACCACGGTTCTTCAGTTGTTTGTGGTTGCATGTTTGGTATGTCCGCTTGTACTTGTAATTCTTGCAGTCTTCTATAGGCTTCTTTTGCTTTGGGGCTTAAAGAGTTTACTGCAATAAACACTCTGTCTTTTCCACCATTATCCGCTATTTCCGTTTTAATTTTGAATCTCTGGCTATTACGTTGCAATTTCTTTTTCATGGTTTCATAACTAATACTTTCTAACCGTGCAGCTTCCTCAAGTGTTACATATACACTGGACAATGTTATATCCCTCCTAAGCTACATCCATGCCCAGTATATCCATAATCTTTCTACGATACTTTATGCCTGATCTTTTTCCAGTGCAAATCAAACTTAGATACTGCGGCTTTATTTTTAGTAATTGTGCTAACTCTTTACTTGTCATTCCTACATCTATGAGTCGCCTCTTTACCTGCTTACCGAACTCCTTATTTGCTTCTATATCAACTGTCATCCTCATTCCTCCTGTAATTTATACTTGTTTTCCTGCTATGTATGTGGTATTATAATAACAATATATTTTATATAGTACTTATTTTTTGGCTATCGTTGCAGCGATAGCCTTTTATCTTTAGCATAGTGCTGCTATCACATCTTTTATAATAGCCAAGCCAGAATCACACTCTACATTTACGTATTTTTCTTTAGCGTTTATGCACTTGATCGTAATAATATTTTCATCCTCACTCAATATCAACTCGCTTATATCACTTCCTATTCTGGTAGCTTTCAACAAGATTGATAGACGTTTCACTATATCCTTTTTATCTTCTAGCGCTCCTCTAGTCTCTTCTACAGCTTTTGCATTAGAGTTGGATGCATGTTCCATGCTGCACCAACTAAGACACCTATTCTGACACACTTTTGAGCCTAGCCAGGTTGGGCAGTCGCCATAATGTTCTTCGCAAAGAGTACAGCACCAAATTCCTTTCACATCATCCTCCATACAAGTGTCGCTGATGAGCTGTATCAACTCTGCTTCATCCATTACTGATACTACTTCTAGTATCTTTTCTTTCATATGTTCAAAATTGGTCATTGTTGTCCTCCCTTCTATCAATTTCTAATGCCTGTTCTATCATCTCGAACAAAAAACACTTTGCTTTTTCCTGCTTCCATCCTATTTCTTGCATTGCCTCTACAATGTCCGTAAATGCATAACAAAAAATACTTATCACTGTAGACAGTTCTCCTATCATTTTTGTTTCAGGGTGACCAGCTCCTTTTTCGATTCCACAGGAAACATATCCTTCATATTTCTCACGGTCTGCATATCTTGTATGGTAATATTCAATAATTCTTTCTATCACATTGCACAGCGCGATTACCATTCCATACTCTTCTCTAAGATACATTACCTCTAACACCTGCTCTGCATCTACATAAGAGGTTTTATCATCCAAGGCAACTTTATCCCTTGTAGCGATATATCCTAACTTCTTTCTTATCTCACCAAGTAGTTTTTTAGCTAGTTCTTTGTTATTCACAATTAATCCTTTCTATATATATGCTGTTGCTGTATAACTTCTGCGGTTGTAACTAATATGACAGCCTACACCCTCACACAGCTTTTCTACAGTCCAGTCGGAATCTCCTAATCCTAGATGTACCCTGCCTTCTCTTAAAAGCTTTAATACTGTTCTTGCCTCTGAAAGTTTACCCTGTCTTACTAGTTCCCTGTGAGTATCTATCAATTTATATCTTCTGATTTTCTTTTCTAACATCCGCTCTACCTCCTTAAAACTTATTACTTATTGTTTGTATTTTCCATGCATATCCCCTATAATATTTTCATGGGGACCAAACCATAAATATATTTTATAAAGGAGATATTGCATGGATACATTAAACTTTTATTCCAATTTGTCAAAAATGTTGAAAACATTTTCCACACTACAAGATATTAGCAAGATTACAAACTTGCCAAACTTCACCATCCCAATTGAATCAATCAATAAGATTTCAACATCCTTTCCTAGTGAAGCCACATCCTCCATAGCTGCTGCAAAAATTTTGAAAAGTATAACAACCATTTCACCTTATGATTTAACTGGTTTCAAAAAATCTATGGATGAACTAACATCTGTATCCAAAACACTTGTAGATGGTATAACAACCATTTCATCTTATGATTTAACTGGTTTCAAAAAATCTATAGATGAACTAACATCTGTATCCAAAATACTTGCAGATGGTATCAACATAATGCCAGAAAGTGTTGAACTGTCTAAACAAGCTGCAAAACTTCTTGCTTCACTTACTAAAAGTGTTTCTTTGATACCATTGGAAGATTTGAATCCAGTTAAACAGGATTCTTTTATTTGCAATGACTTTATTAGTGGAAATTGTATACAAAATGCAGATTCATCTAAACAAAGCCCACCCAAGAGCTCTTTTATATCTCCTTCAGATAATCAACCTACTGTCATTGAACCTATTGAACAGCCTGTTTCAAATAACACAGAATCCAGCCAGTCCCAAAAATTGACCTTAAAAGAGTTTGTATTACAGTACCTCCCCATCATTCTCTCTTTTGTTATGATATTCCAAAATGAACTGCATAGATATCAGGACAATTTACTCCATCAAAGAGAGCGTTATGAAGATAAAATTTATTATGAACAAGTCACACAGTCCCTTAAAAATATTGAAAATCTAAGACAAGACATCAGTGCCGATACACAAACTATTGAAGAACTTGAGCAAAAAATTAGCATATGTTCCCAGACTTTAGAAAATATTGATCAATATTTTATTAAAATAATTGAACTGTATGATTCGGAAGCTACTTCAAACTGTGAAAAATCTCCTGAAGCTGATATAACGTTTCAGTCAAAAGAGGAAGGCACATCCGATACGTTTCCTTCAGCCAGTCCATTTTTTGATTCAAAATCTGGTATTGCCTTAGATTCTGAATCTGAATAATTAGGCAAATCACCGAAAATATGGTGGTAGACTTCAATGACTTTACTTTATTAAACAATGTTTTCCACTTGTTTTTCATATTTTCTCCTTTTTGATTATGCTAAAAGATGAAACTTAAATTTGATAACTCTATAAAAACTTTGTCTTCATAATACAGGCAGAATTATCAGACATAACTTTTAGATCAAGCTCTATCAGTTTCTGTCTTGAAATTAAATGATAAAAGCTGGCATGGATTATACTGCCGTCTTTACTCCAGTGTATTTCTGCACTTTCATCCAATGCCAGCAGCACACTTAACATTTTATTGGTATTGTTCTTTAATGCATTATTCAGAAAGCGCATGCTTTGTATTACATGGATCATCAAACTTTGTTCATCACTGCTTTTCTCTTGAAGTGCTGTCATCAACATTTTAATTTCCTTGTCTAAAGTTCCCACAGGTGAACACCCATTATCAATTTCTAACACTGCTTCTTCCTCCTCTTTACTATTTAAACTTTGCTGAAGCTCATCACACAGCTTACGCAAACGTTCAGCATCTTCAAGAGTCGATAACTTAACTTCAAGATTTACACTGTTTATCATTTTGTCAGAATCTTTAACAAATGCGGTAGTTAAATGTTTTCCTTCTATAGAAAACACCTCAACACTTCCATCCACTGGATCTGTTACTAAAACATTCTTTCCCAGAAGATTTGCAAAGTCATCACTGTAATAATATTTCCCTGTGATGAAAATTCCCCTGGGATATACCATACATGCTGTCTTTTTGCTCTGCAATACCTCTATGGCTTTTCTGCTTTCACCCGTCCGCTGGATCATAACTTTGGCATCCTTATCATAAAGTTCCATTATCTTTATAATCTGCTCTACAGTTAAAGTTTCTGTTTTAATTATAAAATCTAACATTTATGTCCTCCTTCTCTCCTTTTTCTTTCTCATCCTGATCGCGAAGAACTCGCAGAAGTTTTTGCCGATTGTAGCGTGTAGGCAAGACAAACTCTTTGTCAGATAACGAAACTACTTTGTTAGAAATTTTTAATCAACTTGATACTTCTGAGCAAACCGATTTATTAGATTATGCTCAATATAAAATATTTCAAAAATCTCAAAAGGCAAACAATAATTTAAATAAAAAAGACAGCAATAATATTCAAGGAAGATACGTCCATTTAGATCAAAAAAATAGTGGTGATATTACTGCTTAATTCTTATGTATTTTTATACACTAAATGATTTATTAATCTATCCTATATCAATCAAAGGTTTAAAAACTTGTCCCTTTGCTTTTTTTCATAATTTTTTCTTAAAAAGCCTCCAAACCGTTGAAAATAGTGCAATGGGACAACTTTTAAAAAAAGTGCAAAAATGTCCCTTTGCTTTTTTATAAAAAATAGCACTAAAATACATTTAATTTATCAATCGTTAAAATGCGTTACATATAGTGTTTATGCGGGTTTCATCAACCTTTATAACGCCTCATAACGCTTGTTTATAACGTTATACCCTGTCAACTTGCAGCAAAAAAGCGATAAAGTCTTGTACCCCGCATAATTACTGTGTTTCACCTACTTTTCCACAAGTTATACACATTGTGTTTTCAAAAAATACATGTGTTATCCTATTCTCATTATTTTTGTCAAAACCACTCTAATTTCAATATAGTAAAACCGCTGTATCCCTAGTAATTTCGCCCTTTCCCGCCATATCCCACCTCTTCCCCTTCCCCCCTCCTTTTCTTTATTTTTTTGACAAATATTCTGTGATTCTACACTCTGCGCCCCTGCTCTTAACGCTGTGTTGTTCATGTGTGAACCTCCTTTGATT
>CAJUHQ010000139.1 GCA_910586095.1 uncultured Lachnospiraceae bacterium | reverse complement strand
CCTCAAGTACTGTAAATCCTTCCTGAAGCTCTTCCGCCTGTGCTGTAGAAACTCTGGCTACCAAATCTACAGCGCCTCCCTGCAAATTCATAACAATCGAATCTGAATCTGCGAGTATTTTTAATGTAATGTCTTTAATATGTGCAGGTTCTCCCCAATATTCATCAAAACGCTCAAGTTCCACACTCTCCTGCAAAGAACGCGACACAAATTTATAGGGTCCTGTTCCTATTGGTTCTCCATTCGAGTCAGCAGGCACAATCGCTGCTTCTACAGTAGCCACAATGGCCATAAATGAGCTGCTAGATTCTTTTAATGTGATGACAATCGTCTTGTCATCTGGTGTTTCCACACTCTCTATATTAGAAAACGCCGCTATAACAGGCTCTCCCCCATTAAGACCGGCGCAGGTTTCAATCGAATACTTCACATCCGCCACAGTAACAGGGTTTCCATTGTGAAACACAATACCATCACGCAAAGTAAAGGTATAAACTAGCCCATCCTCTGTCATGGTATAATCGCTTGCTACAGCAGGGATCAGATTGCCATCACTGTCCGGCTTATATAAGCCCTCATAAATGTTAAAAAGTATCTCTTGTGTTCCTGCACCTTGCGCAAGACTTGGCACAAGACTGTCTAAATCCTGTGGGATTCCTATGGTAATATGAGATTCTGTACCTTCGGTTTCCTGTGGTTCTGATACTACCTCACTGTCCGCCTCACTGCTTTGTGCGTTAGATGTGTCCGCAATCTGTGTAGAGTCTCCAGCCGCCTTGTCACCTGAGCATCCTCCCAGTGCAACAGTCAGTGTAAGTAACATACTTGCAAAAAGAACTTTTACAAACTTTTGTCCTCTCTTAGTCATGTTTTTACTCCTTTTTTATATTCTTTATTTAGTTGTACCCGATATCCTTTTTAGGATACCTAAAACTTCAAAAGTATAGCCGCTACCTTCCTACTTCTGCGCAAAAAATCTGTTCACATTCTTTGCAAAACAGTTTTATATGTATTCTTTAACAATACTTCTCGCGCTAAATGCGTGCCATCCTTGAAGTCTCCTAAATTGTATACAATAATGGTAAAAAAATCAAGATATTTTCTCTACAATCTTGTTTTTTATTTTATACATGATGAATCACATTTACTCTTGCTACAGCCATGCACTTCGAGAAATCTTTACTGATCCCATATACATAAAAAAGGGTGCACTAAACACACCCTTTTTATCTGCTTATACTAATAATCTACCTACTCTACTATGAAAGTCTTTGACTTTCATAGCATAGATGGCCATGCGGCCCGCCAAACGGCAGGCTGTGCATGATGGAAGTTTACTATCAAATTGTAATCCGTGCATAAGAGACTTTTCTACTTATCGAGAACTTTTTTCAATTCATCCATAAATGTATTAATATCCTTAAATTCACGATACACAGAAGCAAAACGCACATATGCTACTGCATCAAGATCTTTTAATTTGTTCATCACCAACTCGCCAATCACGCGACTTGGTATTTCCTTTTCCTCCTGATTAAACAGCTCTGTCTCTACTTCATCCACAAGCGCATTGATATTATCTGCACTCACAGGTCGTTTATGACATGCCATCAATATTCCAGCTTCAATTTTAGAACGATCATACGCCTCTCGATTATTATCTTTTTTGATAATAATAATAGGAATCGTCTCAATCTTTTCATAGGTGGTGAATCGTTTATTACATTCATCACACACCCGTCTTCTGCGAATAGAGTTGTTCTCGTCAGCAGGTCTAGAATCAATTACTCTCGTATTGTCATGATTACAAAATGGACACTTCATATAAATCCTCTTTTTGTATACTTTCTGTAAATGATTTATTTTGCATCATTTACCTAAAAATAAATGATACAGAACACTAGTATCTTATGATTCAGTATAAATGATAACAGCACGTCCGTCAACTAGTTCTCCCAGAAAAATAACAAAAACATTTGATCTTAGTATGGACAATACAATGGGCAAGATTTATCAAATATCCACCAAAATTAAATCAGGGCCTATTTGTCGAATACAATTATATGGTATCGCAATAACAGAATCATCGGTGAGCATTGACCAAAGCCCCTTACAACCAGGAACCACTATTTTGCAGATACATCCCTTACACTCATCAATTTCAAGATCACAAACATGTCCAAGCCGTCGGCAATCCTTTGTGCTAATCACTTCTTTTTTCTTCAATTCTTTATACGTCAGCATATCGATACATCCCTCAAACAATCATATATTTCTTTATTATATGCTGACTAAGCAATTCTGTACACATCTGACAAGCTTTAACTTCTTGTAACTACTTTTCGCTTACGAATCAGCCTGCAACTCAATCTCTGTCACGTCAACAATCTCATCTGCATTTTTTGCAAGCAAAATCATATAACTACTGTTATCCACACAAAATCTATGTGTTTCTTCACTAAAATATGAAAAGGCATCCTTCTCCAGAATCAATGTAACTTCTCTCGTTTCTCCTGGCTCGAGATAAATTTTTTCAAATGCCCTAAGTTCCTTTGCTGCCTTCTTTACCTTTGGACATTTATCCGAAACATAAATCTGGGACACAGTAGCGCCTGCACGTGAACCAATATTAGATACGTCAAAGCTTATCTTAACGCTTTTTGACTGTGCAGTGTCCTCAAGTACTTCCGCTCTAAGACCTGTCATTACAAAATCTGTATAGGACAAACCATAACCAAATGGAAAGGCCGTTTTTACCTCATAAGTATCATAATACCGATATCCTACAAAAATATCCTCTCCATAACAAACTTTATCGCCCCCTGGATATTCTCCAAGTACTACTGCTGGACAATCTTTTTCATTTACAGGAAAGGTTTCTGGCAAACGGCCTGATGGATTCACATCGCCAAACAGCACTTCAGCTAGTGCAATACCGCCTTCCATTCCTGCATACCAACTAAATACCAACGAATCCGCATCCTCTATCCATGCACTCATATCTACAGGAGAGCCCGCTTGTATCACTACCACTGTATCCGGTCGAACCTTTAGAAGCTCTGTAATTAACCTATCCTGCTCATAAGGAAGTCTCATATCTTTTCTATCTTGGCCTTCTGTATCATAATCATGTGTCAGACCTCCCACATATATGACAGCATCTGCATCTTTTGCTGCCTCTAAGGCTTCCTTAAGATAGTTCTCATTCATTTCTCTTTGCCGCTTTGCTTTAGCTTCAGATGAAGCAGTATCTTTGTGCTCTGCTTTGTCCTGATTTAAACTATCTGCCTGCCCATTTTGATCGGTTTCTGTGTTAGCCCATATGTTTCCAACATCTTCATTGTAATACCCAGGTTTATACACTACTTCTGTGTTCCCACCAACAAACATAGTAAATCCCATAAGTGGTGTGATCTCATACAGAGCCTTAATCTCTGCACTTCCTCCTCCAGGTGCATGTTGTCTATTAGAATTCTCTCCCACTACCAGCAACTTTTTAATAGCTTTTTTATTGAGTGGCAAAATATTTTTATTGTTCTTTAAGAGCACCACCGATTCTCTAGCAGCCTGACGCAATGCTGCCTTATCTGCATAATCATTATAACTACCTGTATATCGCTCACCGTCAAGCATATGTAATTCATTCATGACATACAAAATATGGCGTACTTTTTTGTCAATTTCGGCGATAGCCGTCTTTTTGTCCACTGCCCCACTTTCTATCATTTCGAGCAAAGGATTGGCCATATAATAGTTGTCGAAATTGTCTGTCACAGACATTTCCATGTCCATTCCATTCATCAAAGCTTCTTGTGTATCATGTACACCGCCCCAGTCAGAGACTACAATTCCTTCAAATCCCCATTCTTTACGTAAAATATCTTCTAGCAAATAGTGATTATGGCAACAATGAGTACCACGCAATTGATTATATGCTCCCATAATCCCTTTTGCTTTTCCTCTTTTCACTGCGGCCTCAAACCCAGGCAAATAAATCTCACGAAGTGCGCGTTCGCTGACTTCTACATCTACATCCATGCGGCGTTCTTCCTGATTGTTCAGTGCAAAGTGCTTGACACAAGAAGAGACATCATTTTCCTCAATTCCATGTACCAAGGGAACCACAAGTTCTGAGACTAAATAAGGATCTTCCCCCATATACTCAAAACTTCTGCCACACAAAGGCGTTCTCATAATATTAACACCTGGTGCTAATATCATATCCTTTCCTCTTCCTCTTGTCTCCTTGCCAAGTATCTTACCAGCAGCATAAGCAAGTTCTCTATTCCATGTAGCAGCAAGTGCAGAATTACAAGGAAGATATGATACATAATCATAAGACAAGCCAATTTCTGACCATTTATCTTTCTCAAAATCCTTGCGAACCCCACGTGGTCCATCCGATGTGACAAATGGCGGTATTCCCAGACGTTCTACGCCCTTTGTAGCAAAAAGTTCACTTCCATGAATCATATCAATCTTTTCCTGCAAAGTGAGCTGTGATATCAGCTCTTTGATCTTTTCTTTCGTCATGAATCCTGACCTCCCTTTCTATTTTTCTGCCTTATCCATATTTGGTTTAAACCGAACTCGTATGACAATGTGCATGGTAACTGCAAAAATAAACAATAACATTCCTAATAACTGGGATACTGCAATTTGTGTTCCTGGTATCAAGAGCCGATCTGTGCGAATTCCTTCAATAAAAAATCGCCCTATTCCATAACCGCCCAAATAAAATAAACACATCTGCCCATCGTACTGCTTTCTTTTACGATACAAAATCATCCCAATCAAAACACAAAGATTCCATATACCTTCATACAAGAAAGTAGGATGTACTTGTATAAAATTCACATCCCCCATCGCAGCCATGCCATCCAAATGTGATTGTGCTATATCTGATGGACGTACTGCATCCACTGGAAGTCGCATTGCAAAAACAGAATCAGTATAACCTCCAAACACTTCACGATTGAAAAAGTTTCCCCAGCGACCAATAATCTGTCCTAACACCAATCCATGCACACCACAATCTCCAAGTTTGAATGGGGAAATTTTTCGTATCCTACAAAATACAAATAGCGTGATGAATGCAGCAATAACACCTCCATAGATTGCAAGTCCTCCTTGTTTTAGATTCAATATGCGCGCTAAGTTATCTTTATACATATCCCATGAAAAGATCACATAATAAATCCTTGCTCCAACAATAGAAAAACCGACAGCAAACGGAAAAAAATCCCATACAATTTCTGTGTCCATGCCTTCAAGTGCTGCAATTCTCTCTGCCATCAGCACTCCCATAATCACACCGATCCCGATCATCAACCCATAAAATGCTATTTCAAATCCAAAAAGTGTAAAACCCCGAGGCACATTTTCAAGATAAATTCCAAGATGTGGAAATGCTATGTCTTTTAATCCCATTATATCAGGCATACTTCAATCCTCCGTTGTCTTTTTTTAAACGTTAAACCGGAATAGAATGACATCTCCGTCCTTCACCACATAGTCTTTTCCCTCTAAACCTACCACTCCTTTTTCCTTTGCTGCTGCAAGAGAACCATTGTCCAACAAGTCCTTGTAATTGACTACTTCAGCACGTATAAAACCACGCTCAAAATCTGTATGAATCTTTCCTGCTGCCTGGGGCGCTTTTGTCCCTTTGCGGATTGTCCATGCGCGACATTCATCCTCTCCCGCTGTGAGAAAACTAATCAACCCCAAAATCCGATAGCTAGCAGCGATTAATTTGTCAAGTCCTGATTCCTTTAGACCCAAATCTTCAAGGAACATTTGTTTCTCTTCTTCCTCTAGCTCCGCAATTTCCTGCTCAATCTGTGCACAGATCACAAATACCTCAAATCCTTCACCCGCAGCATACGAACGTACTGCTTCTACTCCTTGATTGCTAACACCATCTGTTGCAAGATCCTCCTCTGCCACATTAGCGGCAAAAATAACAGGTTTATCTGTAAGCAAATTATAGCCTGTCCGCCAAAGAATTTCCTCCTCATCTTCTGTCTCAAAACTCTTTGCTAATCGTCCCTCTTCCAAATGTGCCTTGATACGTTCTGCAAAGGCTTGTTCTTTTGCCTGTGTCTTATCATTTTTGGCTCCTCTAGACACTTTTGCAATACGTCGCTCTAAAATCTCAATATCTGAAAAAATAAGCTCTAGGTTAATTGTTTCAATATCCCGCAATGGATCTATATTTCCATCTACGTGAACAACATTAGAATCTTCAAAACATCGTACCACATGAACAATCGCATCTACTTCACGAATATTGGCAAGAAACTGATTGCCAAGTCCTTCTCCCTTTGAAGCACCCTTTACAAGTCCTGCTATATCCACAAACTCAATTACTGCAGGGGTTACTTTTTTTGTCTTGTACAACTCTCCTAACTGCTTGATGCGCTCGTCTGGCACTGTCACTATGCCTACATTGGGATCAATCGTACAGAATGGATAGTTTGCCGACTCTGCCCCTGCCTTTGTCAGCGAATTAAACAATGTGCTCTTTCCTACATTGGGCAGTCCCACAATTCCTAATTTCATTGTTCACGATACCTATTCAGAAACCCTTTATTTTTTAGTTTCTGCCTTTCTCTATATTTTTACTACACCAATTTCCAAAACTTATAATTTTTAATTAGCGCATAATAATAACATGTGTAATTTATTTCATTTTGTACAGTTTATACCATGTTCTATACATTTCTTGCCCTGAGAAAACTTGCTTGTTATATTTTTCTTTCATATACCATTCTTTATAAGGCTGTATAAATCTGTAGTCGCATATTGTATAGGAACAAAATACCTTTTTATAAGCACCTCCCGATGGAATTGTAAAGCGAGCTCTACGAACTTTTCGATTGGCGAGTTTTTTCATTCCTGTTGTATTACAATCTTTCCAACACGCAATATACTTGTAGCTCCTACTCATCGACTTACTCCTTGTATTAGCCGCTTAGTGCTCTTTTATTTATGCCCTATATCACTCTCTAAAACACTCAAAAACTCCGATATATTCTTTTCTACATCGCCCTTAAATATTGCAGAACCAGACACAATCATATTAGCGCCTGCATCAAGATTCATCTGTAAATTATCTAAAAGCACGCCTCCATCTATCTCTAGATTTACATTTGGATATTCTTTATCAATTATACTGCGAACTTCTTTAATTTTATCAATGCTACTATCAATATAAGCTTGGCCTCCAAAACCTGGTTGTACTGTCATCACCAACACCATATCCACCATGCCCATATAAGGAACTACTGCTTCCACTGGCGTTTCTGGATTAATCGCAATCCCTGGCTTAGCGCCTAGTCTTCTGATTGTAGCAAGTGTCTTTTCTATACAGGTGCACGCCTCCACGTGTATCGTGATACCATCTGCTCCAAGTTTAATCAGCTCTTCCACATAACGCTCTGGGTTCTCTACCATCATATGCACATCCAAAAAAAGCTTTGTATGTTCTCTTACTGACTTGAGGATTGGCATACCAAAAGAGATAGACGGAACAAACATTCCATCCATGACATCGATGTGCAGACAATGCGCTCCTGCTTGCTCTGTCTGGTCAATGTCCTTCCCAAGATTACAAAAATCTGCCGCTAATATTGAAGGTACCAAATAATTCATCTTAGTATTTCCTCTTTTCTTTCTCTTTCAATTCCTCATAAAATGCCATATAGTTCTCATATCGTATCTTGTTGATTTGACATTCATCTACAGCTTTCTTTACTGCACATGCAGGCTCAGAAATGTGCGCGCAAGTCAGAAATCGACACTGTCCTTCATAAGGTATAAATTCTGGGTAATATTCTTTAAGTTTTTCTTTCTCCATATCAAATAAAGAGAGGGAACTGAAACCAGGCGTATCCATAATATACGTATTTTTTGAGATTGTAATAAGTTCTGAATGTCTGGTAGTATGTTTTCCACGCGAAATTTTTTTGCTGATATCTCCTATCTCCATCTCAATGTCTGTCTGTAGACAATTGATTAAGGAAGATTTTCCAACACCGCTTGGCCCTGCTATGGCTGTGGTCTTGCCATCGAGCAACTCTATAAGTTTGTCAATGCCTTTTTTGTGTGCAACACTTGTAAATACAAGATTGCATCCACTTTTTTCGTAGATCTGTGTGACTGCCTCACAGCCTCCTTTCTGGGCTATATCCGTCTTATTAAAACAGAGAATACAAGAAAGCCCTTGCTGATGCATCATAATGAGAAACCGATCAAGCAGATTATAATTTGGTGTTGGCTCTGTCATAGCAAATACCAAAAGTGCTTGATCGATATTAGCTACTGCTGGCCGTATAAGCATATTTTTCCTCGGTCGTATTTTCATAATATTGCCTTCAAAATCACGGACATCCGTAATCTCTATCTCCACATCATCACCAACTAAAGGTTTGATATTCTCTTTTCTAAATATTCCTTTTGCTTTACATGCATAAATGCCTTTTTCAGCCACATGCACATAATAAAAGCCTGCGATTCCCTTTATAATCTTTCCCCACATTCGTTATCCTTTTATTAATTTTTTGTAAATTCTACCGTTTGTCGTGTCTGCGCTGCCACAGGTCCAATTTGTGTTGTTTGGTTTCCGTTGACATCCGTCACAATTTGCTCTTCATTTCTTAGATAAGTGATAATCACAACTCCTGTCGCGGATGGACTAGAAAAACCATTTAAATTAATTGACACGGGAAAGGCTGTTACATTTTGCGAATACCACAGTTGTTCTCTCTCATCTGCTGTTGTCAAGATCACCTCCGCAGTACCTCCCATATAGTCCTGTGGTGCTGAAATAAGCAGATTGCAGCTATAAACTGCGATCTCTGCACCCATACTAATCTTTAAATCTACTATAGTTCCCTGATTGACAGTTACTCCTGGCTCATAACTTTGATAACAAATTTGTCCTTCAGGATACTCTGAACTATATGTTTCCTCAAGCTTTCCGACTGTAATCCCTGCCGCTGTCAAAATACTCATAGCACCATCCTTAGTATTTCCTAATACCTCTGGCATACGTACTTCTACATTTTCTGTACCCTTACTAATCACAATCGTCACTTCAGATCCAAGTGGTGCGATCGAATTGCCCTCGGGAGACTGTGAAATAATTGTTCCTTTAGCATACTCTGTAGAAAACTCATCTGTCCGCGCAACGCGAAATCCCTCATTTTGGAGATTTGCTGCTCCTTCTGCCTCTGGTAATCCTTCTACTGCCGGAACATTAGTTCCATTTGCTCCTGCACTCACAGTAAGTACTATCGTCGTGTTTGCAAGAATTTGATCTTTGGGAAGAACTGTCTGCCCATCCTCTAATGCAGCAGAAATAACTTGATTTTTAGGATACTCTGTTGTTTCTATCCAAACTGTTTTACATCCTAATCCTGTAGAATTGAGTTCCTCCTTGATTTCATCTATATTATGCCTG
>CAJUHQ010000138.1:4908-9499 GCA_910586095.1 uncultured Lachnospiraceae bacterium | reverse complement strand
CTAGAACAGATAAGGAGGTTAAATAATTATGGCATTATTCGAATCCTATGAAAGACGAATTGATAAGATCAACGAGGTACTTGGCAGCTATGGCATTTCCTCTATTGAGGAAGCAGAGAAAATTACAAAAGATGCTGGCCTTGACGTATACGATCAGGTAAAGAAAATTCAGCCCATTTGTTTTGAAAATGCGTGCTGGGCATATACAGTAGGTGCTGCGATCGCAATCAAGAAAGGTTGTAAGAAAGCAGCAGATGCAGCAGCAGCAATTGGTGAAGGACTTCAGGCATTCTGTATTCCTGGTTCCGTTGCGGACAACCGTAAGGTAGGTCTTGGACATGGAAACTTAGGAAAGATGCTTCTTGAGGAGGAGACAGATTGTTTCTGCTTCCTTGCAGGACATGAATCATTTGCAGCAGCAGAAGGTGCAATTGGTATTGCAGAGAAAGCAAACAAGGTTCGTCAGAAACCGTTACGCGTGATTTTGAATGGTCTTGGCAAAGATGCAGCAGAGATCATTGCACGTATCAATGGATTTACATTTGTAGAGACAGAGTATGATCCATATACCAACACAGTTAAGGAAGTATTTAGAAAGTCTTACTCTGATCCAGAAGGTCCTCGCGGTAAAGTAAATTGCTATGGTGCAAATGATGTTTGTGAGGGCGTTGCTATTATGTGGAAGGAAAATGTTGATGTATCTATCACAGGAAACTCAACAAATCCTACTAGATTCCAGCATCCAGTTGCAGGTACATATAAGAAAGAGAGAAATGAAGCTGGAAAGAAGTATTTCTCTGTGGCATCTGGCGGTGGTACAGGACGTACACTTCATCCAGACAATATGGCGGCTGGTCCTGCTTCTTATGGTATGACTGATACATTGGGACGTATGCATTCCGATGCACAGTTTGCAGGTTCTTCCTCTGTTCCAGCTCACGTAGAGATGATGGGCTTGATCGGTATGGGTAACAATCCAATGGTTGGTGCTACTGTTGCAGTGGCAGTTTCTATCGAGGAAGCAGCGAAGGAAAATCGTTTCTAAAGAAATGAAATCGTTTCTTTATAAACGATTGTAAGTTCTAAGAAATATTGATTAAAAAAATTGAGGGTTTTCAGAAAAATGTGAAAGCCCTCTTTTTATTTTTTAGAAACTTTTAGGCGTTTAAATGTGCAAATCTTTTCTTTCAAAGACCATAATTCCTAGTATGTACAGCACAACTGCACCTACAAAAAGGATGAATATACCAACGAGTGCATTGCTTTCAAAGGCAATAATACCATCTGGATCAAACAAGGTGAAAACTGTAAAATACTTTGCTTTTTTAGCAGTTCCACCAACATTTGCAAGCATCTGCAAGACATACATAAATACCGGAATCCCTGCTCCAAATGCAACGCTATATTTCGTATCAGAAAATATGCAAGAAGAAAGAAAACATAATCCACCAATAAATAAATGTAAGCATAGTAGTCCGACGTTTAGCATAAAGAGAGCCTCTGTATCTAATTCTCCTGGAAAGCCATTTGCAGCACAAATCAGCTCTACGATTGTACTATAAAGAACAAGTATC
The DNA here is from genome assembly GCA_910586095.1 of uncultured Lachnospiraceae bacterium. Taxonomy (GTDB): domain Bacteria; phylum Bacillota; class Clostridia; order Lachnospirales; family Lachnospiraceae; genus COE1. The sequence continues at coordinate 7,925 of CAJUHQ010000138.1, read as the reverse complement.
AGAATTCCGCTTACAAGTACCATCATCTGCGTGAATGTAATAGTATGCCTTTTTACAGGCGCAGCAACCAGAGAAGCCATAGATCCCTTATCTACATATTTTGCAATAAGGGCATTGCCACGCAGTATACAAAATAACATTGGAAAAATGAGCAATATAAATCCATAAAGATAAGATACCATAAATCCCAATAGCGTTGTAGCATTTGCTTTCATGCCAACAGATGCCATTAATTCTGGCATAACTTCTGCAAAACTGTCTAGCGTTTTCATCATTTGAGGATCATACATATGGATGATAATAGAAACATACATAGTAATAATCGCACTAAAAATTATAAGTAGCTTTACACTTCCTTTCATTTCACGTTTATATAGTGCTATGTTAATCATTTTTGTCACCTCCGTAATAGTTCATAAAGATTTCTTCTAGACTTTGTTTTGTTGTAACAGTCACTTTTATCCCGTTGCATATACCATCAAAATCTGTGGAAAATGCCTTAGCGGTATCTTCATTTTCAAGAGTTACCGTGTAGCTGCGAGTATGCCGCTCATGCAGTGTCACAGCAGAATCAACGGCTATCATCTTACCTTTTCGTATAATGCCAATGCGGTCGCAAGTTCGTTCTACTTCTTCAAACATATGACTTGACATCAAAATTGTTTTGCCATGTTCCTTTTCCTCTGAAACCAAATTAACAAATCGGCTTTGCATTAACGGGTCAAGTCCACTGGTTGGTTCATCGAGAATCAGAATATCAGGATCATGCATAAATGCGGCAACGATGCCAAGTTTTTGCTTCATGCCTTTACTCATTTTTTTAATCTTGTTTTTGGGATCTAATTCAAAACGCTCCAACAATTCCTCTTTACGGTTTGTGCCAAGTTTGCGATATTCTGCAATAAATTTCAAAAACTCCGTGCCAGACATATCATCAAAAAAGCTGATCTCACCAGGAATATAGCCAAGTTTTGCCTGAACTTTATCCCTTTGACTCCAACAATCTAGTCCATCAATGGTACATTTTCTTGATTGTGGTTTTAGAAATCCCATTAAGTGGCGTATAGTAGTTGTTTTTCCTGCACCATTTGGCCCCAAAAAACCAAACGCTTCTCCTTGATTCACATGGAAAGATATATCAAATACTCCTTTTCCTCCTCCATAGTCACGGACAAGATTTTCGATTGTAATGCTGCTCATAGATTTCCTCATTTCTGCGCTGCTTTTTATGTATCTTAAATTTGTGGGGCAGCGCAGACACAAACTTAAGCGTGAAAGATTGAAAAATCGTTCAGATATATTCTTCTTTATATGCAAAGTGTTTAAACATTTCAGTCCAATTTGCAAGCAATTTGCTGATTTCTTCTAAACATAGTGGTTTATTGTTCATTTGTTGCTCATGGATATAGCCATCGATCAACCAAATCATCATTTTAAATAGTTCAAATGGATTTACAGTTTCTTTGAATTTGTTTAAATCTATTTTATTGAAATATTGATTATAATTCTGTTTCATGTCCTCCTTACTTTTCATCTTTAAATCATCAGAGATTTCTTCCTTATCAGAATAAAAAGAGCGAACTGAAAATTCCACAATATAAGGATTTTCGGCTAATATCTTGATTTTTTTCATGGATGCATAGGTTATGAGTTCAAAAAAATCTGAGATTTCCAATAGTTTGGAATCAGCTACGCCCTCTGTGATTATTTGTTTTACATACGCATATGCTGTCAAGTACAAATCCTTTTTGTTATGAAAATAATAAAAAAGTAATCCTTTAGAAACCCCCGCTTTAGAAGCAATTAAATCGGTAGATGCCTTTTTATATTCATACTTTGCAAAAACTTCTATTGCTGCTCGCAAAATAGAAAGTTGTTTTTCTTCTGGAAGCTCTTTAAATCTCTCACTCATGTTTATCTCCATACTGTTTATGATGCGCGAATTTGGGTACTAGAACAAATAGTTGTTATTTTCGACTATTTTGGTTTGACTTATTTGTTTAATCTAAATATACCTGTTTGACTCAAATTTACAAGCCCCTTTAGAAAATAAATATTTAAATAAATAAAGCCCATACTTATTGGCATTATGGATATATATTGGGTTGTCTTATAGAAAATAGCTCAAAAATATAAGTATAATAAAATTCACTTTTGAGTTTGTGGACAAAAAATCGACATAAAGGACAATCGCAAGTCAATACAATGTAAAAAAGACAAAGTGGGAGTTCTATGTCTGAAAAGCAAAAAATAATAGAACAAATCATCAAGTTACTGGCAAAGGAAAAACAAATTACACCTCTAGAACAGACAAAAATGTTAGAACTATTAAGGAAAGAGGTGTTTAGTGAAGAAGGTATCAGTCGATAGTATAGAGATATACGCTTTAGCTAATGCAAATAGAAGGGAGCAAAGTGATTAAAATGACACAACATTTGCGCGCTGTCGCTGTATGCAGATGTAGTACAGAGGAAGAAAGCCAGAAAGATGCTTTGATCCAACAAGTAAAAGAAGCTAAAAAGTGTATAGAGGATCATGGTTGGCTATTAGTTGATACGTATGTTGAGGCCAAAAGTGGAACCACTGTTAAAGGAAGACAAGAGTACAACAGACTCTTTGATGATTTGGATAAAAACAAATTTGATTTGATTGTAATAAAGAGCCAGGACAGGTTAATGAGAAATACCAAAGATTGGTATATTTTTTTGGATAAAATGCAGCGAAACCAAAAAAAGTTATATATGTATTTAGAACAAAAATTCTACACTCCAGACGATTCACTGATTACAGGGATCAAGGCGATCTTGGCAGAAGAGTACAGTAGAGATTTAAGTAAAAAGATCAATCATGCACATCAAATCAGACAGGATAGCGGCAGCCATTTTGTATTGACCAATGCAACATATGGGTATAAAAAATTACAGGACAAACGCGTTGAGATAGACGAGAGAGAAGTATCTCTTATCAACATGATTTTTGATTTAGCCGTTGCAGGTTATGGCACACATACCATAGCA
>CAJUHQ010000138.1:1869-4898 GCA_910586095.1 uncultured Lachnospiraceae bacterium | reverse complement strand
CAAGAAGGAATTCGCAATAGATGCGGAAATATGTTGACAGCCGCTTCTATTAGACGTATTATTCGTAATCCTATTTATGTTGGTGATATTGTTCAGAATAAAAAGCATTTTGATTTTGAAAGCAAACAACTCTATAACAATCCAGAAACAGAGTGGAAACTACATAAAAATGCAGTGCCTGCCATTGTTTCCTCAACTGTATTTGAGACGGCCAACGCACTTTTGGATGCGCGAAGACATAAGAACAGTGCTACTCAAAATAGAAAAACGTTGAATAAAACGTTATTTACATCAAAGATACAATGTGGGTTGTGTCATCAGCCATATTATAGATGTAAGCGGAAAACAGCAACAGATGTGGTCGCTGAATGGAAATGCTTGTCTTTTATCCAGCATGGAAGAACGAATAAGACAATACAGAAGTCAAACAACAGAAAAGTCGAATTGACCCATTTAGGTTGTGATAACAGACATATCAATGAACAAAAGTTATATCAAGCATTACTTCCATATAGTGATAAGTTGTACGAAGATTTTCCCAGAGAGGAATTGACTACTATAACCATTTCTATTTTAAAGAAAGTGCTTAATCAAGAAGATCCCTCCACTACAATAAAAAAAGTAACAAATAATATTCAACGATATAGAAAGCAAAAAGAGATTCTTTTGGATAAATTATTGGAAGGATGGATCACAGATGAGGAATATCAAGTAAAGGCAGAGCATTTACAAAAAATGATAGAGAAAGAGCAGCAGCAATTAGAGAGAATCGCTTTGATACATAAAGATACACAAACCGTTCAATCTAGAATCAATGAGATTCAACGAAAGTTGGAGAATGAGATTATTGAACAGGCAAAAACAGAAGTCTTGTTACAAGAAATACAGTTTCTTGAAGTTTTTCCAGATAAAATAAAGATGCATATAGCATATTCCCAAGCGTCTTTATATGAAGCAAAAGGTATAATAAGTACCATTTGTAACGAATGTAATACATATACAGTTTCTATTAGAGACGATTGCGGAACTTCTGTTAGGAATACAATCGAACGCGAAAAACAAGAGATTTTATGTCTGATGCAGACAACCTCCACAATCACCGCAAAAGAGCTTGCACAACATATGAAGATGTCGATCAGTAGAATACATAGGCGTATCGCTGAGTTGAGAAAAGAGCACTATATTGAATATGATAATAAAAAATCAAAAGGCGTATGGATTGTGTTAAAAGAGACTACATGCACAAAGAATGAAGATACTCAATTTTACAAAAAAGACACACGACTAAATACCTGACTACCATATATAATCAGATATCCTAATCCTCGCCTTCCTGCAAGGAACTCTCCAATAATCACACCTACTAGTGCAAGCCCAATATTGACTTTTGACAAAGAGATAAAAGTGGGAATATTACCAGGGAAAACTACCTTTGTAAATGCTTGCAGTTTGGTGCCTCCAAAAGTTTCAATTAGTTTGAGACGTTCAGGATCAGTCTGTTCAAAAGATTGATACAGATTTAAAATACAGCCGAATATTCCCACTGACATACCACATAGAATAATAGTGCGTAATCCTGTGCCGAGCCAGACAATAATTAATGGTGCAAGGGCTGATTTGGGGAGACTGTTTAGAACGATTAAAAAGGGTTCAAACATCTTCCCAAGAGAAGGATAGAACCAAAAAAAGGTAGCTGCTAGCACAGAAAAGAATAAAATCAACAAAAAACTGATACCAGATTCTAAAAGTGTGATGCCAATATGATTCAACAAAGACATATCCTGAATATCATGCCAGAATAGTTTAGCGATAGCACTAGGAGAGCTAAAATAAAATTTGTCAATCCAACCAAAGTCCGAGGCAGTTTGCCATAAGAGTAAAAAGCCAATAAATAATATGATACGGCTCCAAAATATGTACCATTTCTGAAGTTTTTGATGTCTTAAAAATTCTCTTTGTCCGGCTGTCAAGGATGTAGTGTCGAGCGTGTTATGGTTCTGTGTTTTCATCCTGCATTTCCCTCCATATTGTGTCAAAATATTCTTGAAAAAGAGTTGATTTGCGAACATCTTCTCTTTTGATGCCACTGTCTTCAAATGCAATGGGGATAACATCTTTGACTGTGCAAGGAGATTTTGTAAGAACAAAGACTACATCTGCCATTGAAATCGCTTCAGAAATATCATGAGTCACAAGAATTGCTGTCTTTTGCTCTGATTTGATAATCTCGCGAACATCTCTTGACACAAGCAGTCGTGTCTGATAGTCTAACGCACTAAATGGCTCGTCGAGTAAAAGCAGATCTGGACGTGTTGCGAGCGTGCGAATCAGGGCGATTCGTTGCCGCATGCCACCTGACAGAGCAGAAGGTTTATGATATTTTACATGTGACAAATGGTATTTTTCAAGTAACTGATCTGCAAAAGCTAGGTTTTCTTTGTTTTTTGTCTTTTGGATTTCGAGTCCTAATGTAATGTTGTGATAGATGTCACGCCATTCAAGAAGGTGGTCATGTTGAAGCATATAACCAATACGCGGAGCGGAGAAATCTTCAGAATAAAAGGTGATGAAGCCAGAGACAGGTTTCATCAGTCCTGAAATTAATGATAAAACTGTAGATTTACCGCATCCACTCGGACCTACTAAGGCGGCAAAGACGCCTTTTTCTATAGTAAAAGTTAAGTCTTGAAGGACGTTTACTTCGCCAAGGTTACTGTAGTAGGAAAAGGCTACATGGTCCAGGCGGAGAAAGGAATGGTGTTGATTGCTGGCTTTCATGGCAATACCGCCTCCCAATGCTTTTCATTATAAAATAGTATATGAAACTTCACTATAAAAGTGATAGACAAAATCTATGCAAACTTTGTTTACATCACAATTGATTTTCATGTATAGGAATGTTATAGTAATTAATGTGAAATCAGAGATTTCACCATCCTGATTTAAAGTGCCCACTAAAGCGGGCAGATGGGAGTTAATGTGAAATCAGAGATTTCACCATCCTGATTTAAAGTGCCCACTAAAGCGGG
>CAJUHQ010000138.1:0-1769 GCA_910586095.1 uncultured Lachnospiraceae bacterium | reverse complement strand
CAGATGGGAGTTAATGTGAAATCAGAGATTTCACCATCCTGATTTGTACGCCCACTAAAGCAGGCAGATGGGAGTTAATGTGAAATCAGAGATTTCACCATCCTGATTTGTACGCCTGTCAGAGCAGACAAATGTGAGAAAACGATAGAGATCTCTAAGAAAGCAACAAAATTAGATAAAATATTGTACCAGACGGAGGATAAACGAGATGGCAGAGAGAAATCTTGATTTTGATAGAGTGATTGATAGAAGAAACACACAAAGTATAAAACATGATTTTGCAAAGGAATTTAAGATGCCAGAGGATGTATTGTCCCTTTGGGTTGCAGATATGGATTTTGAGACATCTTCTTATGTACAAGATGCTCTTGCAGAACGAACAAAGCATGGGATATTCGGGTACAGTGAAGCGAGAGCATCTTATTTTGAGGCGGTTAGCAATTGGATCAGAAATCACCATAGCTGGGAAGTACAAGAGGACTGGTTGATAAAGACGCCAGGAGTTGTGTTTGCTCTTGCAATGGCAGTGAGGGCGTATACGCAGCCAGGGGATAGTATTTTGATTCAAAGACCAGTATATTATCCATTTACAGAGGTGATTGAACAAAATGAAAGAGTTGTGGTGGATAACTCTTTGTATCTAGGAGAAGATAATCGCTATCATATGGATTTGGATGATTTTGAGAGAAAGATTGTTGAGAAGAATGTTAAACTGTTTTTGCTATGTAGCCCTCATAATCCTGTCGGAAGAGTTTGGACAAGAAAAGAGCTGACAGCGATAGGAGATCTTTGTGTCAAGCATGGAGTGATTGTAGTCAGTGACGAGATTCACAATGATTTTGCATTTCAAGGAAATCATCAGATCTTTGCTAGTCTAAAGGAAGAATATAAGGAGATTAGTGTGATATGTACTTCGCCGAGCAAAACATTTAATCTTGCGAGTATGATGATCTCCAACATTTTTATACCTAATCCAAGCCTCAGACATCAATTTTGTAAAGAGATCAATGCGGCTGGTATTAGCCAGCTTAGTGTCATGGGATTGATTGCATGCGAGACAGCATATAACTGTGCAGAAGAGTGGTATCAAGCTATGATTACTTACATAAGGGAAAATATTGCATTTACGAAAAAGTATGTGGAGGAACATTTACCAGCAGTCAAGATGATAGAGCATGAAGGGACATATCTTGTATGGTTAGATTTTAGGCAGACAGGTCTTAGCACAGAAGAATTAGAGGATCTAATTGTTTATAAGGCAAAATTGTGGCTTGACAGTGGGAAAATTTTTGGGGACAATGGCAAGGGATTTCAGCGGATCAATGTGGCATGTCCTAGAAGTGTGCTCACAGAAGCACTAGAGAGAATCAGAAAAGCTTTGCAAGAGGTTTCTTAAGGAAACCATAAATTTATTGTAATTTATGGTTGACAGATGAAAAGTAACATGATATTATATCTTTTGTGAGCAGCGCAAAAGAGAAATAATGCTGCTTACTAATGAAATAGTCAGGATGCGGAAGTGCTGGAATTGGCAGACAGGCAAGACTAAGGATCTTGTGTCGGATACGACGTGTGGGTTCAAGTCCCATCTTCCGCAGGTAAAGAGTCTAGTAAATACTGGGCTCTTTCTTTTTATGCACAGGGACGCGGAAAGGAACTATGCAACCAAAGCTGCCCGCGTTCAGCGCGCGAGTAGGGAGAAGATAAATCTTCTCTACTCGATGTTTGCCCAGCATGGGCGAACTCTAATGGGTGAAAGTTCTTAACAC
>CAJUHQ010000137.1 GCA_910586095.1 uncultured Lachnospiraceae bacterium | reverse complement strand
ATATTATGCCCCGCAAATTCTGGCATTACTACTCTCTTTTCGCTGTCACCTGTTTTGTTGTCTGTGCTCCCCACAGATGTGCCTATCTGCTCAAAGATTCCAGTTGCCTGCCCTACAAAATACAGAAAAATACAACCTATAATGACAGCAGCAATTACTGTTAAAACTGTTGTAAAACCTTCTGCCTTGGGATTGTAATCATATTCGTCCCTTCCATAACGTGTATCATATTCGTAGTCATCATAGTCATCCATTCGCACTTTTTGGCGATTCATATTCTCCTGCGTATACTCTTTCTCGTAGTCTTCTTCGTAATACTCCTCATAATCCTTGCTCTTTTGAGATTTTGCTTTTGTGTTTGGCTTGCTTTTATTAGCCGCCTTTTTTTTGCCTTTTTTAGCACTGTTTGACTTTGAATTGCCAGCATTTTTTTGCTGTCTATCGTTGCGATCAGAAAAGTCTGTTACTTCTTCATAATAGGGTTCTTCCTCATAATATGGCTCTTCGTCGTAGCCATCATCATTATACACCACATCATTGTGAGAGGCACTGATTCGATTCTTTCTTTTTCCAGGATTTTCTTGTTCTATAGTGTCCTCATCTTCAAGTTCTTCCTCATATACCTCTGTAGGAGGAACCCGCTCTTCCCACACAGTGTTAAATGTTTCTGGCAAGACTGGTGCTGGTGGCGGCTCAGATACGATATTGCTCCCCTGGACAGGAAACACTGCTTTGGTTTTGCCAGCATCATCCTCACTGTCCACTTGCGCAATCACTGCGTCTGGATTAATCAGAGAATGTTTGAGATCCTTAATCATATCTGCCATATTTTGATAACGCCGATCTGGACTTTTTTGAGTACATTTTCTGACTATATTTTCCACGCCAACTGGAATCTCTGGCACAAAATCGCGCATGAGTGGCATAGGATCTTGTATATGCTTGATTGCTACAGACACTGTAGTATCTCCATTAAACGGCACTCTACCTGTCAGCATCTCAAATAAGGTGACTCCCATTGAATAAATATCACTTTTCTCATCTGAAAAGCCCCCTCTTGCCTGCTCAGGCGACGTATAATGGACAGACCCCATTACATTGGATGTGATGGTATTGCTCGATGCCGCCTTTGCAATACCAAAATCTGTAACTTTTACTTTTCCCTCCTTTGAGATCATAATATTCTGCGGCTTGATATCCCTATGTATAATATGATTGTTGTGCGCCGCTTCAATCCCCATTGCTACTTGTATTGCAATACTAATAGCTTCCTTCGTCGTCAACCGTACCTTTTTCTCAATATATTTTTTGAGGGTAATTCCCTCCACAAGTTCCATCACAATATAATGGATACCATTTTCCTCTCCAACATCATACACATTTACAATATTGGGGTGCATGAGCCCTGCTGCTGCCTGTGCCTCCACCCTAAACTTAGAAACAAAATTCCTATTTTCAGAAAACTCCTGTTTGAGAACCTTTACTGCTACAAATCGGTTTAATTTCAGATCCTTTACTTTATATACATCTGACATTCCACCTGTGCCAATTTTTTCGAGCACTTCATAGCGATCCCCTATCAGCATTCCTAACTTAATCATTCTGACCTCCAAACGGTTCCACAAGAACCACAGCTATATTATCGCGGCCGCCTTTTTCATTGGCTGCCTCTATCAGCCTCTGGCCAGCTTCCTTGAGGCTGGCGCTGCCTATAATAATCCTGTGTATCTCATCATCCTTCAGCATATTGGTAAGTCCGTCTGTACAAAGCAGAATCTTTTCCTTTTCTCCGATATGAATATCAAAAAAATCTACAAGAACATACTCTTTTACTCCAATTGCCCTTGTAATAATATTTTTATCTGGATGTACTCGTGCTGTTTCCCTGTCTATGCCGCCCATCTCTACCATTTCTTCCACAAGAGAATGATCCCTTGTAATCTGGGTGATAAAATCATTGATAATATACATTCTACTATCACCCACATTCGCCACTGTGACATAATTTCCGTCAATCGTAGCCGCCACAAATGTGGTACCCATCCCTTTTAGATTACTATCCTCCCGTGCCATTTTATGAATGTACGTATTGGCGTCATCAATTGCCTTTTGCAAAATATTTTCTGCATCATATTCCTGTGTATATGTTTCTGTCACTTCCACAGCCTTCTCCACTGCATGTTTGGAAGCATAATCTCCCGCATTGTGTCCACCCATGCCATCTGCAACAATAAAAAGGTTAGGAAGATTTCCTACTGGACTATCTGAAGTATACACATAGTCCTCATTGATTTCCCTTTTCCTGCCAACATCCGTTCCAGAAAATAAATTCACGTTTATACCTCCCTTGATCCCAATGCTTTTATGCGTAGTTGTCCACAAGCACCATCAATATCTCTGCCCATTTCCCTTCTTATAGTAGCATTTATCTGGTTTTTTTCAAGTTTATTTTGAAAATTTAATATATCACGTCGTTGTGATTCCTTATAACTGCGCTCTTTTATTGGATTGATAGGAATCAGATTGACATGGCAATTCAGATCTCTAACCAGTCTGCAAAGCTGCTCTGCATCTGTAGTTGTGTCATTGACTCCTCTCACAAGACTATATTCAAAAGTAATGCGCCTTCCTGTTTTCTGAAAATAATATCGACAGGCATCTATCACCTCATCAATAGAATATTTTGTGGCTATTGGCATCAGTTGTTGCCGCTTTTCTTGTGTGGAAGCATGTAGCGACAAAGCCAGCGTGATTTGTAGATCCTCATCAGCCAACCGCCTTATATTCTCTACAATGCCACACGTAGACACAGTGACATTGCGCTGACTAATATGCAAACCATTTTCATCTGTCAAAAGATGTATAAACGCAAGCAAATTCTCATAATTGTCAAGTGGTTCTCCTGTCCCCATTACCACTACATTAGATACGCGTTTGTCTGTAGTTCGCGAAATTGCATATATTTGATCTAACATTTCAGCAGGAGTGAGATTTCGTACCAATCCAGCAAGTGTTGAGGCACAGAACCGACATCCCATGCGACAGCCTACCTGTGATGAGATACACACAGAGTTGCCATGATGATATTGCATCCATACACTTTCCACAAGATTACCATCTGACAGCGCAAAAAGATATTTTCTAGTACCATCTATCTTTGAAACTTGTACTTGTACCTCTGTCAGAGCGGTATAGCTGTAATTTTGTTTTAGTTTCTCCTTCAATTCTTTAGGAATGTTGGTCATCTCATCATAGCTGCGCGCCATCTTTACATGCATCCATTCATAAAGCTGCTTTGCACGAAATGGCCTTTCTCCCATTCGCTCCATTTCTACCAATAATTCTGGTAGTGTGAGCGATTTTATCTCTATTTGATCTACTTTTTTATCCAATCTGGAAAATTTCCTCCTATACTGTCCAAACACAACATACTTTATATTGTGGATTCTACTCTCTTTTAGATACAGGTTTTTCAAATATACTGATAAAAAATCCATCTGCATGATGCATGCCTGGCAACAATTGCAAATATCCTTTTGCCGTTGTATCTGTATGTAGACACGACGGCAATGCGCTATCTAATGAGACAGGTACTAATTTTAACTCCTGTTGTATCCACTCATATTGTTTTTCATTTTCTTCACAATTAATAGTGCATGTACTAAACAACAGTTTCCCACCTGGTTTCACATAGGACGCAGCAATGCGAAGGATACCTTTTTGAAGCTCTATAATATCTTCTATTGCCTTTGGAGTGACATGATATTTGATATCACGTTTTTTCCCGATAACTCCTAGCCCCGAACAAGGTACATCCGCAATGACAATATCCATATTTTCTACAAATTCTTTGTCTATTTCTAAAGCATCCCACAATTGTACAATGCCGTTGTCCACTTTGCAGCGTCTCAGATTGTCCTTTGTAACTGCTAGTTTTTTTTCAGAAATATCGCGAATCCAAATAGCATATCGCTCTATGCCCTCCCTATCCAGCAAATCACCAAGCAACATCGATTTACCACCAGGTGCTGCACAGATATCAACAGCCTTGAAAATATCGTACTCTTTATCTATTGACATATTTTTAATGTCTAATGCCTCTACGGCAAGCATTGAGCTAATATCCTGAACCACAAAACCACCATGCTCATAAAATGGAAGTTTGGTAAGATCATCTGTCTTATAAATCTGATAGGCATAGGGCAGATATGGATGTGGCTCCATCCTTCCTCCTTGCTTTTGCAATGCCTGGTCAATCGCACTGACAAGGGCATCTGTTCCAATTCCTACTTCCTCTTCAATATCACGAACTCTGATGGTCACAGGACGTTCTACAAGCAGGCTTTTTAGCACACATTGTACTTTTTCTGCACCGATCTGATCCGTCCATAAATCTACAATCCACTCTGGCATCGAGTACTGTACAGAAAGATTTGGATAGGAAATTTGTCCTTTGTTGCGCGCAATATTTCGCAAAACTCCATTTACAAAACCCTTGAGCGATGAGAATCCTTTTCTCTGTGCAAGCTTGACGGCCTCATCACAAGCGGACGCATCAGGCACAGCGGACATATACAGAATCTGATACACGCCCATTCGCATAATTGCACATATCACAGGCTTCATTTTGTCTGTCTTTACTTTAGAATACTGGTTAATCACATAGTCTAGTTCTATACGCCGCTCTACTGTTCCCTCATAAAGTCGCTTTATAAAAGATTTCTGCTGCTGCAAAAGATAATTATATTTATTTAACACCTCGCGCACGATTATATTAGAATACGTTCCTTCTGTCAGAAGCATCTCTAATACAATCAAGCGCAAGTTGACCTTGGTGTTATATCCCTTACCTTCCCGCTCCATCTTCCTCCTCCTACTTGTAAATATACCTATTTGACAAAACGTTTTCTTGTAAAAATGCGCATACAAGATTTCAAAAACCATCAAAGAATCAATCTTTTTTTATGCTTATGAACGATTTCGATTTCCAAACAAAAGAAGCAGACGCAAAAGTTGCAAAATGGATGCGGCCGCTGCTGCCACATACGTATATGCCGCTGCCTTTAGCACTTTCGCACTCATCTTTCGTTCTGCGCTGGTGACAACACCACACTGCTCCACACATGCAAGTGCTCTGCTTGAGGCATTAAACTCTACTGGAAGCGTAACAATTTGAAACAATACTGCCAACGCAAACACCCATATACCAATATTGACCAAAATAGGATTACTGCCTAATACAATTCCCAATAATATAATAGGAATTCCCACTCTAGATCCAATATTAGCAGCAGGTACAAGCGCTGTACGAATCTTGAGCGGTGCATAATTCTCATGATGCTGCATAACATGCCCACACTCATGTGCCGCCACACCAACAGCCGCCACAGATGTGGAGTAATATACACTATCAGAAAGCCTTACCACCTTTGATAAAGGATCATAGTGATCTGTCAACTCTCCACGAATATGTTCTACTCGCACATCATAGATCCCGTTTGTCCGAAGGATTGTCTCTGCCGTCTGAGCACCTGTCATGCCTGACATACTCCTTTGTCTGTCATATTTTTTAAACGTTGCACTGACTCTGTACGATGCAATCATACTAAGCACAGCGCCTATTAGCACCAGTATATAGGTCCAATCAAAATACATACCTATTCTCCTTTTTCCATACTATCCTAAACACATGCCCTTATTCAATGGATTTCCAAGTAAAAAACTTCTAGTATCCATGCGCTTTTTACCTTCTATTTGCAATGTATAAACTCTAAGTTTGCCCACACCACACGCCACATCAAAATAATCCTTTGCAACTTCTACTATTGTACCCGCTTTTTCTATATTTTTTTCATCTGCTGACACCACATCACAACCCCAGAGTTTTACATGTTTGCCTTCCATCAATGTATAGGCACTTGGCCAGGGATCTAAGCCGCGAACAAGTCGCTCTATAAATGTTGCATCCTTTGTCCAGTCAATTTTTCCCAAAGACTTATCCATCATTCTTACATGAGAAGATTGACTTTCATCCTGTTTGACAGGAGTGATTGTTTGCTGTTCAATTAGAGGTAATGTCTCCACAATCAGTTGTGCTCCTGCCTGCGCCAATTTATCAAATAAACTTCCAGCCGTCTCTTTTTTGGCAATGGGTACAATTTTCTGTGTTAAGATATCTCCATTGTCTACCCCTTCATCCATCTGCATAATTGTGACGCCTGTCTCTTTCTCACCATCTATAATACACTGATTGATTGGCGCTGCACCTCTGTATTTTGGCAACAAAGAAGCATGGATATTGATACAGCCATATCGGGGCATTTGAAGAATTTCTTTTGACAGAATCTGCCCAAACGCCGCCACAACAAAAACTTCCGCCTCATAGGTTCTAAGCTGTTCCACAGCATCTGGCGCTTTGATTTTTAGCGGTTGATATACCGGAATTTGATGCCGAATCGCACATTCTTTTACAGGAGGAAACTGCATTTGCCCGCTTCTGCCCTTTGGCTTATCTGGCTGAGTCACCACCGCTGTGATTGTATGTCCCGCCGCAAGAATCGCTTCTAATGCTTCCACTGCATAGTCAGGGGTTCCCATAAAAACAATTTTCATTCACATGCACACTCCTTCTAAACTTCTTCCTCCTCGTCATCGTCCTCCATCTCTACATCCTTAAGACTACCCTCAACCCTTTCAACATAGAGATGTCCATCAAGATGCTCGATCTCATGGCAGAGCGCTCTTGCAAGCAGTTCATCCCCTTCGATCTCTATAGATTCTAGATTTTCGTTCTGCGCTGCCACCACTACATGGTTAGGTCTTGTAACTACTCCTGTCTTTCCAGGTACACTTAGACATGCCTCATTGCCTGTCTGCTCCCCTTCAGATGTAACAATCCGAGGATTGATAAGCAACAACGGATCTTCTCCAGTTGTGTCAATTACTACAATTCTTTTTAGAATACCTACTTGTGGCGCCGCCAATCCCACTCCGTTCGCCTCATACATTGTCTCAAACATATCTTCTATCAATTCCTGAATTCTTGGAGTGATTTCCTTCACTTCTTTAGATACTTTATTTAATACAGGATCTCCAATCTCTCTAATTGTTCTGATTGCCATGTCAACACCATTTCCTTTCCTCAATAACTACTCATAGGATCAAAATCAAACTGCACGCTGTCTGTGCTCCATTGCATCTCATCCATCCATTGCTCCAATGTGTCTCTAATCTCCACGAGCACTTGATATTCCCTATGTTTCACATAAAAAATATATCGATATACATCATTTATTTTTCCGATTGACGCTTCCGCAGGTCCTATCACTACAGCCCTTTTTTCGGAGAGGCAGTTCTTTGCCCTATCAGATAATTGCCTTGCGCGATACTCTCCTGTCTGAGCATCTGTTGAAACAACTAATACTGCCATCATATGCGCTACCGGCGGATACATCATTAAATCACGATACGATAACTCTTCTTCATAAAATCCTTCATAATCCTGATTTGCAGCATGTAAAATAGTATAATGTTCTGGTTGATATGTCTGTATAACAACCTCCCCCGCCAATGCGCTTCTTCCTGCCCGCCCTGCTGCCTGTGTAAGCAGTTGGAATGTGCGCTCACCTGCCCTGTAATCACCTGCATGAAGAGACATATCAGCCGCGAGGATTCCTACTAAAGTTACTTTTGCAAAATCATGTCCTTTAACGATCATTTGCGTACCTACAAGAATATCTGCCTCCTCGTTGGCAAACTGAGACAAAATCTGCTCATAACTGTCCTTTCTGCGAGTGGTATCGGCATCCATTCTAAGTACTTTCGCTGCTGGAAACTCTTTGTGCAACAAATCTTCAATCTGTTGAGTCCCCGCTTTAAAGCCTGCTATATACTTTGAACCACACAGTGGGCAGACTGTAACACTTGGCGTTTCATACCCACAATAATGACATACTAGTTTACTTGTCTTTTTATAGTGATCTGTATGTTCCGATAAAGAGACATCACAGTGTGGACACTTTATCACATATCCACAGGTTCTACAGGACACAAAACCTGCATATCCTCTTCTATTGATAAAGAGCATTGTTTGTTCTTTCTTGTTTAATCGATCTTCTATCAACGCGCGAAGCCGTCTACTAAAAATAGAACGATTGCCACTTTTAAGCTCTTTTCTCAAATCTTCCACATACACTTGTGGAAGTTGTCCTCCTGCTAATCGTTCTTTTAGCACAAACAACTTAATCTCTCCATTTTTTGCCCTGTAGTAAGATGTGAGCGACGGCGTGGCAGACCCTAAAAGCAAACTTGCATTTTTAATATGGCATAACCCTTCTGCGACTTCACGCGCATGATATTTAGGCATACTCTCACTTTTATAACTACTCTCATGCTCCTCGTCAATAATAATCAAACCTAAATGTGCAAAAGGAGTAAAAAGCGCAGATCGCGGCCCTATCATAATATCAATGCTGCCTTTGGCGGCACGCTCATATTGATCTGAACGCTCCCCTGCAGAAAGCTTTGAGTTCATCACAGATACTCTATCTCCAAAACGTTGGTAAAATCGAACAAGAGTTTGGTATGTGAGTGAAATCTCTGGAATTAGCATAATAGCCTGCTGCCCACAAGCAATCACTCTGTCAATTAACTCCATATAAACCTCTGTCTTGCCACTTCCTGTAACACCATGTAATAAATATGTCTGTCGAATTCCCATCTCAAAATCGTGTGCTATGCTGTCAACGATCTCACTTTGATTGGCAGACAATTGTCGTGCTGGATGTTTTTGCCATCCTTTAGTGATCTGATTAGGAAGTGGATTTCTGTAGAAATCTTCTGACTTGACCTCAATCAATCCCTCCTTCTTTAGCGATTGTATTGTCTGTGTGGTAATATTTAGTTTCCCTGTAACTAAAGACTGCGGCAACATTGATTGTGCAGAAAGTGCCTCCATCAATCGTGCTTTTGCTTTTTGATGTTTTGCTGCAAACTCCTGTGCTTTATCATACGCTGTTTTTGCATCCACACAACACATCACTGTATTTTTAACTGCCTGTTTTAATTTTCGTCTCACAGGAAGCACTGTCTTTAGCGCCGCAATCATTGTAGAACCATAATGCTCCTTAATCCATCCTGCCAATCGCAGAGAATCACTTTGTGCACTAATGCCTCCTTTTACTATAGAATCGACCTCTTTTAATTTCTTTTCGTCATATTCAACTTTGTCGGTTATCTCCATGACATAGCCCTTGATCCGTTTATTATTTACTCCAAACGGTATCATTACAGCCATTCCCACAGTCAGTTTTCCTTTTAAGGTTTCAGGAATCCGATACTGAAAAGGTCTGTCAACTTTTTCATGAGAGATGTCCACTATAATATTTGCAAATTTGCCTATCATGGTTTCCCTCATTTCTGCAATGCGAACAAAATCCGCATTATGAATATCGCTCATATTACTGTAAAAGTCTCGATCTTCAATCAGGACTGCGCACTTGCTGCGCTGTCC
>CAJUHQ010000136.1 GCA_910586095.1 uncultured Lachnospiraceae bacterium | reverse complement strand
TTATGCCGCTTGTGATCTGCACACCGATTTTGATTATCTTTGCAATTCTGATTCCGTATATTTGTTTCAAGAATTTGGAAAAGCAAAGTATTGTGGAACGATTAAGAGCAACAGACTAATTCAGCTTTACAGATAAGCAATTGTGTTCTAGTATACTAAAGTTGTAACAGTTGGTTCGGATAAGGTATAATAAAAATGAACAAAGGAGGAGGAAGCAGCATGTCCAAAAAAGCACTGGAGAAGGTACTAAAGTCAGAGAAGCCACGGGAGGGGTTGATTCTATACAATGACCAGAACAGCCAGTTTATATCGTGGGAATTTGTATCTTACTGCAAAGAAAAAAGTGATACAAAGTATAAGTAAGGCAGGATTCCCCTATGATAATGCACCAATGGAAAGATTTTATAACACATTAAAAATGAGCTAATTATCAAAACCATTTTTATACAGAATCAGAATTGGATGAAGTGTTAAGCAGATATATATTTGTATGGTACAACCATATCCGCCCCCATTCGTATAATGGTGGACATACCCCATTTGAAACACGAACTTCAAGATGATTTTTCAAACTAAGTGTTACAAAAATTATTGACCACTACACTAATTTTGTTATGCTGTTGGAGGAAAAGAAGCGTTCCCAAAAGAGTGTTTCCTGATAATACTTTGGTAGAAGGTTTAATATACTATTTATTAAGAAGAAAAAGACAATATGAAAGGTAAAGTATGCAGGAAAACAAGACATCTTTGATAAATGAATGTAATTTTGGGGGAGTTTCACCAGCGATTGTACAATTGCCTTATCCACCTATACAAGTCAAGGAGAAAAATCGTTCCTATGCAGATTTACTCAGTATTGACCACAGTGGATCGGTCTCTGAAGTATCAGCCATCACACAGTATATTAGCAATCAAAATTATTTGTCACAAAGTCAGTGTACAGTGGCTAAAACGATTTTGAGTATTGCAATTGCTGAAATGATGCATTTGCAAAAATTAGGAGAGTTGATGCTTTTACTAGGAGGTGAAGTGGATTTTACAGCACAGTACCGCGGTGGAAAACGCAAGATGTGGACACCAGCCTACTTGACTCTATCACAGAATCTTAGAGAAATGATGCTTGCTGGTATCGAGTCAGAAAGAGCAGCAATCAATCAATATAGGATGCATATACAAATGATACAAGACTCTTATGTCAATGCAGTTCTGCACAGAATCATCAAGGATGAGGAGTATCATATTGTGTTGCTTCAGGCGCTAACACAGTAAGAATTGGTATTGTAACATATACTATTTGCCCAATTGTATAGTTATAAGGCATAAAATTTACAATAGACTCCATATAGCCATAGATTTCATATAGTGTATGACTATATGGAAATAGATAGGATACAACGAAAAAGATTATAATAATAGCTCTAGTATAAAGACAGTCAAACAGGAGAAAACAGCAACTTGAAATAACCCTTTGTTGAGCCAGGCAAGCACAATGCCAACAAACAAGGCGGCGAGGCCAGACCATACACTGCCAGTTGCTTCTAGAATCGCAGGAAAAGTCATGACGGCTAAAGTCACATAGGGGACGTAATATAAAAAAGAGCGTATGGTTCGATTGGTGATTTCTTTGCGTATCAGCGTAAGTGGGAGTACTCGAATGAAATAGCTGACACTTGCCATAATAAATATATATAAATAAATATTGTGATTCATAATGAAAAGATCCCTTCTAATGTAATAAATGGTAATAAAAAATCAATTTGCCCTTTTGAACAAAGTTTATTATGGGAGACTTTGTTTCACAAGACAATAGGTATGCATTATGTGATAGAGATATAATGGATAGATAGTTGGTATATTTATTTGTGTGCGCAAATTATGTGGTGGTATCTTAAGAGTTTGCATTGTCTGGAATTGGAAATACGATCGCAGCCACACCAGATATAACTACCGTTAGGATAATAATGCGTACTCCTGAGGAAAGTGTATGAAAAATGGGGATTCGTGCAAAAAGGAAACTGGCAAACATAGAAAAAACCACTAGTCCTGCAATGATTTTGCTCTTTCTTGCAGGAGGAATAATGATGGCAAGAAACATGCCATACAGCCCTACACTAAGAGCGCTGACAATCATAGCAGGAAGCACTGTGCCACATAGGACACCAAGACAAGTGCCAAGTGCCCATCCAGGGGCAGCGACAGTGATGACACCATATGTATAAAAAGGATTTAGCTTGCCAGGAAATGCCATTGACACGCCAAAAATTTCGTCGGTAACGTCAAAACCAATAAGAAATCTGTGGAAAAATGGAAACTCACTAGATAGTTTTTGGCTCAGTGAACAGGACATTAAAAGATAGCGTGCGTTGGCGACTACGATCATAACAGCCATTTCTAGATAACTGCCTTGGGAAGCAATCACAGTAAAACCAGCATACTGTCCTGCGGACGCATTGACAAGAAGACTGGTGGCAGTTGCCTGAAGTGCGGTCATGCCAGCATTTTTGGCTGCGATTCCCAAGGTAAAGGAAACAGCTAAATAGCCTAGTGCAATAGGGATTCCATGACGAAGTCCCTTTTTATAACAGATTATATTTTGTTTTTTCATCTTTTGCCTTTCTCTTACTTTATTTTAATTTTGTTGCTCTAAATAAAATGTGTAATCTAATGCTTTTTAGACAGCGCATTTTGCTGCCTTAAAAGTATTGCACTATTTTGAGCGTAAGTATCATGTGGTTAGATAAAGGTATTATACTCCCGTCTTGTAAAATCAGCAAGATCAAGCTTAGGCAGGTTGTTATTTTTAGGGCTCTAATGTGAGAAGAGTTTCTAACTGCCTGTGGCAGTTTTTGTTTGCAGCAAAGGCTGCTTCGCAGAGAAGTACTAAGTTTGCATAGCAGACTTTTTTCACGCTCTGGATTTGAGAATTGTGTTTTTGTTATAAACAGATTATAATGGTATTAATGAATTTTTTGATAATCAATCTCAATCAAAAAATTCATTATTTGTGAGCAAGGAGGAAAATTCAATGTTACCAGACAGGGCAACGGCAGAGGCGTTATTACAGGACGCAGAACAGTGCAATCCAGGTCAGTGGGTCGATCACAGCAAAGTGACAGCCTACTGTGCAGAGAAAATTGCGCGATGCTGTGAGGAATTGGACAGTGAAAAAGCTTATATTTTAGGACTTTTGCATGATATTGGGAGAAAGTTTGGCATAAAGCATTTAGGTCATATACAAGATGGGTATCATTATATGACACAGCTTGGGTATGATGAAGTGGCAAGAATTTGTCTGACACATTCTTTTAGTGTGCAAAATATTAAAGATTATATTGGAAAGTTTGATATTGAGGATAGTGAGGTTACAGCGCTTGCCACAGCGTTAGCACAAGTAGAGTATGATGATTATGATCGTCTGATTCAATTATGCGATAGTATAGCAGGAGCGGAGGGCGTGATGAACATAGAAGATCGTATGGCAGATGTAAAACGCAGATATGGGAAGTATCCTCAAGAAAAATGGGACAAAAATATAGAACTCAAAAAGCATTTTGAGGACAAGACAGGAAAAGATATTTATGAGATTGTGCGATAAAATCTAAGGGATTGAAGGCTAGAAATTACAATGCGGACAGTGTTTGCCATGATGTTAGCAACATACATAAATAGCATAGAATGAAAAGCTGCAAACATATGTTTGAAGCGTAAAAAGAATGGAGTGTGTATGACAACACGCAAGGAAATACTAGAATATTGCAAAACTTTTCAAGATGTGTATCAAGATGCTCCTTTTCATGATGAGAATTGGCAGTTAATGCGATATCGCAAAAATAAAAAGGCTTTTGCATGGACATATGAGAAGGATGGAAAGATTTGTGTCAATGTTAAGGTTGATCCACAATGGAGAGATTTTTGGAGAACAACGTATACATCAGTGATACCAGGATGGCATCAAAATAAAGAGTATTGGAATACTATTATTCTCGATGGTTCTGTGCCAGATCAGGATATTAAGAGAATGATAGCAGAAAGCTATGATTTGATTTGTGGAGCAAAAGAAAAGAGAAAATAACATTAGAAAACGGCAATGATATATCAAAATAATGTATATACTAAGTTTCACGCTCGTGATTTGAGATTCCGCGAAGCGCAATCATGGAGGATAGGATGAAAATAAGAACAATGACACATGAAGATACTGAGCAGATTTTAGAGATGATGCGGGTGTTTTATACTTCTCCGGCCGTGTTGAGCAATGGATCGGAGGAGATTTTTAGAAATGATATTGCCTATTGCATAGGGGATAATCCCTATTTGGAAGGATATGTTTTTGAGGAGGAAGCACAGCTTCTAGGATATGCCATGATTGCAAAGAGTTTTTCTACAGAGTTTGGAAAACCCTGTATTTGGATTGAGGATCTATATATTCGGCAAGAGGCCCAAAGTAAAGGAATCGGAACAGCGTTTTTGTCCTATATTGAGCGATGCTACCCTGATTGTATATTTCGGCTAGAAGTGGAAGATGAGAATCAACATGCTGTGCATGTGTATCAAAAGTGTGGCTATCAAATCCTTCCTTATATGGAGATGAAAAAAGAGTTGGAAGCTGGCATTTCAAAGTATTCTTGACAATTTGAATAGGGTAGGATATTCTGTAATTGTGGCAGGGGAAGGACACCCATAATAAAAAACAGATTCATATAATGAAGGTCACATGAAAATTGAATAGTGTAGTCTAATCATACAAGGGGGAAGAAACCCATGCAAAAAAACGTAATTGTATTGGATGTATTTGATAGGGAAATTGGCGCTACGTATCCTAAGAGGGCACGTGGACTGATTCGCAGCGGTCGGGCAGAGCATGCCGGCGACCATACGATTCGATTGCTGGACACTCATGCATCGGCCTCTAACCAATCTCAAACGATGGAGGATATTGCTATGAGTTTTAATATAGATTTTAATGCACGTGAATTTCACTTTGCTCCATCCTGCGAAACACATGTCGGCTCACGGTTGCTTGTCACGGCCGAAGATGGTGACAAAGTAGAACTATTTGAGTTAGGGGATAGACATCAACCACAAACGCAAATTCAAATGGAGAGGACATTGCAAAAGAACACAGAGTATTGTTTTCGTTTTGCGATGACAAGAGGGCAAGTAGACGAGGATTTGGCGAGTGTACAGTTTATTATGGCTGCGAATGACTCATGGGAAGATAGATTTGTGTACCAACTTACACAAGGGGCTTATAAACCAACTTTGAGCAAACGAAGTGTAAATGGTCTGTTACAGATATATGAGATTCCTTTTTATACAGGCACATATGAAAATTGGCAGTTTGTCTTTGCTGTGCGACAGACAACCGTACAATTTATGCCAGCACAGGAGTTGGAGGAGTATACGACTCTAGAAGATTGCACGTATGAGCAATGGAAAAAAGAGTGTAAAGAACAGTCAGAAAACAGTGAGAATGACAAAACTTTTCCCAATGTGACAATCAATCTTTCTGGTGCACATTTGTCGGAACAGGCATTGTACAATCTGCTCGCAAAGATTGGCAGTGACAGTGATGTAGATCTCAATTTATCGGGAGCCATTATTGGGGATAGACAACTTGTCAAGAATGAGCAGGAGGAGAGTAGTCAAAAGAACGTGGAATAAACGAGTTGGAAGAAAACTCTTATCATGCACAGCCTGCCGTCTGACGGGCCGCATGGCCATCCATACTGTGAAAGTCGAAGACTTTCACAATAACAAACCGGAGTCTGAGGGCTCCGGTTTTATAATAGTCACAAAACAAAGTTAGAATTTGTGTAATAGAATGGATTGTGTAAAGACGTTATTTTTTGTTTGATTTTTTCTATTTTCAGATAAATACATACAAGATTTTTGGACATAGTCGGGCTATAATAGCGATAATATTGCGAAGGATGTATAACACATGCAATAGTATAGACATTGGTCACAATGTTTTAGCCAGACTGTTCTAAGCAGAGTTTGGCAGTAAACAAGAAAAGATAAAAGAGAATGAACGATTGTCAATTGAAAATGTATGCTGGTGTGTCAGCAACAGGGAGGTTTGAATATGGTAAAAAAATATGTGTTTGGAACACCTTTTGAGACAGAAGCAGTAGTTGCTCAAATCGCTGTTGAACAGCAGACAACCCATATTGATTGTGGGAGTATTTTAGTGGAAGAAAGCGGATTTACGTTTTGTTATGAAATGGATAAACAAGATGTTATTTATGGACTAGGAGAGGCGAATCGCGGCATTAATAAGCGTGGATATCTCTATGTCAGCAACTGCACAGATGATCCGCATCACACAGAGGAACGGACATCTTTGTATGGTGCCCATAATTTTATCATACTGTCTGGAAAAGAACATATAGGACTGTTTTTTGACTATCCATCAGAAATGACATTTGATATAGGTTACACGCATCAGGATCGCTTAGTAGTTCGCTGCGCACATGCTGACTTATATCTGTATATGATTACAGGAGAAAGTGCCTATGATGTAGCACGACAATTTCGCAAAATTATTGGAAAAAGTTATATTCCACCAAAGTTTGCATTTGGATTTGGCCAGAGTCGTTGGGGGTATAAGACAGCGCAAGATGTAGAGACTGTGGTAAAAAATTACAAAGATAATCAAATTCCAATTGATATGGTATATATGGATATCGACTACATGCAAGACTATAAGGATTTTACAGTGAATCCAGATCGTTTTCCCGATTTCCCCGACTTTGTCCAGAAGATGAAACAGCAAAATATTCATTTGATTCCTATTATTGATGCTGGAGTAAAAATTGAAAAAGACTATGATATTTATGAGGAAGGTGTGGAGAAAGGATATTTCTGTAAACGCGAGGATGGTTCAGAGTTTGTGGCGTCTGTGTGGCCAGGTTGGACGCATTTTCCAGATGTACTCAATCCAGAGGCTAGAGCTTGGTTTGGTAGCAAGTATGAGATTTTGATTAACCAAGGGATAGATGGATTCTGGAATGATATGAATGAGCCCGCAATCTTTTTTTCACGGGAAGGAATCGAGGATCTCAATCAAGAGATTATGTCCTATGTGGAAAAGTGGGATACAGAACAAATATTTGAAAACGCAGATGCCATTCCCTATGAAGTGCGTGGAAAGATTGAACGATTACAGAATAATCCAGAGGATTACAAACGCTTTTATCACTGTGTTGACGGAAAGAAGATTCGCCATGATCGGGTACATAATCTATATGGATTTAACATGACTAGGGCAGCGAGCGAAGCATTTGAAAAGATTGCACCAGATCAGAAGTTTTTATTGTTTTCTCGTTCTTCCTATATTGGGATGCATCGTTATGGAGGCATTTGGACAGGAGATAATCAATCGTGGTGGTCCCATATCTTGTTGAATCTAAAAATGATGCCATCCTTACATATGTGTGGATTTTTATATACAGGTGCTGACCTTGGTGGATTTGGAGCAAATACAACACGTGATTTACTGTTGCGTTGGCTTGCATTTGGTGTATTTACTCCGCTGATGAGAAATCATACAGCGCTTGGGACTAGAGAGCAAGAATGTTATCAATTCGAGGGAATAGAAGATTTCCGGCATGTGATTGGAGTGCGTTATCGTCTGCTGCCATATCTATATAGTGAATTTCTTAGGGCGGCAAATGAGGATGATTTGTATTTTAGGCCACTTGGATTTGATTATCCTGATGATCGCAGGGCAGTGGAGACAGAGGATCAACTTATGCTTGGAAATGAAGTGATGCTTGTACCTGTGTACACACAAAATGTAAGTGGCAGAGTGGTATATTTGCCAGAGGAGATGAAGTTTGTTAAATTCCTGCCAGATGGAAACATTTATGAAGAAACTTTGGAGAAGGGAACACATTATATTGATGTGGCACTCAATGAAGTTCCGCTCTTTATTAGAAAGGATAAGTGTATTCCTATTGTGGATGTGGCACAGTCAGTAGAGGAAATCGATATGCAAACAGTGTCATATATTGGCTATAGCCAAGCGACATATCAGTTTACAGAGTAATCATTGTCAAAGAGTTGGTAAGTTTTTGGGAAGAACGCTTTTGCGTTCTTCCCATTTGTCAGTGTTTTATTTACTGACGGATGTCTACATAGCCAATTGCTAGTGAATGTTCATCAAAGCTATAGGGGCTTCCATAAGTATCTAGGTTTAAGTAGAGATAGCCTAACTCTTCTTCTGGAACAAGCCAAGCCATGTGGATGGTGGCGGTTTCACCTGGCTGTAAGTGGTTGATATAATTGTTATTTCGTTCACCTGAGTGGATGTCGTAATACCACATTTCTACATAATATGCAGATCCTGTTGGGATAGCTTCATCCCACATAGGTTCTGTGTCCGATAGATTTCCATCGTAGAGTTTCATTTGTCCATCTTTTTCAACGATTTTCATAAGATTTGCAAAAAATAGGATCTCAGATAGTTCTTCATCCCCAACATTAGTGTATTCTAGGGTAGTGTACACCAGTTTTTGAGGAACGGTTCTACTGTCTACAACCTCATCAATAGAATGGATGCCGTCCCCAAACTTTATATAATTAATAGTAGCTTCTTTTAGATTGCCAGACGAATCAGTTTCTTTTGAGATTTCTTCTCTAAAATCAGCGTCCATTACAGATAAATCAAGAGGACTGATTGTATCATATAGTTGTACATCAGTTACTTTTATTGTGAGATTTTCTAGGCCATCTTCTGCTTGACCTGCGACAAAGGCTTCACCGATAGCATGTGTGTTGTTCAACGCTGATTTAGGAACTGTAGCGCTATCCTCTGAAAAAGTAGCATTTTCGTTATTGTTTTGGGATGTGAGATACTCGCTCCAGATATAAGATTTCACAATATTGGCATCTGTCTTGTCTGTGACAGGCTGTAACCGAATCCCCTCTGCAATTTTTAAGGCATCTTCTTTTGTGACATCGGATGCGACATACATCTGCATAACATAATGTACATCTGTGTATGCAATATAGATGAGTTGATTGAACGAAATCGCATCGCTGTCATGATTTTGCAACTCAATATAGATTCCGTCATGGTTGCCAATTTGTATCGCCTCGCTAGTGGCAACATTTGTGGTCAGCATATCAAACTGCGCATCGCCAGTATCCATTTTGTAAAAAACAATGGAGATACCACCTTTGTACAAAGAATTCTGATAACTATATTTGCCCTCTTCAGTTTGTATCATGCCTTCTGGCAAATAGGACAGTTCCATTTGTACATCAGAAATTTGGATGGGTGAGGTAGTAGTAGAACTATTTTTAGTGGTTTCTTCTATAGTAGTTCGTACGGCATAGGTTCCTACAGACTCGTTGTGCATCTGATAGAGTATGCCAGCTAACGCTGTTGTGCCAAGTAGCATTGTGGCGGCTAAAATGACTATAACTGACTTTTTAATTCCATGTTTTTTGGGTTTGTTAGAGGATATTTTTAGTTGGTCTTGTACTTCTTTTTCAATCATTGTTCGTAGCTCCTTT
>CAJUHQ010000135.1 GCA_910586095.1 uncultured Lachnospiraceae bacterium | reverse complement strand
AATTTTTTATCATCAACAGCCCAAAAGTGGAAGCTTATGGGCTGTCCCTGAATTTTCCCAGTCTCCTTTTTGTCATACCAATCTTTAGTTCTGCTAAACCATTCGTTGTCAATCAGTTTTGGATTAGTTGGTCTAAAGTAAATAACGTGGTTGTCATATGCTTCCTGACAATACTCTCTGTATCCGCTGACATATTCCGGACAGCGTCTTATAAGTTTTAGCATGGTATGTTTCCTTTAATATTCACTTAAAAATAACTTTCGATTTGTCGGTTTGTACTGGGGAATATTCTATCATATCCAATTACCAAAAGCAATCCCTGTTCTACGTTCATTCCGACTATCCAGACCGTAAAAGTTTTCCGTCAATAACTCAAAAAAGCACTTGACAAAACGCTTCATGGGCCGCATGGCCATCTATACAATGAAAGTCGAAGACTTTCATTGCAATCAAAAAGATTATAGTATATAATATGGCGGGCCGCATGGCCATCTATACAATGAAAGTCGAAGACTTTCCTAGTTAATACTTCCATCATATACAGCCTGCCGTCTGGCGGGCCGCATGGCCATCCATACAATGAAAGTCGAAGACTTTCATTGTAATCAAAAAGATTATAGTATATAATAAAAAGCAGCATATTCACTCCTATTTGCCTGATAAAATGAGCACTTAGATCAAGAGATGTGAAAGTTGATGGTTTACAGTAGCATTTTTTGGAGTATGGTTGTAAAAGGGATAACAAAACGTTGAACATTGTGGTCTGTTTATAATAAAGAGGAGGGGATCAAGATGAAATGGTTTGGAAAAAAGAACAAAAAAGAAAAACAGGAGCCTGTAATGCAGGAAGCTGTTTTGACGCTGTATGCTTGCCGAAAAGATAACGATAGTGGTGCAACTATTGTAGAAACAGCAAAGCGGTTATTTTCTGACAAGATGGAGCAGATTATTCTTACAGATGAAGAGAACTTTTGTATTCAGTTAAAGGATAAAACAGAGATTCAATTTCATATGGAAATAGACCCAAAAAAAACTGCGCTTCAAGCGAATGGCATGGCTAATTTCTTTTCGCAGGCTTTACTCAAAAATGAAACTGTAAAACAGGCAGCATTGATGCAGATTCGCCTATTTAACTGTATTGTTGGTATTAACTTTTTGGTGAGTGAGGATGTGGAGCGAACACAAGAGCTAGTACAGACATTTTATCAGATGGCAAAACAATTAGGGGCTTTGGTGTTGCATCCTACAATGTGTTTGTATCACTCAGATGGTAGATTGTTGATCTCAATTGATGGAAACAGTGATTTTGAGGAGTATTATCCAGAGGCTAGCAGTACGATTTTAGACCGTGAAGCAAATGAGCAGGAGGTTGACCGCGAAAGAAAGAATCGCTCCATTGCTATCCTAAAACAAAAGAACATTCCTTATATGGAGCATTTAAAGGCTTCTGTTTTTGAGGCTGAGTGCCATATACCTGATAAGGCGCAGATTATCCAGCGTCTAGTCTGTATTTTTGCCGCCAGTGTTCGGTCTGAAGTCTATACCAGCGGCCAATTTGAAAATTGTGAGGAAACAGCGGCAGATCAGTTTGCTCAATTGGATGCGCTTTATCAGATTGCTGGTTGTCTATCGCCAGAAGAAAAAGCCTATTTGGAGTCGCCAGATGCAGAGGTGTCCCAACATAATAAGTTTGGCTGGAGATATGAGTGTTGTGCTGTTTTGCTCTGGGCGTTATCGATGATAGAAATGCAAGAACCTACAGAAATTTGTGACGCAGCCAAGTTAGGAAGTATTTTGTGGAATCATACATTTGACAGTTTGATGGAATCGGCTGTCGTAAGGAGTAAGGAGGAGATCCTCGATTTTCAGGATTTGGTATTGCGGTATGATTGGGCTTGTGTAGATGCTAGGATTCATCATAAACCGTTGTCTATACTTGACGGTGATATTGTCTATGAGTGGCACTATGCACTCAATTGGCTTGTGCAGGCAGATGGGATCACGCAGTGGGATGATGTGACAACTACGACGTAAGAGCGTTTGAGATACACGTGTGAAAGAGAGGGAGAAGATGGAGTATCAAAAGATCAATGCAAAGGTTATTGATAGCTGGTGTCAGCATGGATGGGAGTGGGGAAAGCCAATCTCTCATGAAGTCTATCAGGACGCAATAGATGGAAAATGGGGTGTGTATCTGACACCGACGAAAATTGTGCCACAAGAGTGGTTTGGCAATCTCAAGGGAAAAAGAGTTTTGGGATTAGCTAGCGGTGGAGGGCAACAAATTCCTATTTTTGTTGCATTAGGAGCCGTGTGTACAGTTTTGGATTATTCGACACAACAGTGTGAGAATGAGCGACTGGTTGCGAATCGCGAGCAGTATCAGGTTGAGATTTTGCAGGAGGATATGACCAAAAGACTGCCTTTTGAGGATGAGACATTTGATCTAATTTTTCATCCTGTCTCTAACTGTTATGTGGAGAAGGTTAACCCAATTTTTTTAGAATGTTATCGTGTCCTCAAAAAAGGAGGTATTTTGCTTTGTGGGTTAGATATTGGAATCAATTATGTGGTGAATGAGGATGAGACACAGATTGTTCACCCACTGCCATTTAACCCATTACAGAATGAAATAGACTATGCCAATTCTATGAAAAATAACGATGGTATCCAGTTTTCACACACCTTACAAGAACAGATTGGCGGACAGTTAGAGGCAGGATTTCGATTGACGCATTTGTATGAGGATACAAACGGAGTCGGGCATCTGCACGAGTGCAATATTCCTACATTTCTTGCGACAAGAGCAGTGAAGGAGTGAGCCTCAAGAAAAAGTGTACTCAAAAACAAAAAAGAGGCAATTGTCGTGTAATATACAAGAAAAAACAGAGTTTACTACAGCGCTTTAAAGTGATATAATAAAAAAGACCCATACTATAAAAACTTCTTTTTGGAATAGTGTATCTATTACAGATGAAGGTATAAATATGTATTTTAGGTGATAAGTAAATAGTTAAAAATGTTGTTTGGTTATAACGTTGGCGGGTTCTATAAAAGCAGGTTGATACAATAGCAGTCCTGTGTTATAATCAGCTTGATAAATTCTGGAGTTTATGGAGGTACATAAAAATGGCTAAGAATGAAAGATTTGAAAAGGTTTATGCCCAGGGAACAGTGAATGTTATGGAAATTTGGGTGGATAAAGAGACAGGTGTGAACTATGTGTTTCATGCAAGTGGTTATTCTGGAGGAATGACAGCATTGTTAGATAGAGATGGAAAACCAGTGATTTCACCGATTGTAAATTAGTTTATTGGGCAGCCATTTATCAAAGGTGGCTGCTTATTTTAGATATGTTGACTTTCACCCATCTTGATTTCAAATCTTATAGGATAGGAACTCTTTTCCGAAAAGGAGTAAAATAAATAGGTCCTCGAGTCTTTTTGTGGTCGCACAGTAGTGCTTAAAAAAAGATTGTGTGAGGTTATAATAAGATAAGGAGTTATAGTCATGCCAATTACAGACATTTTAGAGAGAAACTGCAAACTATATGGAAATGATAGTTGTCTTGTGGAGATCAACCCTGAGATTAAGGAGACAAGGCGCGTCACATGGAAAGAATATGATTTGATAGAGCCTAATCCAGTCACACATTATCGCAGAGAGATTACATGGAGCGTGTTCAATGAAAAGGCAAACCGCTTTGCTAATTTGCTGATACAAAGAGGGGTAAAAAAGGGCGATAAGGTAGCAATTTTATTGATGAATTGTTTAGAGTGGCTTCCCATTTATTTTGGCATTTTAAAGACAGGTGCGCTCGCAGTCCCACTCAATTTTCGATATGCGTCAGACGAGATTGAATACTGTCTAAATCTTGCAGAAGTGGATGTGCTTGTGTTTGGGCCTGAATTTATTGGCCGTGTGGAGGAGATTGCAGAGAGCATTACCAAGAACCGCCTTTTATTTTTTGTGGGGGACAGTTGTCCAAGCTTTGCGGAGGACTACAATAGTCTTACTGCAAATTGTTCTAGTCAGACGCCAATGGTAGCATTGACAGATGCGGATGATGCTGCTATCTATTTTTCATCGGGAACAACTGGCTTTCCTAAGGCGATTTTACATAATCATGAGAGTTTGATGCACTCTTGTAAAGTGGAGCAAAATCATCATGGACAGACAAAGCAGGATGTATTTTTATGTATTCCGCCACTCTATCATACAGGGGCAAAGATGCACTGGTTTGGAAGTTTTCTAGAAGGGGCAAAGTCTGTATTGTTAAAAGGCACAAAGCCAGAGTTTATCTTAGATGCAGTGTCAAAAGAAAAGTGCACGATTGTATGGTTGTTGGTGCCGTGGGCACAAGATATTTTAGATGCGATTGACCGTGGGGATGTCAAACTAGAGGATTATGATCTTTGTCAGTGGAGATTGATGCATATTGGGGCACAACCTGTTCCACAAAGTTTGATTCAGCGTTGGAAAAAGATGTTTCCACATCATCAATATGACACCAATTATGGATTGAGTGAATCGATTGGTCCAGGCTGTGTACATTTGGGCGTAGAGAATATTCATAAGGTTGGAGCAATCGGAAAGGCTGGCTATGGCTGGCAAGTCAAGATTGTAGATGAGAGTGGTGCGATCGTTGAGAAAGGAGCAGTAGGAGAATTGGCAGTAAAAGGTCCTGGCGTTATGACTTGCTATTATCATGACGAGCAGGCAACGAAGGAAGTACTGCGCGATGGATGGCTCTACACAGGAGATATGGCACAGGAGGATGAGGATGGATTTATCTTTTTGGTAGATCGCAAAAAAGATGTGGTAATCAGTGGCGGTGAAAATATCTATCCAGTCCAGATCGAGGACTTTTTGCGTACACATGACAAGATTAAGGATGTGGCGGTTATAGGAATACCCGATAAACGTCTAGGAGAGATCACAGCGGCAATTATAGAAATCAAAGAAGGCATGACTAGCACAGCAGAAGAGATCAGTGGATTTTGTATGAAACTGCCAAAATACAAACGTCCGCGAAAAATTATTTTTGCCGATATACCACGCAATCCAACAGGGAAGATAGAAAAACCTAAATTAAGACAAAAATATGGCGGAGCAAGCTTGGTAGCGGCGCAGAATAAGTCATAAGTATCACAAGACTGCAAAAAAGATAGCCAGTCAGAGGCTCTATAAACAACGTAAAATAGAAGGTGTTGAATGGATAACGAAATCAAAAAGTATTGTGACAAGGTACAAAATTATTATGATACCGAGGGAAAACTAAAACAATATCCATCAAAGAAACCCTTGCGAATCCTTGCACTACTCAACATTGCAGAAAAGTTTGATCTGTGCAAAAAGTATACAGAAAAAGATGTGAATGAGATTATTAGGTCGTCTATTGCATTTGGGGATGTGGAATTGATCCGAAGAGAGTTGTTTCAGTATCGTCTGATTGGAAGACTCAAAGATGGATCAGAGTATTGGGCGGAGCAGGATTGGAAGGAATTGTATGCAACATATTATATAGGATATAAAGAATTTCAGGCGCAAGAGGTTAAAAATGGATTTGTTTGAGTACATGCGAAATACTGTCAAGGAAAAAGAAGCTCCTTTAGCGGCACGCCTTCGTCCCTCCACTCTAGAGGAAGTGGTAGGTCAGTCGCACATTATTGGGAAGGACAAACTTTTATATAGAGCGATACAGGCAGATAAAATCAGTTCGGTTATTTTTTATGGACCACCTGGCACAGGTAAGACAACGCTGGCAAAAGTGATTGCTAATACAACTAGTGCTGAATTTACACAGATTAATGCCACTTCAGCAGGCAAAAAAGATATGGAGGAAGTGATCCATAGTGCAAAGGATACTCTTGCAATGTATGCCAAGCGCACCATTCTTTTTATTGATGAGATTCATCGATTTAACAAAAGTCAGCAAGACTATTTGCTTCCGTTTGTTGAGGATGGAACAATTATTCTTATTGGTGCCACCACAGAGAATCCGTATTTTGAGGTGAATGGTGCGCTGATTTCGCGCTCGATTATCTTTGAGTTAAAGCCGCTTGCAAAGGAAGATATCAAAGAACTGTTGCACAGGGCGGTGTATGATACCGAAAAGGGAATGGGCAGTTTTGATGCGCAGATTGACGAGGAAGCAATGGAGTTTCTTGCGGAGTATTCTGGAGGTGATGCGCGGCATGCACTCAATGCAGTGGAGCTGGGCATTATGACAACACAGCGCAGCGCAGATGGAAAGATTCATCTTACAGTGCAGGTAGCACAGGAATGTATTCAAAAAAGGCGCATTTCTTATGATAAGAGTGGAGATAACCATTATGATACAATATCGGCATTTATCAAGAGTATGCGTGGTTCTGATCCAGATGCGGCAGTCTATTATCTAGCCAAGATGTTGTATGCAGGCGAGCAAGTATCATTTATCGCGCGGCGTATTATGATTTGTGCCGCAGAGGATGTGGGTAATGCTGATCCGATGGCTCTGAATGTGGCGGTGAGTGCATCGCTTGCAGTGGAGCGTATTGGTATGCCAGAGGCACAGATTATCCTAGCGCAGGCGGCTGCCTATGTGGCGTGTGCGCCAAAGAGTAACGCAGCGTGCAATGCTATTTTTTCAGCGAATGAAGAGATTAG
This sequence comes from uncultured Lachnospiraceae bacterium, assembly GCA_910586095.1. GTDB lineage: Bacteria > Bacillota > Clostridia > Lachnospirales > Lachnospiraceae > COE1. The sequence continues at coordinate 2,877 of CAJUHQ010000135.1, read as the reverse complement.
AAAAAGTGGAAACTTGCCTATTCCACCACATCTTCAAGATTCGCACTATAAAGGGGCGGCAAATCTAGGGCGTGGGACGGGCTATAAATATGCACATAATTATCCAAACCATTATGTAGAACAGCAGTATCTTCCTTATGAACTGACAGGAAAAACGTTTTATGAGCCTTCCTGGAATGGGTATGAAGCCAAAATTAGAGAGCATATGAAAAAAATTAAAGATTTTTCAAGTGGTAAATCGGATTCGCCAATGTAAAAAGAACTGTTGCAAAATTTTATTGAAAGGAATGATCTATAAAGATGGAACAGGTATTAGCAGCAGCGGCAGAGATTACATGGAAGACAAGTGCAAAGGAGATTTTACAAAAGTTACGCTGTCATTATGGAAGGATGTATGACAACCTAGAGCAACAAAATCTAGACACGCTCGCAGATAATTATGCAGAAGCTAGACAGGATGAATTTCTCGACGCGTTAGGGCAAGAGTTGTCGTGTAGTGGGTATAGGCTGTATTTTATTAGAAAAGAAGAGACTGCATCTTCTTTTTTGCTGGTGATAATTGATCTGCAATACAAAGATGATTTTAGAATGACCCTGATCGATCATGGACTGGCAGCAACGCGATGCCATCAGGATAAAGATGGGATACCAGCATATCGGTTTGATTTATCCCAAAAGTTGCATTATAAAGTTTATGAGGTTCCAAAAGGGTGGAATTTATTGGTAGGACAGTGCAAAGATGACCTTTTGGTTCAGGAAACAGTCACTGTTGATGGTATGGAGAAAGTTATATGCAAATTCCTTTCATTACATGAAGAGACATTTTTACAGTTTCATGGGCGGATTGAGGCGGAAGTAATGGCAATCACTCAGAGCCCACAGGGGTTGTTTGCCGCGATTGTCTACAAGGACAAGAATGGATCAATAGCAAGAAGACCTGCCAAAATTCAAGTGGGAAGTGACTTGGAGAAGATTGGAGAATGGCCCATTTTAGGGTGGTTAGACCAATACTATTGGAAAGATGAGATCACATGGTTTCATGATGATTTATTTATTGGACATTCATCCTCTTTTTATAGAATCGAAAATGCGGCAAATGGAGGCACTACATTAGAGAAGCTTTCCTTAGATCGTGGACATTGTAAACAAAGCATCGTTTCAACAAAGGATAAACTGTATTTGGTTGGCAAGAATGTCTATGAATGGAAAGGGGATTGGGTAGAACAATGCTATCAATTTGATGAAGCATTTTATATTTCTGCTGCATTGTGTGTAGGAGATTCAAAAATTGCCTGTATGTTGATTCCAAAAAGAGGGCAAGTAAAGGTGGCGATTGTAGATACTGTTTCCAAGACAAGCAGAGCATTTTCTTGTTATGGGGTGGGGATGACACGTTGGAAAAATAATCGGATATTTACTCATTCCTATGAGATTGATGAGGATGGTACAATGCTTCAATGCTATGATTTGGACACCAATACATGGCGGTGTCTAAAAGTTGGAACAATAGGTTGGGATACACCGAAATTGATATTTGAGACTTCAGAGGGGAAAACATGTATTATGGGAGATAAAACTTCCCATCTTGAAGAAAACGTTCAAGCTTCCAAAAAAATGTATGTAACAGAACAGTTGTGGGAAGATATGGAATCATGTGGGGATATCCCATATGAAATGTAGATGGTATAGATAGATTGTTTGATAAGAAGTAGTTTATTTTAAAGATAGTTGGGGGAGATTTTTGAATCTCCCCCTTATGATTGAGCGATATACATGTGAATAATCGGTTTACGCTAAAGTATTTAGTATTTTAAAGAAGCTGTTCCATTAGAAATTGATAGAGTTGTTGATTTTTATTGTACCAATGGTTACAGATGGTTTCTGCCATATCCTCAGTTGGGACAGATAGTTTGATATTGATTAGCTCCATATTTTTTTCGCGTGCAGACAGCTCTGCAATATAATCTTTGGAAGTTGCCATATAGTAGGTTGCAGTGATTGCAGATTCATTTCGCAGTTCTAGGAGATTCTCGCTCAAAAATGTGTCAATGTCCTGGATAATGGCATCACTGATACGGTTTTCAAAGTAGGATAATGTGTTTCGCCCTTCGTCTGTGATAGAAAAGTAGGTGCGATTTGTGAGTACTTTTGATTTGATTAGTTCAGCCTCTTGTAAATCAGACATCACTTGTTGCAAGGTTAGATAGTTGGTATATTCTTTTTCAAGAATAAAATTGCTAATCTGAGAAAAAGTAAGGTGAAACTTTGCCTTGTTGAGTATGTACAAAATAATTAGCTTATATAAGGTCAAGGGATCTTGAGACATAAAGATCAATCCTTTCTTGATTGAGATGAGTAGTATTTTTGTGCCAGTAATCTCCATAATATTGCTATAATTTACTCTGTTTTTGAAAAGTGCTCTCATCGTATATATTTTAAAATAATTATAAAATAGATCCATTTAACAGTGTTATATGTTTGATGTTGTAATCACTCTAGATAGTTGACATCTTGAAAAGGGTGTTTCCAGAACACTTCATTTTGGGTGCCAATAATAATAGGGCTTTTTCTTTCTCAACAATTTTTTCTCTAGGTTTGCAATATAGCAAGCCGAACCTATCTGACAATCTGACCCATCAAAACGATCCTTCAACAAAAAGCTAAACAATAATTCAGTCAGTACTTCGTCATATTGATATTGTGCAAAAAAGTTATTGAGGTCAAAATACATCCTCTAGTGCGAATTTGTGCTTTCTTGCACAAATTTGGGAAGCGAAAAATCTTCGATTTTTCGGTTTAGTCGTCAAAAAATTAATTCACAGAGTGCGAATTTGTGCTTTCTTGCACAAATTTGGGAAGCGAAAAATCTTCGATTTT
>CAJUHQ010000134.1 GCA_910586095.1 uncultured Lachnospiraceae bacterium | reverse complement strand
TCCTTTCTTTATTTCTTACATATTTTTACAAAACATTAGTACGATAAATAGCAATTTATTAAATCGAATAAGTACCTTGTATAGATCCACTACCAGTCTGATTTCTGTTCGCCATTTCTACATGAATCCACACGGAATTCGAAGCAATTGTTGCTCCATTCGCCATTAAATTCAAATCAACAGTTATATAACCGCTGTTCGCATGATGCACATAAAAACTACATGAGATAGGTATCGACCTGTGTATATTAGATATATTGCTATTTATCTCAGTAATTTTATCATTTAATGCCTTAACAGCGGCAGCACTAGCAACTATATTTGATGCATCGCTAGTTAAACTATCTGTTATTCCATTTATAGCTCCCAATTTGGTTTCCGCATCTTTACCATCATCAAATTCACAATCAGATGCTTTATGCCAAAAAGATATTCTTTGCCATATTTTATTTACTTCATCAATCAATTTTCTAAATTTTCTACCTGTAACTATTTGTTCATTAACTGCCATAAAATTCTCCTTTCGCCTGTACAATAAAAAAACACTCCAAAAAGAAGTGTTTGTGTTCATTAATACTAGATCCATATGGTATTTTCATTAATATCTGGAGGTTCTACTTCCTCTTTTTCTAGTTCTTCATCATTTATAAAAATGTGAAATAAATCTAGATTTTTTGAATCTGTTTCATTGTCTGAATAGAATAGCCGTATATCACTCAAATTCTCCATTTCATCAGTATCAGAAAAGACTACAATGTCAAGTGGAGGATATTCCCTTTTGTCATAATAAATAAAAGGTTGTTCTTTTGGAGATCTCTGTAACAAGTATTCCTGTAGATTATAAATACGATTTTCAATAAGATTAAAAAAGTCGGCAAAGAATCCATAAATGTTTTCTTGCCGACGAATGTAATCGCTTGCCTCACTATATTTACCATGCGCAATTAAATGATTATAATGATTAATAATTTCTATATTTTCTAGATTATTATCTTGAAAAAAAATCATTTCATCAATTTTATTAGGATAATAAGATAGTGGATTACATGACATTATTAATCACCTCCTATCCATACATCACCTTGAATACAATCAGGTTCTTGTGGTTCAAAATATATTGATTGTTGTTGCTGTTTTGCATATTTTTGTGCATTATAGATTTCTTCCTCCCAAGTGCGAAATGTAATAGCATCAACAATACATTGTGACAAAGTATCTTTATTTTCCTGTATGATAGATGCAGCTTCTTCCAGCAAACCTTGTGTACGTAGAGAATTAATTTTATTAATTAAAGGAGCTATATCATCATCAATATTCTTAAAATTATGTTTAGTAATCTTTTGTGTAGGGAAACGGCTAAATTCATTTTCATATTCTGTCATATTCATATTAATCTCCAATCCATGTCATACCTTCTGACAAAATATCAGGTTCTTCACTAAAGTATGATATACTGCTAGATATTCCGTTAGTTTGTTTTATCCAGCTTTCAGTATCTTTCCCAAGCAACCATACAGAGCTGTCCTCTTGACATAGGCATTGAGAACCTGGAGCGCATTTATTGCTACTTATTGTATCATTCTCTTGTTTTATCCCTTCTTTTTTCAGTGTTGGTAATTTATCAATGTCGGACAAATAATCACATTGAAAATATTTTGAATTATTATAAGGATTTACTTGTATTGTCCAGTATGCCATTTAATTTCATCCTTTCATGACAATCATTTAATATGTTGATATAATTTAATTTCCCACCCATGTCATTCCCTGGGATAAAGAAGAAGGTTCTGTATCAGAATAAATTATGCTAGAGCTATTATCATTTAATGATACTTTATTAAATGAATTAACAACACCATCTAGAACACTAGCTACATACAATAAATTATTATCAAAAAATTGAGCTTCTATATATCCCCTAGTAGTAGTTTTATAATATATTAATTGTCCCCTTTGTGCTCGTATTGGTAGTGATTCTGTATAAGGATCATAATGAGCATTATTGCTTACTATTGAAATTCCTAGTGGTAATTTTAAAAATATTTCTTGAACTGTATCTTCAGCAGTAATACCTAGACTTTGTAGACATTCATCAGCAACCCCGTCTATAATACTCCCCAATATAATTGTTTCATTTCTCCATCCAGGATTACCATTTGTGTCAGTTTTCCAGACTTTGTTTAATTGTCCATTCCCAGGAGTAACATAACCCTCTCTATCTTTTGTATTTGCTTGCCAAGTATCAGTAGTCGCAAATCCACTGTCATTGGTGAGGTCACTTGTCTTTGTTGGAATCGAATTCATTAGGGTTGTCAGAAGATCTTTTAATATTTTTCCTTGTTTAGCTGATAAGGGTTTGTTTATATCATTAGATGAAAGATCATCAATAATATCAGATATATTTATTTTGCTTGTAGTTATACTATCGATTAGACCTTTATTATTTTTGATATAAGCAACAATTTCGCTTAATTGGTCAAGAGTCGTATCATCGCTATCTGCTAGAGCATTTAATCTTGTTGTGAGTTCAGATATAAGAATTCTTATATCACTGTGAGCTGAATTAGATGTATTATGAGTAAATAAGGCCAAATCTAAAGCGTCTTGCTGGGCTGTCGAAACGGGCTTATCTATATCAAATGTATTATCAACATGACCAAGACCAATTTGCTCTTTAGTAATTTCATGAGGATTATTTTTACTTGATGTATGCTTATTTAATAATTCATTTGTAGCAAGTGTATCGATTAGTTCATCTTGTTTTTGATTTTTAATATCAAGTTTATGAAATTCCGAGTCAATGACATTGTTATTTTTATTTGCAACACCAATATTATAACGCTCATCTGTAGATGGGTTTTCAAGATTTTTGTATTTTGTGTATGTAGCCATCAGGTTTCCTCTTTCTTAAAATTCTTTCTGACTGATGATCGTAGTGATTTCATCGTGTGTGTATCTGTTCAATATGCCATGACTATATTCGTTTAATACCTTATGAGTACCTTTTTCTTTAAGTAACATTTCATAGAGAGGATAAAATCTATACATAGTAATGGTGGTAGTGTAATTTGAAAAGTTATGTGAAACAGAAGAAATAATATATTGATGTTCTTTGTCAGAATTGCTTCTCTTATAGGACACTTTTTTATTTACATCCAGAAATGGTAGGAGAGCAGTAGTGATTGTAATATTATCAGTCAATCTACAATTTTTCCAATTTTCCCATTTAGCCCTATTAGCAGCAAGATCATCAGATGTAATGTTATCATATTCTCCACTTATCTTTATATCAGGTATTTCACCTAATTTTTCAACTGTAAAAGGAGAATTAGCAATAACAGTCATATCAACACGTTCACAGTTATAAAATTTTTCGAAATATTCTTTAGAATACAATTCATATTCTTCACCATCTGAGCTAGTTACAAATTTTCCACTTTTCTTTCCATCGGTCAATACATTAATAGCATGAATCTGCCATTGTCCTAATAGGTATGCCCTAAATATATATTGTCCATTGATGCGGTTCTTTTTGATTTTAAATCCATAGGTATTGTTTGCTTTTAACATGTTAGATTCGATGGGCATATCATTTGCTTCATTATATATTCCAATTGTACCAAACCCGTTTATATTGATTTGTGAACCTGATTGATTAATGGAAGGAATTTTGATGGAAATAATATCTCCATTACAATATCCATTTTCGTATCCTGCGATAGTAGAAAAGTATATGTTATTTTGATAAGAACATTCTTCTGTATAAAAATCAGCGTCTATTGATTGTCCCCATACTTCGCAGATGTTTCGTACAGCAGTCATATCTACAGAAGTATTTTCAGAAATTAATATACGCTGTAGGAAGCTATTGTCTATATATATTTCATCCTCGTAACACATTGGTCGTAATTGGCATACAAATGTGTTATTTTCCATGTCAAAAAACATTTCGTAATTTGGATATAAATCACGAAATGTTGTAAGAATAGATAAAACGCTACATCCCGCAGTAAATTCTTGATCAAAAGGTATAGTGTTCCAAGTGTTTACATGTTCTGAACGATATTTTTCCCATTCATCATTATATTCAGGCATAGCCTTATATTCTCCGATATCATCGATTCTATGATTAGTTATTCGTGCTAGTTTTTCCAAAGTTTCAATAACAGCATTTCTAATTATGTTATATTCAGTAGGTTGTCCTGTTTCTTCATTTTCTTTGTAAGCTGGATAACTGATAATGAGTGCACCCAATTGTCCGTTTTTTGTACCATCCAACTTTTTCATAAAATCCGAGCAGTTAATTGTAAGATTATTAGTAGTAGCATCATATGTTTCAGATGTATCCGTATAAACATAACATCCTAAAGGATAATATTTGTATTGTTTAGTTCTTGGATTATATAAGCCCACAGATATTTTGATATCCTTATTAAGCCATAACAAGCTTGTCTCCGCAAGTTTTATATGTTCAGTTAAAGTGGGCTGTATAATAAAACTGGCAGTACGACGAATATCTGATTCACCAGATATTGATACACTGCCACTGACCAATCCACATTCAATAGTTCCTATAATTTTTTGATTTAAGTCTAAAACTTCGATCTTTAATTTCATTGTTTGTGATGCTGCTGATTGCTGGAGAACAATTAACAAATCTTCTTGCGTTATTATATATGACATTATTTATTCCACCATTCTTCTGTTACATTTGATAATCCCAAATAATATAAATCTTCCTCAGAATTAATATTTCCAATTTCAACCCAATTCCATGATATTTGCCTATCATTGTATGATTGGTTGGCTGCATCAGTTGGATTAGGAGTTACTTGTATAATCCACAGTCTTCCATCAGGCAGTTTAAGAATTTTTGGAATACTATCACAAATGAAATCCATGAAATCTCTTTGGTATTTGATACGCTGGTAATTATGTTGTTCATCATAAGCTAAATTACAAGAATTTTCATCTACGAGAGGTACAAAAGAACCTTTACAATTACCAGTATCATAATTGGCTACTGTGTTTCTGATAAATATAGGATATCTCTTGTTCAATAATTCTACAGTGGAAGAGGGAATGTTACGTGTAGTATCACAATATCCATCTGTAATTTCTGTTCCCCAAATAATATTTCCCTCAATCAAAAACATTTTATTAATTTTCAGCATCGCTTTAGTTGTAGCATAATTCCCTTCACAGCCATATGATACAGGGACAACAGCATATTCAACCGTTTCGCCAGATGCCGTAAAATAGTCAGGATAATTTATTATATAGTCATCAACTGTTTTAATTTCTTTTACAGCTATTGTTTTCCATTGATAGTTTCCTTCTGTTCTACTTTTTAATATAATATGCGATATAACATCTAAATCCCAATCAATATTTCCTGCATTTGTAGTTCCATTAAATTTTGCCCATAGAATAGTATCAAAATCCCATTCCTGTGGACATTCATTACTTAGTTCAAAATCAATTGCTTTAGTAATATATAAGTCATCATATATCCCGTTTTTTAGTTCTACATAATTTATATTTTTTATGCCAGTAGGAGTAAGAGCACATGACAATTCTCCACCAACAAAATTATCGCCACATATAAACATGTGCCATTAGTCGCCTCCTAACCATAAGTCATTTAAAATTGCATGTAACGGTTCAGGTAAATTTAAATATGTTGTGCAATTATTTCTTTCAACGACATAAGTATCACTATCAGTATCTATCCATGTATCAAGATCATTCATTAAATTTTGATTAGGACGTAATGTTCCATACCACATATTTCCTTTTTTAACATCTCTAAGCTCAACAAATACTTTGATTTGATACACATTCTTTTTTCGCCTAATTGCAATGGTTATCATGTCGTCATTTTCAAAAACTTGTGCATCAGAGTATAATAAATAATTACTTACACCATTTGGAACAAGCAATCGAAATCGTAGTTTTCCGTCAGTATAAATATGAGAACTTAAGGTGAGTCCCAATGCATCGTTATTCATTTTGAATATTTCTGCATTTTGCCAAAGATTTGTGCCACGTATCAAAACTGTAAAATCATCTTCAATTAGGAATCCACTGTCATAGTATAGAGTTTTGTTTCTAAGATCTATCATTCCATCTATGTATTCAAAAGTATCATTACCGTTATATTGAATTATTTTAAGATTTGTTGCAACCTGTATACAGCCTTGTGATGGAAGAGGAGTAGCGTAAATTCGTGCATATACATTAGGGTTCTCAAATTTTACTATAATTTCAATATATCCTGTATCAAGTTCCATTCCATTAACTGTGATACCAATGCATCTTATATAATAAACAGTGTTATTATCAAGGCCATTATATGTATAGTTTATATTAAATTCATTAGTCAATTCTGCACTTTCACGTAAAAGCTTTTTGGATGCATCATACAAACAAAATTTGTATTTGTTAATATTTTCCCAATCTGAAGAATAATAATAGATAGTAGCAGTAAATGACGAATTTGTAATAATAGGATTTTCATCTAAGTTTTCAAAATGAAATTCTGGAGTTGCAAATGTATAAAATAATACTTTATCAGATAGAACAGAAGGAGTGTTGTAAATGTCATAAACCTGAGATTGAATAACATATTTTTTACCATTTGTTAAAATATTTGCTGGTATTGTATGTTTTAAAATAAAAGAGGATACCATATCATCAAATACGACATTGTTTGTTTCATTATCATATATTACGATTCTATTTGCATGGGCACGATTACCCAGCCATGAAATTGATATTTCATATGGTTTAGTGGCATCAAAGGGGGTTATATGTTTTATGATTGGTTTTGCCATTTTTATTTACCTTCCTTCTGTTTAAAAATTCCTTTTATGCTATACCACAGATATGAATATTGTTTATATCGCTCATGGGTTCCTTTACATATATACTTTGTCCAATTCTTAATTCCATATTTGGTATACAGCATTTTACTGTTCTTTTACTACCTGCTCTATCCAAAATTATATATCCTTTTGGAGTAATTTCCTTAATGACTGTTTTATATGTTACATCATAATTACAATAATTTATGTTTTTTTCAACGACAGTTTGAATCGATTTTATCAGTGCTTCTTTAATATCCATTACATTTCCTCCAATTTTCTTTTAAATTCTTATTGCTGTAATTTTATCATTTAATGCCTTAACGGCGGCAGCACTAGCAGCAATATCAGATGCGTCACTAGTTAAACTATCTGTTATTCCATTTATAGCTCCTAATTTGACTTCAGCAGTTTTTCCATCGTCAAATTCACAGTCAGATGCTTTACACCAAAAGGATATTCTTTCCCATAACATTACAGCTTCATCAATTAATTCTCTAAATTTGCGTCCAGTGGCAATTGTTTCATTAAGTGCCATTTTATAGTCTCCTTTTTTGCTTTTATTTAGAATATAATAAAAGAGCAGGAGAGTGCTTCTCTTGCTCTTTTATATAAATAAAATCTAGTTATTAATTTTTGCAATATACACAATTAATAATAGTGTGCTTACAAATTTAAATGATTTATAGTTTTTTTGCATAACAATTTTAATAGATCAAGTATCGAAAAATTTTCATAAATACTGTTTAAATACAATATATCATTATCTTTAATAGCTTGTTTCAATCTCATTTTTCTACTTTCATCTAACATTTCGTGCGTTTTTTTTGATAATTTGCCAGCATCTTGCTTATTTCTAATTAAGATTTCTTGTTCTGTATGCATAGTAATACACTCCATCATGTTCATTATTGTAGCTTTATTAACTTCAAATTTTATTTCGTTTATATAAATGATCTTCATAGCTGGCTCACATTTTCTATGGATAACATTGAGATAATCATATCATAATATTGGTTAAAAATCAAATCTCTTTCATAAGTTTTATGCAATAACACTGCATATGGATATAAGATATTTTTTGCAAATAAAGTCATTTGTTTTTCATTTTTCCCAAATACTTTCTCTTTTGAAACATCTATTTGTAACAGTAATTCTATTTCATTTCTATTTGTTTTAATTGGGATTCCTATATATTGACAAATTTCTTCTTCTCTTTTTTCACTTCCCTTTAATTTTTTAAATGCAACAGTAACAGCCTTTTTATTAGGTTCACATACGATTTCACCATTTAAATCATTAAAAAGTCGAACAAACAATATATCTCGTTCATCTAAGTTAAAATAGTTCATATAAGTTGATGGACTTTTATTGTCGTCGTTAGCGTATGCAACCATTTTTATTTTATTATTTTGTTTTTTCATTATTGTAACTTCACAGTTTATGTCATCTCCAAATTCATTTCTTAACATATGATGAATACTCTCACAAATTAAAAAAGAAAATGTTTGAAAATCTGCTATTTTATCAAATGCTTTTCTTGATATTGGCTTTTTAGCAGTAATAAAATCATTTATTGTTTTATTCAATCTATAAATATTATTAGCAAATTTGTTGTTTATTGAACATTGCTCAATATAACATCTATATGATAAATTTATATTTTGGTTTTGCTTATTTTCTGTATTTTTTATAATAAATGATGTAATATTAAAAAAAATAATAATTGCACATATTATAAAAACAAGTATCCACCAACTTTTTGTATTTTCATATTTAGTGCAGTGTATAGAAATAATAACTGGTAAAAATATATTTATTATTGCAATTGTCAAATCACTCGTAAAAAATTTATTGAATAACATTACTATTAATTTTTTTCCTGATATGTCATTTGCCATTTTTTTCACCGCCAATTACGAATTTTTAATATATTATACATCATTATTTTACAAAATTCTACATGAATTATAATGCTTAAAATAGAATAAAAATATATTTTTAATTGTATTATGATAGCTACACCCATATTTCAGAATGTAGCTATTTTTAAATTCACCTCCTAATCATGCTCTGTTGTTCAGCATAGTTAGGTAGGCCAAGAAAAATCTTTTTTATTTCTAATCCGACTTGATTTGCAACTTCAGCCTCTGTGACTCCAGGACAAACTATATGTATATCGCCTATATTAATGCTGGGCTGTATAGTCCTCATGTTATTGGTGATATTGGTAGCATTTGTTATTTGATTTACCATCTTATCTAATTGTCTACCATGTTCAAGTCTTGAATTACTTGCAAGATAACCTAAATCACTTTCCATCTTTTTCAGCAATGGTTCAACTGATTTCTGTAGATCCCATGCGCGATCTCCTGGCTGAATTGGTACATATCTGCCTGAAGCAAATGGATCTCCAACTGTTCCATCAGCATAAGCCTTCCCATGACCTGAAATATGTCCATTTTTCAATAGGGCTTCTGTTTGCTCATTATTAAAGACAATATCACCTTTCTTAATGTCAAACATTTCAGCGCCTTTTTCTCCAACAGTAAAGAACCTGCCATCTCTTACAACTAGTTCCCTTCCAATCTCTCCAACCAATGCTTTCTTTTCATTAGACTGCACAGACCAATCACCTGTAACTTTTGCAGTTCCTTCAACATGGGCGTTTCCTGATGGCTTAGACTTATTACTTTCAGAAGATATGTCACCTCCTATAGTTTCATAATGAATTGTAATGACCTTTTCAATATCCGTATCAGCAGTCTCATTGAATGTATTCATTTCTTCTGTAGCTGACTGAATAGCTGGTATCACTTCAT
>CAJUHQ010000133.1 GCA_910586095.1 uncultured Lachnospiraceae bacterium | reverse complement strand
AGGTTAGATAGTCCTTCATCATAGTGGAATCCTGAATCAGATTGTTCAGGCTTAATTTATCCAATCCATAGTAGGATTTTGTATTGTCATAGTGGTCAAACTCAATTTTAAAGCTGTAACGTTCGCTGCCAAGAGAAGCCACTGTAGAAAGAGAAGTGTTTCCCTTTGCCCGAATTCCCACATTTTTGTAGGCTTCTCCATCAATCACCACATTGGCAGCATAGTATTCTTCACTGGTAGCATTGGCAATGAATTCATCCCAGTCATTCATGACAATATCGATAGTATGTACTTTTGTACGATCAAATAATAGGTTCTCGTATTTCATGGTGTGTGCCATTATTTTGATTCCGAGAGTGGAACCATTCATAAATAAAATGGTCAGAACCAGCATGAATGTGGCAACACTCCATGCAATTCGATCAAAATGTTTGTTTCTTGACATAGTTTACCCCATATAATCACCGTTGTAAGAGACGAGTACCACACTGTTAACACCAGACATTTCGGAGAGAATGTTAATAAAATCGGTATTATCTTCCTTTAACCGAACTTCAATGTTTAGTTCAATGGAGTCCTTAATAGCGGATTTGCTTTTGATGATGGTCCGAGTCACATTTTTTGCAAGAAATTCTTTTGCTTTTGTTTCTACATCATGATCTGTGCAGTTTAGGACCACCATGTAGGGGTGGGTATTGGATGTTTTATTTACAAATATTAATAAGATGATACCAATACAAACACTTCCAATAATGGCCAGAGGGATCATGCCTGATGCCAGAATAATACCAGCACCGATAGACCAGAACAGAAATGCAATATCTAGCGGATCTTTGATGGCAGTGCGAAAACGGACAATAGACAAAGCACCCACCATACCAAGGGACAAGACAACATTGGATGTTACAGCAAGAATAACGGTTGCTGTAATCATAGTAAGAGCAATCAGTGTGGTGCCAAAGCCCGCAGAATACATTACACCACGATAAGTTTTCTTGTAAACAAGAAAAATAAATAATCCAGTGCCAAAAGACAGCACAATGGTCAGAATCATGTCCAAGATAGTGATGGAAGATATATTTTCTAGAAAGCTGGATTTAAAGATATCGCTAAAAGTCATAGTTATATTTCTCCTATTTTTTCAGTTTTTAATCATACATTCGGCAAGCGGCATATTTTGAATATGCTGTGTTATGTCTGTCTCCAAGTTGCACCATATCCCGAATCACATCAGGCAAAAAATTATCCCATTTCACTTCTAAAATACAAGGAGAATCTGAAACAGGGATCGTGGTACAATGAGGATTTAAAAAGTCGGTACAGAAAAGTGCAGTGCGGATATTGTAATCCAATGTCACACGGACATTACTAGGGCTAAATACAAAGGGTTCCCGAGTGTAGTCCACGATTACTTTTGCCATTAATCCTTCATTGCGGATGCGAGAATAAAAACCAAGGATCACTTTGTCAGTGCTAGTCGTCATCCAATGAATATCACCATTAGCGATCAATTGTGCTTGTTTTAGTGTAAGGGTTGTGGACTCTTTGTAACCGAGTCCGCCACGCTTAAATTTTCGCTCCAAATGAATAACAGAAGGATCATTGTTATAGAGGCGAATCCGATACTTTTCACGGATATTTGTACCATCTAGTTTTTCGCGCAGCGCTTTATCCTCTAGAGTGTCAAAATATAGACTGCGAACTGCGTATTGCCCGTTTTTGGCGTGGCTGTCCGGCACCATAACGGCCCTAAGCCTTTGCCGCAAGACCAGCACATCCAGATTGCTGATCTCATGTTTTATTTCATGTCTAAATTGCAAGTAATATTCCTCCTTTCGATACAGTTATTATAAAAAACAAACCTATGACCAACATTAGAAAAACCTTCCTATTTGTGAACACTTAAAGGAAGGTCTGTGAATATTTTGTGAAATTGTATTAAAACTGTGCGATAAAACGAATTTTTCCTGATTCTGAATATGTTGCGCTTAGCGTTCCTCCAAAATTTTCTGCGATAGCACGAGCGGCAGAAAGGCCAATTCCATACCCAGAGGATGTACTGTTTTGTGTTCTGGCGCTGTCGCCTCGATAGAACCGATCAAAAAGTCGTTCGAGATCAGTGTTATGTGGGAGTTCGCAGTCATTCTCTTCAATGATCCAAATATGATTGCCCTCACTTTTTATGGAAAATTGAATTGTTCCACCTACAGGAGTGTACTTGACTGCATTGTCGAGTAAAATGGAAATCATTTGCGAAAAGGTATCGTTGTGTACCCGCATCAAAATATTTGGTTGAATGATAGTGGACAGCGCAATTTGGTTATCGAGTGCAATATCCTCGTAGATTGAAAGCATCCCACAAATCAGCTCACTAATATCCACAATTTTTGTAGGCAATTTTGTTTCCTCGTCCAGTTTAGCAAGAGTAAGAAGATTTGTCATCAAAACATTTAGTCGCTGGATTTGAAAACGGATGTTTTTGCTGTATTTTGTTTCTCCGTGGATTAGAGTAGATGCATCATTGTTGGATTGAATAATGGCAAGCGGAGTTTTTAGCTCATGTCCAGCATTTGTAATGAATTGTTTTTGTTTTTCCATACCTGCAAGGATGGGACGAACCGCCTGCTCGGAGAGAAGAATCACAAATAGCAAAATTGCAAGCCAGCAAATCAAAGCGATGGCAGAAGAAATGCTAAACACCATTACAAATGTCTCCAACTGCCTAGATGTGTCCATAAAAAAGATCAGACGGTCTGTTCCAAGGTGTTTTACTTCATATTTGTAGTTGTCGATTTTGCCAGTGGTAGTAGTGATTTGATGGGCATATTGCACGGCCTGTTCTATGCTGACCGAGGAAATTTGATCGATGTTGACATCTAAAACATTTCCTTTCCAGTCGGTACGGACAGTAAAGAAACGGGCAGATTTGATTGTGTCCATATTCATGGGTAGTGTGAATGGTCGTGGATTATGAAATTCCATCTGGAAAAATTTCTCGTTTCCACTTACAAGAGTATGCAAAATAGAACTTGACTGACCATCCAAGACAATCCAGCTAAATCCAGTAATTGCACCTATCAGTACTACTAATAGAATAGTAACTGCAAACATAGCAAAAAGAATAAATTTCTTTCGTAGTGTTTTCTTCATAAGGACATCTCCAAACGGTAGCCAATGTTGCGTTTTGACACAATCTCAACATGGGAGTTCATTGTGACAAGCCTTTTGCGAAGATAGGAAATATAGAGCCAAACGCTGTTGAGATCGGTGGTTGCATCATATCCCCATGCTTTGATAAGCAAGTCTTGCGAAGAAAGAAAGATAGTGTGATTTATCATTAGCTGTTCCATCAGGCGATATTCTTGCTTGGGCAGTACAAATTCTGTTTTACCGCAGGATAGAGTACCAGATTGTATATTTAGAGTCAAATCCCCAAAGGAAAGCAAATCGGGGTGAAATTCCTCACGCCGTCGCAGCATGGCACGGACACGAGCCAATAGCTCGCCCATATCAAAAGGCTTAGGTAGATAGTCGTCCGCACCCGCATCCAATCCTCGAATACGGTCGTCAATCTGAGTTTTTGCTGTCAAAAGTAAAATAGGCGTTTTGCATCCGTTTTTTCGCAGCGCGACAAGAACATCGATGCCATCTCGTTTGGGCATCATAATGTCGAGAATGATTCCATCATAGTCTCCAGCTACAGCGTAATCATAAGCCTCCTCGCCATTGTACACAGCATCAACAATATAGTTGTGATAAGTTAGAATGTCTACTACCGCTTCGGAAAGCAATCGTTCATCCTCTGCATAAAGTAACTTCATAGAGTCCTCCTTTAAGAATATGCAGTTTTATTTTGATAATCATACCATATAAATATGAAGATTTCCCATTGTTATAAGAAAAAAGCATAAATATATTTTATTATATCATCTTAAACTTAGAGTAGCATAAGAAAAATAAAAACATATTATTAGATTTTTCATGTGAAATAGAGAATGGACTTATTTGTAGGGCAAAATATTGTGCTTTTTATCAAAGCATTTCAATCAATTTACAATTTCCATAGAGTTTGTGTTATACTGTATTACGTAGTTTTATTTGTCCATTTTTTATAATTTAAAGTTTTGCCTATAGGAACATAGCATGTGAAAAAAGCATAAAGAAGTGAATGGCTTTTTTGTAATGCGTTAAGCCTAAAATAGATTAAATTACCTAAAAAATAAAAGATTGTTACTAGCACAAAAATAAGAGTAGGAGTTAGCGTGAAATATAAAAATTTCACGCATCCTGATTGGAGTGCCCGCAAAGGCGGCAGATGGGAGTTAGCGTGAAAAAAGTCTGCATAGCAGATTTTTTTCACGCCGAAAAACGCCAAAGACAGGCGTTTTTCATTCGGAATTGAGTCGCAGCAAAACTGCGACATGGGAGTTAGCTATGTTTGTAATAAAAACTGTGTTACTTAATCTAGTATTGACATTGTTCTATTATATAATTAGTACAACGATTATAAATAGTATTATAATGGGAGTTCCCCATTTTCGCTTTTCACGAACATGTAGAATGTATGATTTTTTAATTACAAAATTAAATAGAATAGATTTTCAAAATGGAAAAGAATGTTCAGCCTTTTCGGCAGCATATGTTTTAAGACATTGGAATATTGAAAAACATGGAGAAGATTTATATAAAATAATGCCTAATAAACGAATGGATGGGAGTGTCTATCCAAAGGGGATAGTAAAATTACTTTCACAATATGGCTTTGATACAACCTATTGTATAGGAACTATAAATGCGCTTAAAAATGAAGTCAGTAAGGGAACGCCTGTGATTGTATTGATACGGACATACAAAGATGCGAATTATCTGCATTTTGTTCCAGTAGTTGGCTATAATCAACACGATATTTTTATCGCAGATTCATTGAAAGAATTAGCTAATTGCAAAGAGCAATATTATAATAGAAAAATACCCATCAAAGAGTTTAAAAGGTTATGGAATACAAGCATGCTAAAAATGCCACTTTATAGAAATATATACATTGTCGCATCTAAAAAGTGATTTGCCGTTCAACTGATAGTATTCAATTAATCTTTAAGTATTTTCTAAAATTGATCTAGAAAGTGCTGTGTTGTTTTGGGAAAATGGGATAGTTTTCTAAAGTATGTTCATATGGAAAAGCAATCGGTTCTAATGGTTTGGTGATAGGTTACTGCAAAAACGGAGGATTAGGTAAATTGAAAAGAAAAATGTTAATTTGTGTGTTGACAATGGTCTGGGTATTTATTTTGAGTGCAGGGTGTCAGAAAAAAGAAGAGTTTCCTATCTATCAAATGGAGGAAAATCAAGAAGAGTGGGAGTTTTTGTTTATAGATGAGATACAATATGAGCGGGATCGGGGTGGGCATTGGGAAGAGCAGGCTTATTATTTTCATGATAACGATCAATATGTGTGGACGCCCGCTCAAGGAATCGGGAAGCAAATTGGAATTTGTGGAGAATCTGGTAAACTTGCGATCTATGAAATTGTGGGTGATGAGAATCATACATTTCTTTATACAACGCCTCTTACGTTTTATTTTGGAGGGATAGAAGGTCATCTTTGGAAAAAAGAGGGCGTGTCTATAGAACCACCAATAACAGAGATCATTTCTCATATTACAATCGTTTCTACAGAGGATGACAGTGTTTTGTTTCAGGTAGAAGAGCCAGAGATAATTGCTATAATGCTAGACACTTATAATAATGCTAACAAGCAGATAGAAGGTCCTTTTTCAATCAAAGAAGGGTGGTCTAGCAATTTTTTGATTCTACATCACAAGGATTATCCATTCCTTCATTATAAGATTGAATATCGTTATCATCAGGAAAAAAATACAGCAGTACTTTATCGAAAGGATAGTAATGAATGGATAGCGTTGCCAGAGGAATGGACAAACTTTTTAGTAGAGTATGGTTCGGTTGATGTCTCGTAAAACTTTTTAGTTATTTATAGAACCATCAGTAAGGTTCCAGCACCAATTAAAATACATCCAATAATAGATTTTATTGTGAATGTTTCATGCAAAAATATAAAAGCTAGAATTAAAGTAATCACAACACTTAGTTTGTCGATCGGAACTACTTTAGACACTTCACCTATTTGTAATGCCTTGTAATAACATAACCATGAAGCGCCTGTTGCTATCCCTGATAAGATGAGAAACAACCAGCTTTTTTTGTTGATTTGCATTATACCAGATTGCGTATTTGTCAAGAAAACCATTCCCCACGCCATAACTAATACGACGGCTGTCCGAATGGCTGTTGCCAGATTAGAATGTACCTTGTCAATTCCAACTTTGGCGAGTATAGAAGTCAAAGCAGCAAATATGGAAGATAAAATAGCAAAGAGTAACCACATGTCAATACCTCTCTATATGTGTTAGCATATATGAATAAATAGTTGAAAAGCTTTTTTTAAATATCGTGCTATGTTTGTCATTAGTGTGAAAAGTACTTCTAACCGCTTGCAGCAAAGGCTGCTTCACGGAGAAGTACTAAGTCTGCATAGCAGACTTTTTCACACCAAAAAACGCCAAAAGTAGGCGTTTTTCATCATGATTTGAGTCGCGGCAGAGCCGCGATATGGGAGAGTGTAAAAAGTACTTCTAACCGCTTGCAGCAAAGGCTGTTTCGCAGAGAAACTAGGATATATAAAAATTATACAATAAAGTTTAGAATTCCGTGTAGCAGATGGCATATTGAAAATAGCAAAAGTGGTAGTATTGCCAAATAATTTTTTCTGTCCATCATGTAGCTTCCCAGAGCAAGGCAAGGCATCAAGCAGAGCAGAACAATGATAATAGAATGAGTGTTTCCTTGATAATAGAAAAACCATGTCACGATATATGTGACATACCATATAACTGTACAAAGCACAGTGGAGGACCATCTCAAACGCCCTACGTCATTTCTTTGTATCAGACATAAAAGGGCTATTGTTATCGTTTGGCAGATTGATGCAACATTGTCTAGTATAGGAGTCACGGATTTTGTACGGAGAATGTCATTTGGGGCAGGAATTATAAACCAATACACATAAGGCAACATCATAGCAAGAAAAAGGATAATTGCCCATAGATTAAATGCAAATTTATACTTTTTAAACATTTGTTTTCTCCATAATTATATAGTATTTTAAAGTTAAATTTATATCAGTTTCATGTCTGTGTATGCGCTTTATTTTATGCCACATCCAATTTGCAAGTATATTGTTATGGATGGTCATACAGCATGAAATGGTATAAGACATTGCAAGAATTGCATGATGCCAATTTATTATAAAATTATTTTATCACAGAATTTTTTACAATTCTATAAAAATCTATTTAAAAAGAGAGTATAAAAATTTTCAGGCATGTTTGAAATTTGTGTTACTATAAGCTATACTAATAAAGGAAAATGTTATCATAGCACATTAGTGGGAGTATAGTGTGAAATATAAAATTTCACCATCCTGATTTGTACGCCTGCTGAAGCAGGCAGATGGGAGTTAGTGTGAAACTTAATAGTTCTAAGGCAGCAAAAGGCAGCGTTTTTCATTTCTATTTGAGCCGCCAAAGGCGGCATGGGGGATAACATATATACTAGTACTCGCTGAATTTATTTTAAGAAAGGAAATGATACAATGAGAAAAATGTATAAAAAGGCACTTTTATATTTACTATCAAGTAATATGTTACTTTTTTTGTTGGTAGCATCACCGTTTTTGGGAATTACTTCCAAAGCAGCATCACAAAACCAAGACAAAAAAGCCTGTTGGATTTCTTTTATGGATATTGAGCGATTTTTAAAGGATAAAAACGAGGCTGATTTTAGAGATCAAGTATCTAACATGTACGATAAGATAGTTGAATATGGTATGAATACTGTAATTATGCATGTGCGTGCAATGGGGGACGCCATGTATCCATCAGATTACTATCCATGGTCTGAGTATCTTTCTACCAATAGAAATGCACCTAGTTATGATCCAATGCAGATTATGATTGAACTTGCACATAAGAAAAATCTAGAGTTTGAGGCGTGGATCAATCCCTATCGTCTTTCGTGTGATAATAAAACGACAACTAGTTTTAAGGCAACACCATATTATCAAATAGTTCGCCCTTATTCAATTGAGTACAAAGCATCAAGTGGCCAGATTTGTTTAGCACTTGATCCAGCAAAACAAGAGGCAAGAGATCTCATTGTAAATGGTATCAAAGAAATTGTTAAAAAATATGATGTAGATGGTATCCATTTTGATGATTATTTTTATGTTCCTGGAATGGCAAATAATCTAGACATCGCGTCAAAGAAGGCAAATGTCAATCTGTTAGTTACACAGACATATCAGGCAATCAAGGCAATTAAACCTGAATGTACATTTGGAATCAGCCCAGCAGGGAATCCTGACAATGCACGCAGCCAAGGCGCAGATATTGATACATGGCTTTCTATGCCAGGATATGTGGACTATATCTTGCCACAGATTTATTGGTCAGATGTCTATATAACAAAAAATGGCGCAGAACATATGTTTACAAATAGAGCGAACGCATGGATACAATTAAATAAAAGAGATATTCCTATTTATGTTGGGTTGGGGCTTTATAGAGTCGGGACTAGCTCAAAAAGTGACTTAGGATGGGCATCTAGCGATCATAATCTTGCCTATCAATATCTGACTGCAAAGCAGCTTGGTTATGATGGATATGCATTGTTTCGATACCAATGGCTTGAGGAAGAGATTGCAGTTGTGGAATTGAATCATCTTAAAGGATATTGAACAGTTAATGCGAATTTTGTTTACTATAGTGCTGTTGAACGATGTTCAAGGAGAGCTTACAATGGACAATAATGCAGGTAGTCTTTTTAGAAAGTGAAATCGTCAAACCATTACTTGGTTCTGATTTTACGAAAGTCGAGGATAAAGTCACATATATCAAAAACTGGCCCATATTCTTTTTGAAGGGAGGTGAAGATTGATGAATAAGAAAATAGGAGTATATGGGGCTATTGTTAATCTCGTAGCGGTATTCTGCTTTGCCTTGTCTATGTTGTTTGATTTTAATTATGTCAGTTACTATTCTTCTATGTTCATTGCGTTTAGTTTTGTGCTAATGATGTGCGGATATGCT
Organism: uncultured Lachnospiraceae bacterium; assembly: GCA_910586095.1. Taxonomy (GTDB): domain Bacteria; phylum Bacillota; class Clostridia; order Lachnospirales; family Lachnospiraceae; genus COE1. The sequence continues at coordinate 634 of CAJUHQ010000133.1, read as the reverse complement.
TACTTTGCTAAGAAGGAAGTAAAATTAGCAGGCTATGTATCAGTGGCCTTTTCTGCCATATATACAACTATTATTTTATTGGTCTATTTTGCACAACTAACAACTGTCCGATTAAGTGATTTAACACAACAAGCTGTCGTTCTTCTTGATTTTCAGCAATGTGGACTGCTATTTAACTATGACTTATTGGGGTATGGGGTTATGTCATTAGCTACATTTTTTGCTGGATTGACGATAAAACCACAGACAAAAATAGATAAGTGGCTAAAATATCTGCTTATGGTACATGGAGTATTTTTTATCTCCTGTTTGAATATTCCTATGCTTGGAATATTCAAAGCGGATAGTCCAACGTGGATAGGTATAGCAGTATTAGAATTTTGGTGTTTATATTTTTGTCCTATTAGCATTTTATCTTTTTTGCATTTTTCTAATTACAAGGAATGAGATTCATATTGAAAAAATAGAGTGGGTATAAAAAGTGAAAGGACATAATAAATGAAATTGTTAGTTGTTGAGGACGATTTAACTTTGAGTACAGTGATATGTTTTGAACTGGATTGTAATGATTATTTGACAGTTGCTGCCTATAATTGCAAAAAGGCGTACCAGCTTATTCAAAGCGACCATTTTG
>CAJUHQ010000132.1 GCA_910586095.1 uncultured Lachnospiraceae bacterium | reverse complement strand
TTGTACGCCTGCCAAAGCAGGCAGATGGGAGTTAATGTGAAATCAAAGATTTCACACAGGAAAAACGCAAAAGACTGCGTTTTTCATTTCTATTTGAGCCGCCAAAGGCAGCATGGGGGATTAACATGCACACAAATAGATACAATTAAGTCTATTTAAAATAGCGGATTTTGTATAAATATATAAATTTACTATAGTGTAGTTTATAGACATTGTAAAGAAATTTTTCGCCAGATCTTGTATAAAAAGGTATGTTTATAGCAGTTTATTTTAGCATATATATGACTGAAGATGACAAAGTTTTATGGTTTATGCAAAAAGCACATATAATAGAAATGTGTGAATAGTGTTATATGTTGTAGGGTGATTGTTTGTTCATCTTTTTATTTTGCATATTTGCATAGATATGATAAAATCATCTTATATTTTTTAAGAAGTATTGATAAAGGGGATTGGACAGGATGAAGGTGATTATACAAGATCTACCAAAAAAACAGTGGGAAGAGCTGGCACAAAACAGTGGGATTCAAGAGCGCGATATTGTGATTGGAGAGGGAATGGATTGGAACTGGGACAAAGAAATCATAGGTACATGTGCGAAATTTATTGTGATTAGCAGGTGTGTGTATGGAGGTTTTAGCCCTTTTATACAGAGTATATTTGAACAAAGTCAAGGATATATTGGAACGTTTTTAGAACTTCGCCGTGGTCAGACACAATTTGAAGTAATGAATAAAAACAAAGATACTTTTGAGATGGTGTGTTGTTTTTATGGAGATTTTATCAGAATAAAGGAAGAGCAGTTGGCGAGGCTGCAAGCTGTGTCAGATGGCATATCCTTACAGGCAAGAGAAGTAAGAATCGTGTTTTGCAGTAGCATCAATCAAATCAGACAGTTAGAGGGCGTATTGAGATAAATGGAGGAAGAAGATGATTTTGTTTTTAGATGGGCGATCTGTATTGTCAGAAGATAAAGGAGTATTTTGGGAGCAGACAAGAAAGCAGATAGGAGAAGAGGAGAAAGTAGTGATAGAAATAGGCCACCATATGGAATGGAATAGAGTATATCGATATTTGGAAGATGCACATGCAATTGTTTTGGTTGCAGATGTACAATTTGGAAATATATCATCAAAAGTACTTACTTTTTTAGAGCGTGTGGAGTCTATTGTGATTCGTGGAGAAAGTATAGGAGGAAAATTTTATGCGATTCTTTACACAAAGCTGTATGAGGCAGATCAAACAGCAATTGCTATGGGGATCTTAAAAAACTTCTGTGCACGTGCCAATATTGTATGGGGACGCGGATTAGGAATTAGTGGTAATGGACTCAAAATGATTTCACCAGACAACTATATTTGGAATATTTTTAGGAGAAAAAAGACAGATTTTAGGACAAAAGCTTTACAGGAACAGGCGTTGTTTATCAGAGAAAAAATAGAGGGAACAGATGTATATATTTGGCCAGAAAGTACCTCAAAAAGAATGTATGTGCGAAAATTTAATCGAAAAATTAAAAAAAGTAATCGCGAAAAAATTGCTCAAAGTCGGATGAATCGCGAAAATTATTAAAAAAATATCAGCTCTTTCAACATAATAAACCATATAGTTTTAAAGGATTTGCGCGAAATATGGAAGGTTTTGGCAGATGCTGTACTTATCGCGCAGATTGTGCGATAAGTAACAGTTGCAAGATAAATTGACATTCTTATATAATGATATTGCCAAATACCGATGGAATTTGTAAGTATGTATATAAGTTTGGAAGAAAGTTTCATCCAAACGATGGATGTCCGCAAGGGGAGATTGTAATAAAAGCGGGCAGCAGATCAATATGAAACATTCCAAGCGGGTGTATCTGGGAGCGCAGCTGCGGGGTATTTAGCACGATGGTAAAAATATGAATGGAGGAAGAGTAATGGAACAGTTAAAGGTAATGACGCAGCAGGATAACGAGAAGATATTCAGGATACTTAGCGATCTATTAACGAAGGACCGAGAATTTCAGATCATGATCACCGTTCCCGCAGGTTCCAAACTGACAGGGAATGATAGTGATCTGATCGGAAATAAGGCAGAAAATAAGACGAATCTGGATAACAGTACAGATACACATGATCTTGAGAAAGATGTTACAGATATGATTCACGAAATAGGCGTCCCTGCACATATTAAGGGATATCAATATTTGAGAGAGGCAATTATGATGTCTGTCGAGGATATTGAGATGCTTAACTCTATCACAAAGATTTTGTACCCATCCATTGCAAAGAAGTATCAGACAACCCCAAGTCGAGTGGAACGTGCCATTAGGCATGCTATAGAAGTGGCATGGAGTAGAGGAAAAATGGAGACACTAGACTCACTTTTTGGATATACAATCAATATTGGAAAAGGAAAACCAACAAACTCAGAATTTATAGCATTGATAGCTGATAAAATTCGACTTCATTATAGAGCATAAAACTAGTAATAATCTAATTTTAATTTTACCCATCTTGATTAGAGTGATACCCATGTAATGAAAAGCACAAAATAGACATACCGATCCCTTTACAAGTCCAAGCAGAGTGGTGTATAATCATTATATCAAAGAAAACGGAAACAGATCTCAGGCTGCAAAGGAGATCACCTGAGAAAATGTAACATATTCCGAAGAACGCGAGTTCGTGTAATTATATTGCTGACACAAAATTTGTGGGAAAGGGATTTGGTATGAAAAACATTCTATTTATTGCCTCAGAAGGTGTGCCTTTTATTAAAACAGGAGGACTTGCAGACGTAGTAGGTTCACTTCCAAAGTATTATGATAAACAATACTTTGATGCAAGGGTAATTCTTCCCAAGTACATGTGTATGTCAGATGCTATGAAGTCACTGATGCAGTACAGAACACATTTTTATATGGATTTTATGGGACAAAGTGAGTATGTAGGCGTACTTGAGGCAGAGTATGATGGCATCACTTATTATTTTATTGATAATGAGAAGATGTTTGGTGGATTTAAGCCGTATAGTGATGATACGATAGGAGAGCTTACAAAGTTTGTATTTTTCTCAAAAGCAGCATTGTCTATCTTGCCGGTGGTAGGATTTCATCCAGATATTGTACATTGTCACGACTGGCAGACGGGTATTATTCCAGTATATTTGAAAGAGCGTTTTGCACAGGGTGAGTTTTATCATGGTATAAAGACAATTATGACGATTCATAATTTAAAGTTTCAAGGTATTTATGATATTAAGACAGTTCAGCGCATTACAGGTCTTGATGGCTATTATTTTTCGCCGGATAAACTTGGCTATTTCAAGGATGGCAATTTACTGAAAGGTGGGCTTACGTATGCAGATGCTATTACAACCGTCAGCAGCACCTATGCAGAAGAGATTAAGACCGACTTTTATGGAGAGAAACTCAATGGCCTTTTGACAGCTAGAAGCAATGATTTAAGAGGTATTGTAAACGGAATTGACTATAATGAGTACAATCCCGATACAGATCCATTTATCACACACCATTACAATGCTTCAAACTTCAGAAAAGAAAAGATCAAAAATAAGAGAGATCTGCAAAAGCAGTTGGGACTCATAGAAGATGACAAGAAGATGATGATTGGTATCGTGTCAAGGCTCACAGATCAAAAGGGAATGGATTTAGTTGCTTATATTATGGATGAGATGTGCAACAAAGATGATGTTCAGTTGGTAGTGCTCGGAACAGGTGAGGAGCGCTATGAGAATATGTTCCGTCACTTTGATTGGAAGTATCATGGCAAAGTATCAGCAAACATTTACTACTCTGAGGAGCTTTCACATAGAATCTATGCATCTTGTGATGCGTTTCTTATGCCATCGCTCTTTGAGCCGTGCGGGCTGAGTCAGTTAATGTCACTACGGTATGGTACAGTACCAATTGTGCGCGAGACAGGTGGTTTGAAGGATACTGTAGAACCTTATAATGAATATGAGAGTAAGGGTACAGGATTTAGCTTTACAAACTACAATGCACATGAGATGTTTAGTACAATTCGGTATGCAGAGCAGATTTATTATGATCGGAAACGCGATTGGAATAAGATTATAGATCGCGCTATGGCAGTAGACTATTCATGGGCAACATCAGCATTGAAATATCAAGAAATGTATGATTGGATGATTGGACGTTAAGAGGCACAGCGTGCGGGAAACTAGATGTGCAGGATCTAGTTTCCAATCCAAAATACAGGAAATAGGTTGGAATAAAAATGGCATTTGATGGAGTGACAATCGCAAGTATTGTCAAAGAACTACAAGATACCATAACAGGAAATAGGATATACAAGATAGCTCAGCCTGAAAAGGATGAGCTACTCTTGACTATAAAGGGAAGCTGTGGACAGGTGCGATTATTGATGTCGGCAGATGCTTCCCTTCCGCTGTTATATTTGACACAAAAGAATAAGACAAGCCCAATGACGGCCCCTAATTTTTGCATGCTTCTGCGAAAGCATCTACAAAATGCGCGCATTACATCCATAACACAGCCAGGGCTAGAACGTATTGTGCGTTTTGAACTCGAGCATTTGAATGAGCTGGGTGATCTATGCAAAAAATATCTCATTATTGAGTTGATGGGCAAACACAGCAATATCATATTCTGTGATGACAGCAATATGATTTTAGATAGTATCAAACATATATCGGGAATGGTAAGTTCTGTGCGAGAGGTTTTGCCAGGGCGAGAATATTTTATTCCCAAGACACAGCAAAAGGCAAATCTTCTAATATGTTCTAAGAAAGAGATTGCAAAGATTCTTACAGATCAAACGATGCCATTGTTTAAGGCTATCTACACAGGATTCACAGGCATCTCTCCTTGTATTGCTCATGAATTGTGCTATAGGGCTTGTGTGAATCCCGATCAGTCTGCTATGGAACTTGCTCCTATGCAACTTGAGGAGATTGCTTCAAAAGTAAAGGAGCTTGGCAGTGAGATAGAGCAAGGAGTATTTTATCCCAATGTGGTATATGAGAATAATCAACCTGTAGAATATGCAGTCACTCAGTTGAGCTCTTATACAGATAGAAATGTAAAGAAGTTCAGTGGGATTTCAGAGCTGTTGGAATATTATTATGCAGAAAAAAATACAATTACGCGCATTAGGCAGCGTTCTGCGGATTTAAGAAGAATTGTGCAGACAGCGCTTGAACGAAATGTGAAAAAGTATGATTTGCAGATCAAGCAGCTTGAGGATACCAACAAGAAGGACAAGTACAGAATCTACGGCGAACTACTCAACACATATGGATATGGGGTAGAGCAGGGAGCAAAGTCGATAGAAGCCCTAAATTACTATAATAATGAAATGATAACCATTCCATTAGATCCAATGCTTACAGCAGGAGAGAATGCTAAGAAATACTTTGATAAATATCAGAAATTAAAGCGTACTAGTGAGGCACTCACAACGCTTACCAAGGAAACAAAAGAAGAAATTGAACATCTGTCTTCGATTAGTACTGCACTCGATATTGCGCTCAAAGAGGAAGATTTGGTACAAATTAAGGAAGAGTTAATTGAAAGTGGTTATATCAGAAGAAAGGGTGGCGCAAAGCGTGAGAAGATCACCAGCAAGCCATTTCATTATCTTAGCAGTGATGGTTATCACATCTATGTCGGAAAAAACAACTATCAAAATGAGGAGTTGACCTTTAAATTTGCTACAGGCAATGACTGGTGGTTTCATGCAAAAGGACGTCCAGGCTCTCATGTGGTGGTAAAGGCAGGAGCAGACACTCCGCCTGATCGTGTTTTTGAGGAAGCAGGAAGACTTGCTGCCTATTATTCGCAGGCAAAAGGACAAGAAAAAGTGGAGATTGATTATACACAAAAGAAGAATGTGAAAAAGCCAAATGGTTCTAAGCCAGGATTTGTTGTATATTATACAAATTATTCTTTAGTGATTGATTCAGATATTAGCGGACTACAATTGGTAGAATCATAGAGTGACACAATAAAAAAATTATAAAAAACGATCTTATAAATATCACAAGGGCTATTGCAACATACAGATTATTGCAATAGCCCTTTGATATACACTATTTTGAAGCAGTTTGGTTTTGGGTTCTTCTAGTCAGGATAAATAGACTTACAAATAATGAGATACTTAAAATAGAAACAACAACACCTGGGATAAATCCTTTTGGAAAATACTGTAATGCAATGGTGTGTGTGCCTTCTTCAAGAAATACGCTGATAAACATATCCTCAAAGAGATTCATATCTGTTTTGACACCATCCACATACAAAGTCCATCCAGGCTCATAAGGAATAGAAAGCACTAATTGACCAGCCGAAGAGACATCAATATGCCCTTTAACAGAAGTTTCATTATAACTATCCACAGTTAAGGTTTGGCGGTTTAGTAGGTTGAACCATTCATCTAAAGCGGTCTCATTGACTTTGTAGGTAGATAGATTTAGGGATTCTCCATTTTCAGAATAGAGTAGTACAATATCTCCTGCGCGGTAGTAGCCTAAGTCTAGAATATATTTCTTCTTAATTTGGCTAAAAGTTTTAGAGAATTCACCACATTCTAGTTTAATAGAGTCTATTTTGGTGTTGGCAGTGTAGGCATAGTAATGTGCATCCTCTTCTACATATAGTTCTGCGTTGCTGCCAAAGGAGTCAATTCCTACATAAACAAAAACATCATCTTCTACACCGAGCTGATGGACTAGTTTATTTTGCCTTTGAATAGGCCCTAGATTTTTATCGAGAGTATCCTCCTCATGAAGAGTTTCTTCCACTTCGTCGGCCGAACTAAAAAGGCCACCTACAGGAAGTGCCGCAAAGGCATCCTCGTCGGACATTTCTTCGAGTGGTTCAAGTAAGTCGTCAGATGAGCTGTCTTCATTAGCGATGTCTACAAAGTCGTTGTCTATCTGAGTGGCAGTTATCATATATCCGAGTGGTAGAGAGTACTTGTTTTTGTACAGAAAAAGCTTGCCTTCTGTGTCACATAATTCAAATAAAGTATCATATCCACGATCTAGTGTATAGAGCATATATCGATTGCACAAAAGTGCAGCCGTTACAGGAGTCGCACCATCATAACAATAATTTACGCGGCTGCCTTTCATTCCATATTTCTCATAAAAGTCTGACACTAGAGAGTTGAGCGTTGAAGAAAAGTATGATCCACCCTGAAATCCGATCAGCATAGCATCATTTTGTGTCCTTCGGGCAAATTTTTCAAATCGAAAAAAGTCATGTTCTTCTCTCTCAACAGTTCTTGAAACCAAAGTTTGGTAAGAGTCATAGTTTGAGAGATAAGTAGAGCGGGATACTGTAGGAACACTAGTTAAATACGTATTGGTAGCCGCCTCTGTCAAAACGACCAAGAACGCACAGAAGAATAGCCAGTCCACAGGTCCAGTGTGATTTCGGTAACAATGGATAAAGCCAGCATAGAGTAACAGTAAGATTCCAGTGACCAGAAAACAGACACCAGTAAAGGAATCATCCGTTACCAGCTTTTCGCATAATAGGATATAAAATAAAGTACCTACGAGGACAGCGATTAGCTCATTACCTTCATGTTCACGAATGTGTAGGAATGTTTCGCAACACAGAGTAAGCAGTAAGAAAATATACAAGAAGGATTGCCGTGCGGGTAGTGAATCAGGATAGTTTAGTCCATGCCAGATAAAATTTAGCACATTCGTAGAAAAACTAATCAACATAAAGGCTAGTAAAATTAACTTTGGCGTCTTTTCGCGCAGCGGGATGTTTTTTTGTATGATATATAAAGGAAGCAATAAAAATACAGCGACGCCACAATAAATATTAGGCCAGTGATCTAGCCCTGTCTCTACAGTGACATCAAAACTGTGCCTTGCTAGCATATCAAAGACAGAAAAATAAGTGCGTACTTTGCTAGGAAAGTTAATATCACTAAATTCTGTGAATCGCAGTGCCATAATCTCTGGAAAAAGTAAGACGGCAGCGATACCACCTGCTAAAAGGGAGTACACTCCAAAACGGATCAGGGCTTTGATATAAAAGTTTTGAATTCGACAAAAAAATGGAAATGCCAGTGAAGTGGATTCGTCAGGTGTAGAACGATCACGTTCAATTAAGAGGACAATAAAGTATAGTACGAGAAACAAGCACAACATAATAGACAAATAGTAATTTGTCAGAATGGATAATCCAAGCATAGTGCAATACAAAAAACAATGTCCTTCCTTTACAAGTCGTTCTAGACCAAGAATGACCATTGGTGCCAGAACAATGACATCCAACCACATCACATCCCAATTGTAGGCAGCCATAAAACCAGACAGAGCATAGAACAATGAGAAGTAAAGAACCACCCAAGAATCAGTGCGAAAATGTTTTCTGGCATAGTAAGTGAACGTAAGGCCGCACAAACCTGTCTTAATTACGACCAAATAAGATAGGAACTCCATAAGAAACTGCTCAGGAACAAGTACACACAGCCAATTAAACGGGCTAGCAAGGTAGTATACATACAAGGCGAGAAAATTGGAACCTATTCCTGTATTCCATGAGTAAAAGAGACTATCACCGTCCTTGAGCTTATGATAAAATTCAACAAGGAATGGAAAATATTGATGATACATATCAATATGGAGAAAAGAACGATCTCCAAACGGATAAATCGAACGTATGGCAAAAATAAGAAGCATGACTAGTGAGGGAACCAAAAAAGAGAGTAGAAATAATAAGTCTATTTTAAGGATGGCTTTCTTGAGTTTAGAAAATTTTTTAACATCCATAGAATATCGCCTCCATTCTAGTATTTTTCCAAATAACAGTTTGTGTTATCCTGCACATGGTATTATTGAGCCATTTTATGATTGGTGGTGGTTTTTCCAAACATTCGATGATATTGCAGGATAGCATAGTCATTTAATAAGTCGATTGCATTTTTGGGTTCCATACTGTTACCTAAACTATCTTGTACACGTATAGATGTGATAATAGGATAGTTTTTTGACAGATCAAATAGATAGGATTCATAGTCATACAAAGGAATTTTTGCTGTCTTAAGGAGTATGGTAGCAAGGAAATTTGTACTTGTTTCAATACCGGTTTGTATACCAATATCAAAATTGCTCCAGACAAAGAAAGGAACTTTGTAACGATTTGCTTCGTCTAGACTAGATAGTGCATTACTATTTTTGCCATTTAATTTCCAGATAGGAGATACCACAGAATTGGTGGGCTGGTGATCTCCAAAAAATACGATGATAGTATCCTCACTAACAGTAGAAAAGTACTCAGTGAGATCCTTGATAACACTGTCAGATAATTTTATTAGGGATAGATAGTGATTTAACGCCTTGGAAGTACTGCCTTCCACTTCAATATCAGGATGGAAATTGTCAAATTCATCTGTGTAGGAAGAATGATTTTGCATAGTTACATTGAACACAAAAAGCGGAGTGTTATCAGGTTTATTCTCATATAATTCTATAATTTTGTTATAGCAGGCCTCATCACTTACATATTTGCGTATTTTTTTAGGGCTTTTATAGTCTTTTATAAAATACATCTGATCGAAACCAAGTAGCGGATAGACTTTATTCCGATCCCAGCCAGTACTATTATAAGGATGCGTGGCGATGGTCTGATAGCCAAGATCCTTTAGATGAGAGGCCAGAGAAGGAAGTTCTTTTTTGAGATATTGTTGATAAGGAACACTGCCTTGAGGTAAAAAGGCCATTGTATTTCCTGTAAGAAATTCAAATTCCGTGTTTGCAGTGTTGCCGCCGAGCACAGACACATTGAGCCAACCAGACAAAGTGTTGTCAATC
>CAJUHQ010000131.1 GCA_910586095.1 uncultured Lachnospiraceae bacterium | reverse complement strand
CTATATGGCAATGAATCCTGGTTTTGTGGAGGAAGAAATATCTGGTATTCCAACATTCGAGCCATCCTTCCATCTGCCAGCAATTTGGATCACAGAGAATCAAAGAGAGCGTGCAGAGAGTGTGGGATATACAGTAGTTGATCCACCATCAATTATTGCGACACATTTGACAGAAATTATTAGACAATATCTTGCAGATCTACTGACCAGACAGGATGTTCAGAACTTAGTCAACAATGTCAAGGAAACCAATCCTTCCTTGGTGGATGAGCTTGTACCAAAGCTGTTGGGGCTTGGCGATGTACAAAAAGTGTTGCAGAACTTACTTAAGGAAGGCATATCTGTCAGGGACTTGGTTACAATATTTGAGACACTAGCCGATCACGCACCCGCTACGCGTGATACAGATATTCTTACGGAATATGTACGACAGAGTTTAAAGCGTGCTATATCCAATAAATATTTTCCAATCAATGAGACTACTAGTGTGGTGACGCTTGATCCAAATCTAGAACAGGAAATTATGGGAAGTGTGAAGCAGACAGAGCAAGGTGCATATCTGACTCTAGATCCAGAAAAGACAAGAAATATTATGTCATCTGTAGAGTCAGAAGTTGGAAAACTTGAGAAATTAGGAAGGAATCCGATTGTGATAACTTCGCCGATTGTCAGAATGTATTTTAAGAGACTTACAGAGGACTATTACAAAGATTTGGTTGTGGTATCCTACAACGAAATCGATTCAAATGTTGAATTACAATCAGTAGGAATGGTGACAGCATGATAATAAAGAAATTTCAGGGCAGGACAAGAGAAGAAGCTCTTGCATGTGCAAAGAAAGAGCTTGGAGATGGTATTGTAGAAATGAATACTAAAACTGTCAAGTCAAAAGGGGTGCTAGGCATCTTTAAGGGAACAAAGGTTGAAGTGACAGTGGCAAAGGAAGAGGAGAGCGAAAGATACAGTGTCGCCTCCTCAAAGGAAACAAAAAAAGATGGTGTTGCTGTGAGTATAAGCCAGACTAACGCACAAGGAAAAATTATTCCAATGAAAAAGTCTGAATCAGAAAAACAGCAGTTAGGAGGAGATGCAAAGGTAGTAGGGCAAGCAGTAGCAGACGCTCTCACTGCATTTCCGACACAAAAAGAAGAGTTGCCTCGAACAGATACTAGGACAGATAGTACTAGACAAAAAGGTAGTGTAGATGTAAGGGTTAGCGAACCGACAAAGGAAAATTTGAGAGGAAACGGATTAGAGGAAAAACTTGATAATTTGCAGAATCTAATAGAAAAGCAGTTGTCACAACAAGAGGGCAAAGCGCAATCAGAGGATGCTAAAAATGATGATAATGCAAAGAAAAAAGAAAACAAGGAGCGAACAAATTTTCTCAGACTACTCTATCACAAGATGCGCGACAATGAGATTAATGAAAAATATGCAAAGGATATCATAGAAGAGATTGATAAGAATTGTAAAGCAGATGTCACAATGGATTTTATGCTTTCTGAGATTTATCAGAGAATGATTTTGAAGCTTGGAAAGCCATATGTGATTGAGGAGGGAGAAAAATCACCTAAAGTAATCTTTTTCATAGGGCCTACAGGAGTGGGAAAGACGACTACTATTGCAAAGATAGCGTCTTCTTTCCGCGTGGAACACAAAAAGAAAGTAGCATTGCTGACAGCAGATACTTATAGAATCGCAGCAGCAGAACAGCTTAGAACGTATGCGAATATTTTGGAAGTGCCATTTCGTGTGGTCTATACAGCCAAGGAAATTTCGAATGCAGTGGAGGATTTTAGAGAATATGACTATATTTTAGTGGATACCACAGGACATTCGCCTAGCAATGAGGCTCAGTGTGAGAGTATCGCAGACCTTATCAATTCGGCAGACACAACAATAGCACAAAAAGAGATTTTTTTGGTATTATCTGCCTCAACAAAATACAGGGATTTGATGAAAATTGCCGACACGTACAAGGAGATTACAGAGTATAAATTAATTTTTACAAAATTAGACGAGACAGCGACATTAGGAAATATCTATAATCTTAAATTGTATACAGGTGCGGTGCTTTCCTATGTAACATGCGGTCAGAATGTTCCAGATGATATTGAGTATTTTAACCCACAATCAACTGTGAAACAGTTGCTTGGAGGAAGGCGTTGATAGGGGGTCAGTTGATGGATCAGGCAGAACAGTTAAGAAACATTATAAAAATGAGCCCAATGCCGCGGCCGCTTGCTAGGCTGATAACAGTGACAAGTGGGAAGGGCGGTGTAGGAAAGTCTAACACATCTATAAATCTTGCGTGTCAATTTAAGAAAATGGGAAAAAGAGTTATTATTTTGGATGCAGATTTTGGGCTTGCTAATATAGAAATTATGTTTGGTACGGTTCCTAAGCATAACTTGTGTGACCTCATTTATCAGGGAAAAAATATTACAGATATTATAACATGGGGGCCAATGGACATTGGTTTTATCTCGGGAGGCTCTGGAATAGCAGGACTATCTAACTTAAGTAGTACGTATTTAAATTATATTATTCAAAATTTGGTACAGTTAGATGCGATTGCGGATATTATTATTATTGATACAGGTGCAGGTATCTCAGATGCAGTATTAGATTTTTTGGTGGCAAGTGGAGAAATCTTAGTAGTGGCCACTCCTGAACCGACTTCGATAACTGATTCATATTCCTTGCTAAAAGCGCTGAATCGGCATCCACGATTTTCACGGGAGGATTCGCAGATTAAGGTTATTGCAAACAAGGTATCAGGTAATACAGAAGGTGAGGTTATGTACAATAAGCTTGAGACAGTGGTAACTAGATATCTAAAATTACCAATGTCATACCTTGGTGCGATACCACAAGATCATCACCTAGAAGAAGCCGTTATGCAGCAAAAACCAGTTAGTATGCAAAGCCCCAATTCAAAATCATCAATTGCATATGAAAGAATGGCATATACGCTTATGGATAAAGAGTATGATAAGTCTTTAGTAAAAAGAGGAATGGCAGCTTTCTTTTCGCATATTGTAGCTGGAAATAAAAAGATGGGATAAGGATACAACTACATATCATTCGGAAATACTGCAAGAGTCGGGGCAATGAGACGGGAGGGCTTTATGATTAAAAAATTTATTTCGCCTGGGGATAAGCTTGAATTAAAGTCTACGGTTAGCGTGGTACTTCCGGATGGTACGGAAGGGGTTAAGACATATAGAACCTTTGTACATAATGTTTTAAATGATGGGCGCCTTGAAATTGTGATGCCAATGGAACAGACGAAATTGATACTGCTTCCAATTGGCGGAGAATATGATGTGTGCTTTTTTTCGAATGGCGGAATGTACAGAGCAAATATCAGAATTGTTGATAGACAAAAGAGAGATGGAATTTATATTGTTGTCGCAGAAATGGTGAGTGGACTTTATAAGTATCAGAGAAGGGAATATTACAGATTTAACTGCGTAGTAGATATGAGAGTGCGAAGAATAACAGCGCAGGAAGCAGAAGCTTATAGAAGAGGGCAGACAGTTTTGATGCCAAATCAGGCATTATATAAAGGCATTATTGTGGATATTAGTGGCGGGGGCGCTAGATTTGTGTCAAGACAAAAATTCCATGAGGGAAACTTTATACTGATGGATTTTAGCCTTTCTATCTTAGGGCAAGAAAGGTCATTTTTGCTTTTGGCGGAGGTGATTTATTCTGGTAAAATTGTAAACAGGACATTAGAGTATGAAAATCGTGTCAAGTTTGTGTCTATTGATAGTGCCGTGCGTGAAGAAATCATCAAATATATTTTTGGTGAGGAGAGGCGGATTAGAAAGAAAGGGAAAATATAGCAGTGCTAAATAAAATAGAATAAAAGGCATGGGGGATTAGGATAATGACGAATAAGAAAAAAATACTTGTAGTTGATGATTCTGCACTTATGAGAAGACTAATGTGTGATATAATTAATTCAGATGAACGGTTCCAGGTAGTGGAGCAGGCATATGACGGTCAAGCGGCATATGAACTCTTAAAAAAGAATCAATATGATGGAGTAGTTCTTGATGTCAATATGCCTAAAATTAATGGAATACAGCTTTTGCAGATGCTTCAGAAGGATAAGATTCGCGCAAGGATTATGATGGCGAGCACAGATACTAGAGAAGGTGCCAAAGTTACAATGGAAGCCTTGGAGTTGGGCGCAATCGAATTTATTGAAAAACCAGCAAACGTGATTTATCTAAAAGGCAGTGAGTTTAGAGATAAATTTATTAATATTCTTCAGGCAGTAGTCACAAGCCGTCAGACCAATATCTCGGCGATTCCATCAATTCCACGTGCAACGCAGGAGGAAAATACACGCAAACTTGTCAGTCTTGTCAGGAAAAGTCAACCGTCAATAGGTGGCCAAAAGATTGTAGCGCTCGCTTGCTCAACAGGAGGTCCAAAGGCATTGCAAAGTGTTGTACCAAGACTTCCAGCAGAACTTGCAGCACCTGTTCTAATTGTACAACATATGCCAATAGGCTTCACTCAATCTCTTGCTGAGAGACTCAATCTACTTAGTAAAGTTACGGTCAAGGAGGCAGCAGAAGGTGATGTGCTAGAAAATGGTACAGTATATATTTCTAAAGGCGGAAAACATATGAATGTATCAACTAGAGGCGGAAGATCTACAATCACTTACACAGATGAACCTCCACGTGAAGGGGTTAAGCCGTGCGCAAATTACATGTATGAATCATTAAAAAACAGCAATTATACCCAGATTGTGTGTGTTGTACTTACAGGAATGGGAGCGGACGGAACCGAGGGAATCGTACATTTGGAAACTTCAAAAAAAATACACATCATTGCACAAGACGAGACAACATCAACTGTATATGGTATGCCTAAAGCTATTGTGAATACAGGATTAGTGAATCAGATTGTGCCGCTTGATGATGTAGCACAGGAAATCATAATGAATGTGGGGGTCAAGTAGAATGGATACAAGTCAATATCTTGATATTTTCCTTGATGAGTCAAAGGAACATTTGCAAAATTTGAGCGATCAAATTATGGAATTGGAGCAGAATCCTGAAAATATGGATACCATTAACGAGATATTTAGAGCAGCCCATTCCCTGAAGGGAATGGCAGGCACTATGGGGTATAAGAGAATGCAGACCCTGACTCATGATATGGAAAATGTATTTTCAGAAGTAAGAAATGGTACATTCAAAGTACAGTCAGGGATGATTGATATCCTTTTTAGATGTCTAGATGCATTAGAGGAGTATGTGGATAACATCCAGCAGACAACTGAGGAAGGAACCAACGACAATCAGGATCTGATTGACTTTTTGAACAATATTTTAAAGAATAATGGAGAAATTAAGCCAAAAGATACTTCTAGAGCTCCTGTGAACAAAGAAGATTCTGTGGATAGTAGTACTTCATCTGACAATACTCCTAGCGAAAAGCAGGAAAGGTGGCAGGAAATTCGCATTACAGATACTGAAAAGATGTTGGTTGAGAAAGCTTTTTCTGAAGAAATTAATGTCTACGGTTTGACAGTGTATGTGGAGGAAGCCTGTGTACTCAAAGCAGCAAGAGCATTTTTAGTATTTAAGGCACTTGAAAAGCTAGGCGAAATTATTGTTTCAGATCCTGCTGCACAGGATATTGAAGATGAAAAATTTGATCTTACATTTAGCATAATCTTTGTATCGCGAAGTGATAGCAACGAAATTCGGGCGGCTGTAAAAAGTGTATCTGAAATTGAAGAGGTACTTTGTTCAGAATACAAATTATCGGAGGAAATGATAAAGACAGAAGTCAAGTCAGCCATCGAGACAAAAACGATAGATGAGGTTAAAGCAACAGTACAATCAGATTCAACAGCAGCACTGACACCAAAGATGACGGCAACTTCTACACCAGCGACAGCTTCGGCTACAAAACCTGCATCTAAAGCAAATGCAAAGCCAGTAGTAAACAGAACCGTTCGTGTAGACATAGAGAAGTTGGATAATCTAATGAATCTAGTAAGTGAGTTAATCATAGCAAAGAATTCGTTGATTTCTGCAACTGCTTCAGAAGAAAAGGGTGTAAATGGAGTCAATAATGCAATCCATGAACAGATTGAATATCTTGAGAGTGTGACGACAAATCTGCATGAATCGGTTATGAAGGTTCGAATGGTACCGATTGAGAGCGTAGTTGCTAAATTCCCGCGCATGATTAGGGACCTGTCAAAGAAGCTTAATAAAAAGATGGAATTATATATGACTGGTGAGGATACAGAGTTAGATCGTACTGTGGTTGATGAGATTGGAGATCCATTGATGCACATGCTCAGAAATTCTGCGGATCATGGTCTTGAGACAAATGAAGTCAGAGTGGCAAACGGAAAACCAGAAGTGGGTTCTATTTTTCTTGATGCCTATCAAGACGGCAATAATGTTGTGATTGAAGTGCGTGATGATGGCGGCGGAATCAATGTGGACGCGGTGCGCAGCAAGGCGATTGAGCGTGGGACAATTACTCCAGAGCAGGCAGTAACGATGACAGAAAAAGAAATTATTGACCTCTTATTCCTTCCAAGTTTCTCCACAGCAAAACAGGTATCTGATGTGTCAGGACGTGGCGTTGGCTTAGACGTTGTAAAATCTAAGATTGAGTCATTGAGTGGCGAGGTAGAAGTAAAAAACCAGTATGGAGAAGGTTCTTCATGGATTATCCGCTTACCGTTGACTCTTGCTATTATTCAGGCTCTTATGGTAGTTGTTGGAGATGAGAAGTATGCTATTGCACTGGGTTCTATTCAGACAATAGAGGATGTTCCGCAAGAGGATATCAAGTTAGTACAAGCAAAGGAAGTAATCCATATTCGTGGAACCGTCATTCCAATTATACGGCTTAGAAAGGTATTGGATATTCCGACGGAAGAAGCCGCACAAAAGAAGAATTTCACCGTTATTATTGTGAAGAAAGGTGATAAACAGGCAGGCTTAGTCGTGGACGAGCTGATTGGGCAGCAGGAAGTAGTTATCAAGTCCATGGGTAAATATATTAAAGTGCCAAAGATGATAAGTGGAGCTACCATTTTAGGAGATGGTGAAGTGGCACTGATCCTCGATACAAATGCATTGATTTAATCCTGACAAGATAAGATAAAAGGGAAAGGCAGGGCATAGAACATGGATGAAATAAAAGTGATGGATGAGCAGAAACGCAGTATGAGTCTGAATCGTCCTGTGGAGCATGGCTCAACACAGTTTATCGTAACGCAGCTTGGAGGAGAACAGTATGGGATTGACATCAAATACATATCTAATATTATAAGAATGTCAAAAATCACGCGGGTTCCAAAAGTCTCTGATTATATTAAAGGTGTGATTAATGTGCGTGGTGTGGTAATACCAACCATCAGTCTTCGATTGAAGTTAGGTCTTCCAGAAGAAGAGATTACTAAAAAAACACGTATTATTATCTTAACCTTGGAACAACACGAATCTATTGGAGTGTTGGTGGATGAAGTCAAGGAAGTAGTTACTCTAGAGGAGAATCATATCGAGAGAATTGGATATGAAAAAGATGATAAAGAGCGTTTTCTTTCTGGTGTAGGAAAATCAGATGGAAAGCTGATATCACTCTTAGACATTACATCTGTTCTTGCAGAAGTGGTTGATGTATAACAATAGTGAAATATTGATAGATTGATTAGCGGAAGGGCTTAGGTTTTATTATGGCAGAAAGCATTAGTTTTGAGAAAGTAACAACAGAGTACTATGATGTTTTGAAAGAGTTGGGAAATATTGGTGCAGGAAATGCCACAACAGCGCTTGCACAGATGCTCCAAACAAAAGTAGATATGAAAGTTCCCCAAGTACGACTACTCGAATTTAAGGATGTCGGAGAAGTCATGGGGGGCGAAGAACAGATTGTCGTGGGAATATATCTTGCAGTAGAAGGGGATATTACAGGTAGTATTATGTTTATATTAGAGCACAATGCTGGAAAGGCACTTGTGTCAAAGCTTATGGGAATGCCACCTGCAGAAGGAGAGTTTAGTGAGATGGAGATCTCTGCAATGAAGGAAATAGGCAATATTATTACAGGTGCGTATTTAAACTCTTTAGCACAGATGACAAATCTCAAGATGCTTCCATCAGTTCCCGAGTTAAGTATTGATATGCTCAATGCGATTCTTAGTGTTCCGGCAATTGAGTTTGGAATTATTGGGGATCAGATCTTGTTGATCCAAACTGTCTTTACAGATGATGTAGATTTGAATGGGTATTTTATACTAATGCCAGATTTAGAATCCTATTCAAAGATGCTGACAGCGCTAGGTCTGTCACTCTAAAAGTGACTGATGGTCCCGTGGTGGCATTGTGACAGAAAGATGGAATGAAAATGACATCATACAAAGTCTGATAATTGTCAGGCCGCATGGCCATCCATGCTCTAAAAGTTGAAGACTTTTAAGGAGTGAATGATATCATGTGAAGTCTGATAACTGTCAGGCCGCATGGCCATCCATGCTCTAAAAGTTGAAGACTTTTAAGGAGTGAA
This sequence comes from uncultured Lachnospiraceae bacterium, assembly GCA_910586095.1. Classification (GTDB taxonomy): domain Bacteria; phylum Bacillota; class Clostridia; order Lachnospirales; family Lachnospiraceae; genus COE1. Next base: position 1,272 of record CAJUHQ010000131.1, on the reverse strand, counting down.
TGACATTATGTGAAGTCTGATAATTGTCAGGCCGCATGGCCATCCATGCTCTAAAAGTTGGAAACTTTTAGAGCACATGCGCTACAAAGAGAATATAGATTTTAGAGGTATGCTATATGTGCATATGGCATACTCTAGGTAGAGAAGGGGTTTGTAAGCTATGGCAAATATAGTTAAGGTAGGAATGGCAGACTTAAATGTGTGTAAAAGCCCTGATGGCATAACTACTTTGGGACTTGGTTCATGTGTGGGGATTTGTATAAGAGATCCTATTGCAAAAGTTGGGGGAATGGCACATGCAATGCTGCCAGATAGCACTCAGATAGAAAACAATGTAAACAGAGCTAAATTTGCTGATACAGGTATTGATGATTTGGTGAAACGAATCGTTGCCTTAGGAGGTGTAAAATCAAGATTTGAAGCCAAAATAGCAGGTGGAGCACAGATGTTTGCATTTCAAAATAAATCAGATATGATACGCGTGGGAGACAGAAATGTTGAGGCGAGTAAGAAGAAACTTAGGGAGTTAGGGATTCCGCTCAAAGCACAAGATACAGGTCTTAATTATGGACGCACGATTATATTTTATCCCGAGACGGGAAAATTGATAATTCGTTCTGCGGGAAAACCAGAAAAGACTATATAAAGAGATAAGAATTGCAAAGAATGATACTGCGTACATATTTGATTCGTAGGAGTAGGGATTTAGATTGAAAAATTGGACGCTTTTTCTCAATAGGAATGTGGCTTATATGGATGGTGGCATCATGAGAATTGTGTAGAAAAAATTATTTACAATGTAGCTTCTGTTTATTGTACAATTTTTTGATATAGTCTAGCTTTGGGTTTACTTTCACTTATATGGAACGAAAAGTTGCCTTGTAAGAGCAACTATCTGACGAAATAGACAAAAGAGAGTTAGGTTGAATAAATTCATCCTACGAATGAAAGGCGTAGTGAACTGTGGCAATTATATGGGGGATTAGAATGAGAAATAAGACAGGGCTGATCACATCATTTTTGACGTTGTTAGCATGTGCGATAGCATCAATCATTATGTACATAAGGGGTTATGAACTGACAAGGATGTTGTGGGGTCTTCTGATTGTTTTGATTATATTTTATATACTAGGAGACATTGCAAGATATCTCTATTCATCTATCAGGCCGCGTATTTTGCCCACAAGAGATATTGATAGACTAGTAAAAGAGGCAAAAAAGAATCATGAGCTTACTGGAAGTGTTGTTGCTTTTGAAGGGGAAGGCGAAGCA
>CAJUHQ010000130.1 GCA_910586095.1 uncultured Lachnospiraceae bacterium | reverse complement strand
AAGTAACTCTGCTTTTTAAATATTCAGTTGTAACACATGTATTGTAATCCTACATAAAAATGTATGAAATTTAACGACAATATATTGAAAATGTCTGACAATAGTTTTATACTATATCATATCGGATGTATAAAACCAATAAAATTAGAATGGAAAATGAGAGATTTTTCATGTCGTGAATTTTGTTTGTGAGTATGGACGATAGTATGAAATCAAAGATTTCACCATCCTGATTTGCATGCCCGCGAAAGCGGGCAGATGGGAGTTAGTGTGAAATCAAAGATTTCACCATCCTGATTTGCATGCCTGCCAAAGCAGGCAGATGGGAGTTAGTGTGAAAAGTACTTCTAACTGCCTGTGGCAGTTTTCGTTTGCAGCAAAGGCTGCTTCACAAAGAAGTAAGTCTGCATAGCAGACTTTTTTCACACCGAAAAACGCCAAAATCAGGCGTTTTTCATCATGAGAGTTATTACAAAGAAAGGAGGAATTTCATGAGTATATCAGGAATTGCGGGTTTTTCTGGGTTTGACAATTATAAAATTTCTTCCATACATGGTAATCCATACAGCATGAACGCTGTACAGAGGATTGATCGGGAGAACAAGAGATCAGGCAAACCTCTTGTCATTGCATCAGAGAAGCCGGAAGAGGAATTATATGTAAAGGATTACGGTGAGCTTGAAGCGCCTAAAAAGACAGCAACTGGTGATTTTGCTGAGATGTTGAATATTCAGGAGCACATGCTTTCAAAGGAAGATACGACAGAGAAAAGAAAAACAGCGTATTCTTCTTACCTAAATGATACAATCGGAATGATGGGATTTCAGAATCGCTTGAGAGACCAATTAAATGGGGCAGGATTTACTCCATTTGCATAAAAAGTGTACAGTAAGGAAGTATAGAGAACAAGAACGTCCATTTGATGACGTTCTTATTCTTTATACACATTCTATTATCTATTTAGAGTTCTAATAAATTTCTAAAAAAATCACAGAATTTCCATAATTAAAACACATTTTATGAATAAAATAAAAGTAAAATATAGGGAATATGCTCTGACATTGAAGAAAATCAAGTCAGTTGACATAGAGTGCAAGAAGGATTTCGAAAGGTTGTGAATAGTAGATGAGAAGACAGAAAAGACAGTTTGTAATGATGGTGTCACTTTTTGTGGCGGCAGTTGCTGTGTACATTGTAATTTCCGGTTTTGGACAGCCAAAGGAGGAGGAAGAAGGAAGCTATGAGGTGACAGAACTGATGGCAGAGGAAGTGACTCGTCTAGTATTTACCAATGAAAGTGGAACAGTATCACTTACCAAAAAAAATAATATATGGAATAGTGATACAGACAAAACTGCCAACATAGATGGCAAGAAAGTGGAAAGACTTCTTACAAACATTACGCCTTTGCTGTCTGAGGAGTGTATCAAGAATGTTGAAGATTTGAGTTTGTATGGATTGGATCAGCCTGCTAGGATCATTATGATCTCTAATGGAGATCAGCGTTATACAATCTTTGCAGGAGATTTTGATGATGTAGCAAAAGCGTATTATGTCTGTTTGGAGGAAAAACCAGATTGGGTTTATACTATACCATATAGTGCTATAGGAAGTTTTGGTGTGACGCTAGAAGAACTTCTTTCTGCACATGAACCACTATCAGAGATAACAGAAACGGATGATAAAGAAATTAAACAAACAGTTTCGGAAAAAGCAACGATTAGATAAATTTTAACACAAAAAGTTTTAAAAATTTTTTAAATCAGACTATTTACAAAATTGGATAGATATGCTAATATAATTATTGCAAAGAGATTATGTTATCTTGACTGGGGAGTCAAATAATTAATAGTTGTGCAAAAGGGATCATTGGGGAATGGTCCTTTTTTGTTGCAAAAATTGGAAAAAGGGTATAAAATAGTATTTGTTGCTGTCAAAGTCATAGACTTTTATAGCGTAGATGACCATGCGACCTGACAAATTAGCAGTTTTCGCATGATATTGGTTACTGTAAAAGGAGAAATATTGGAGGATTTGTAATGAAAGGACATGTAGTGAGATCGTCTGTAAAAAGGAGAATAGTGTATGTTTTAGTGTTGTGTATGTGGGTTAGCATATGGGCTAATTTGCAGATGCCATCAGTATATGCACAGGAGGAACCTGTTTACAAGATTATGGTGAACCGTGCAGCAAATTGTGTAACTGTATATAAGCAAGATGAAAATGGTGCATTTACAATACCAGTCAAAGCATTTGCATGCTCTTGTGGTAGAGAAGGACATTCAACTCCACTTGGTACTTTTAAAACGACTGATTACTATCCGTGGAGAATGATGGTAGATGGTTCTTATGGGCGGTATGCAATTCGATTCAATAAGAAAATTATGTTTCATTCCATACCATATTATACAAAAAATGCTGGAAATATGGAGTGGGAACAGTTTAACCTACTAGGGGAACCTGCATCGCTTGGATGTGTGCGTCTTGCTTGTGCAGATATAAAATGGATTTATGATAATTGTAAGAAGGGAACTATAGTCGAGGTGTATGATGATGCGGAGAATCCTGGCCCTCTAGGAAAACCAGATGAGATTAAGATTACGGCTGAAAATCCTATGAGGAAATGGGACCCCACAGATACCACTAACGAAAATCCTTGGAATCAGATAAGACCATCACTATATTTGACAAATGATCGGGGTGACAATACTTTGCACCTTCCAGTGGGGGCAACAATTTATGATATTTATAATGCAGTTGGAGTCAAAAATTCGGAAGGAACAGCCTACGCATTAGGACAGTACACAATCAATATTGAGGGAGATTATGATTTGAATATGGTTGGAGTTTATGATGTCTATGTACGTGGGGTGTGTATGCATGGCATGCGATCTGAGCAAAATATGAAGCTTTGTGTGGAGAACTGTAGTATTCCGAATGTTTCCATTTATGGGGAGCAATGAGGAGATACTGTTTGTGCAAAGACAAGCTTGCTATACAAATTTGTATATTTTGATAGGAATAGGAGAGTAGTGTGAAAAATAGTTCTAAGGCAGCAAAAGACACTGCCTAAGAACTATTAAGTCTGCATAGCAGACTTTTTTCACACAGGAAAAACGCAAAAGACTGCGTTTTTCATTTCTATTTGAGCCGCCAAAGGCGGCATGGAGGATTTTTATGAGCATTAAAATACCGCCGATTGAGAAGATACATGAGGCATACAGCGCAGTTGTTGACGAACGTGTCGAGCTAAGGGATGGAGAGGCAGAAGTTTCATCCTCTGACTTTACCAAAAAATATTTGGTGACATGGAAAGATGATGTGTATACTTCAAATGACAATGCTTCATATTGGCAGGGATCATTAGGGTATCCAATTATAGCCGTTTTGATGATGCAGGAAAAATTGTCTTTTGACAGACAAATCGCAGAACACTTTAAGGGAATTCCTTGGAAGGAACTCAATACTAAATATAAGAACAAATATTCAGAAGTGGTTAAACAGATTATGGAAGAGTTTGCAAAGAACGGAGTAGACTGTAATAAGATTGACGCAGAGATTCAAAAGGTCTATGAGGAAATAAAACAGTTGACTATATCAACTAAGCGCAGTTCGTCGCGTCCGCCAAAATAGAGGCAAACAAAATTTAAAACTCCTACAAAACCTATCATTGGTTTTGTAGGAGTTTTTAGTATTATTTTACTTGATTAGAAAAGGTATTATCGACTAAATCTGCATAAGGTACATAGGATTCTAGTTCACCAGCTTCCATCAGGATATTTTGTAAGAGCATAAAGCTGTCTTCTGTAAAGACAAGGTCTTTTTTCCAAGTATCCTGCGCTTGATAACGTGATACAATAGTAGTGATGGTATTGATATCTGTCTCTGGAAATTGTGGTTGGATAACAGATGCAATTTCTTCAGCAGAGTGTTTAGCTGTATAATCCATACCTTTTTGGAGTGCTCTTGAGAAAGCGAGTAAAACATCTGGATGTTCTTCTATAAAGCTTTTGCGGGCGCTGAATGCAGTGTAAGGTACATATCCAGAATCTACACCGAGAGAAGCTACAATATATCCTTTTTGTTGTGACTCAAGTGAAGTGGCATGTGGTTCAAATTCTACTGTAAAGTCTGCATAGCCGGCATCACCTTCTCGTGCACCTGAAAAGGCAGCGGCTGTCGAACCAAAATCAATACTAGTATCAATAGTTAAGTCAGTATCGGGAGAGATATTGTTCATTTTTAGTATGTATTCAAAAACCATCTGAGGCATGCCGCCCTTGCGTCCGCCAAGTACATATGTTCCTTTGATCTGTTCCCAGCTAAAGTTTTCGATAGGAGTGCGGCTTACAAGAAAATTACCTGCACGTTGGGTCAGTTGAGCAAAGTTTACAGCATAGTCCTGCGCTCCTTGTAAGTAAGTGTAGATAGAAGCCTCACTGCCCATAAATCCAATATCTGCTTCTCCTGTAAGTAGCGCCGTCATTGTTTTGTCGGCACCATAGCCTGTCACTAATTCTAGTTCGATTCCTTCGTCTGCAAAATATCCCTCTTCAATAGCTACATACATAGGAGCATAAAAAATAGAGTGTGCTACTTCATTGAGAGTAACCTTTGTTGTTCCAGAGGAAACATCAGCTTTTTTTCCACATCCATTTAACAGTGTAGATAATAGGAGTGTCATAATCAAAAAAGTAGGAAAGACTTTTGATAACACACGATTTTTTATTTGTTTCATGAAAAGTCTCCATAGTGTTTTACTTAATATATGTAAGTATTTTATAAAATGTACCCAAAATACAAGGATCAGATTTCATATTATTAGGGCTATTTAAAATAACATCAGTAATATATAGAATAAAGTGCTTAACATACAACTAGTAAATGATTTGGTAGTTGTATTATGACTAAAAGATATATCAGTCAATTTTTGTTATATATTAATGAAGATGGTAATTGGGGATTTTGGTCAATCAAAGATGGACTGGTAGTTTAGTAGTACAAGATAAGTTATTACCAAAAATTTGTTCTTATTTGAAAAATTATACTTTAAATATCCTAGCTTTTTTGGTATACTAAAATGACATGGTTATAAAAATAGGAAGTAGTGATAAAAAGCATAAATTCATAAGAAGTGACAATTATGTAGAAGAGTAGTTCACCAATAGCCTTACTTTGTCAAAGTATGTTGGCACATTATGTATGTTCATTGCGACCTATCGGTAATATGAAGGTTGAGTTTTGCTAGTGGATGAGAAAGGATGGAAACAATGGGTCTATATGACATATTGAATGAACAACAGAAAAAAGGAGTGTTTACTACAGATGGACCCGTGTTGATTTTAGCAGGGGCTGGATCAGGCAAAACAAGCGTACTTACTAGACGTATCGCATATCTTATAGAGGGGATGGGAGTAGAGCCGTGGAATATTATGGCAATAACTTTTACCAATAAAGCTGCTCAGGAGATGCGCAATAGGGTCAATGATATGATGGGATGCTCTGAACAGGTATGGGTTTCTACATTTCATTCTTCCTGTGTGCGTATACTAAGGCGTTATATTGATAGGATTGGTTTTGATACTAGCTTTACTATTTATGATGCAGACGATTCTAAAAGTGTTATGAAAGAGATCTGTAAAAAATTAGAAATTGATACAAAACAGATCAAAGAGCGTATGTTGCTAAACAAGATTTCTTCAGCAAAGGATAGTTTGATTTCACCATTGCAATATGAACAATCTATTGATGGCGATCTGATGAGGAAGATTATTTCGCAAGTATATACAGAATATCAGAATGTATTGAAGAAAAATAATGCACTCGATTTTGATGATTTAATTATGAAGACGGTTGAACTTTTTAAAAATTGTCCAGATATACTGGAAAACTATCAAAATCGCTTTCAATATATTATGGTAGATGAGTATCAAGATACTAATATAGCACAATTTGAATTGATTAGGCTGCTTGCATCGCACAATCATAATCTGTGTGTGGTTGGTGATGACGATCAGTCTATATATAGATTTCGTGGAGCAAACATTAAAAATATTCTTGATTTTGAAAAGGTTTATCCCGAGGCGACAGTGATTAAATTAGAGCAAAATTACCGTTCTACACAGAATGTGTTAGATGCTGCTAATGCGGTGATAAGCAATAATGTCTATAGGAAAAACAAAGCACTTTGGACTGATAAAGGAGCTGGTAATCTACTTCACTTTAGAGCATTTGATAATGCAAAGGAGGAAGCAGAATATATAGCGGGTGATATTAAACGAAAAAAGAGAGAGCTTATTAGTGAGTACAAACAGTGTGCTGTACTTTATAGGACTAATGCGCAGTCGCGTCTTTTAGAAGAAAGTTTTGTTGCCCTGAATATTCCTTACAATATTGTAGGCGGCGTAAACTTTTATGCACGCAAGGAAATCAAGGATTTATTAGCCTATTTAAAAACAATAGCTAATGGTAAAGATGATTTGTCTGTAAAGCGTATTATCAATGTACCACGGCGCGGTATTGGAGCAACAAGCATCAATAAGGTACAAGTATACGCAGACAGCAGAGGAATCAGTTTTTTTGAGGCGTTGCAAAAGGTGGAGGAAATTCCTGGTATGGGAAAGGCCGGAGAAAAACTCAGAGAATTTACCACCATGATCCGAATGTTTCGGACAAAGATGCAAGCATGTACATTGGAAGATTTAATAACTGATGTTATTGAAACGACAGGATATGCAGAAGAATTAAAAGAGACATATGATGAGGAATCAAAAGAGCGATTAGAAAATATTGATGAGTTCATTACAAAAATTGTGAGTTTTGAGATAGAGAGGGAAAATCTTGGAGAGGAGGCAACTCTTTCAGATTTTCTTGAGGAAGTAGCATTAGTGGCAGATCTTGATGGAGTAAATAGAGATGACAATAAAGTACTTTTAATGACACTACACAGCGCTAAGGGATTAGAGTTTTCACAGGTTTATTTATCAGGGCTCGAAGATGGTATCTTTCCAAGTTATCAGACAATTGTAGCAGATGATCCTAGAGAAATTGAGGAAGAGCGACGGCTTGCCTATGTGGGGATTACAAGGGCAAAGGAGGATTTGACCCTTACTTATGCTAAGATGCGTATGATTAAGGGAGAGAGTCAAATCAATCCAGTGAGTCGTTTTGTGACAGAGATCCCTGTAAAATTGTTAGATAATAGAGTGCCAGTAGTACGACGCGGGGAAGAGGAGAATCAAAGCACTTCTTATACAAATAGTTTTTTTAGATCAAAACCCTATCAAACAGAGGGAAATAAAACCAATAATTGGAGTGCAGCACCATCATATCTCGAAGAATACAACAAAAGAATAAATGGAAAAACAACATCTAGATACGATCAAAACAGGGATACTATTTTTGATAAGCCGCAAAATAACTGGGAGGCAGCACAGACATTGGGTGCGACAAAACGCCCGCTTTCAAGAAAAGTAACATCTACACAGGAGACTTCTAAATCAACGCCTAAAAGAGATTTGGCCGATATTATTTCTTCGCGTCCAAAGGCAGTGGTGAGGAAAAAGGAGACACCAGAGGCAAACAAGCCTTATATTGCCAAATCTATAGATGGACTTACAAAAGGAGTTCCAGTTATTTCGTCGGGAGGATTAGGATACAGTGTAGGAGACAGGGTACAACACATTAAATATGGGGAAGGAACTGTATTGAATATTACGCAAGAGACAAGGGATTATAAAGTTACAGTTCAGTTTGATGCATATGGCAACAAGATTATGTATGCGGCATTTGCCAAGCTAAGAAAAATTTAGTATAAAAATTTAACAATAAAAAGGTAGTAAAATTGACCAAATAGTGATATGATATAGTTAACAAACTTTTTGAGAATATGATACAATTAAACGAAAGGGGCTTTTTGAAATGAAAAAGTGGGACGGATTGGTGGAATATTTGCAGGATAAGAATTTAGTAGGTAATGATATTTTAAGCAAATACTATTCCAAGAGTGAACTGAAAAAGGACAATGAGAAAAAGTGCAATACATTGTTATGGGCACTTGCAATCATTGGCGCAGTTGCAGCAATAGCAGGTATTGCGTACGCAGTATATCGCTATATGACACCTGATTACCTCGATGATTTTGATGATGAGTTCGATGATGATTTTGAGGATGATTTTTTTGATGATGAAGAGGATAGCGAACAGGAGCCTGCTAAGGAGAATGAGTATACTACTGTCAACTAATAATGATTGAGCATTATTGAGGAATTGATAGTTGTATAGGATTACATTCGCGAGTAATAACATGTGTTCACAGTAAGAATATTTCTTACAAACAAAGGCTGTTTAAGTATTTGTATTTTTACATGCATTTATGGAGCAGGACTTTTTCAAAAAAGAAGCTAAACAGGGTGCCGCTTTGCCAGCACCCTGTTTTTGCGCAGTGAGGAGGGAATAGATGAAAAAAGGAGAACTTTATGAAGGGTATGTAGAGCGTATAGATTTTCCGAATAAGGGAATAGTGGTGTGCGGTGAGGAAACTGCGATTGTAAAAAATGTATTGCCTGGACAAAAGATATCCTTTCGGGTCAATAAGAAGCGCAGTGGAAAAGTGGAAGGAAATCTGACTGCTGTATTGGAAAAGGCATCCTATGAATATACAGAGAATGTATGTCCTCATTTTGGAGAATGTGGCGGATGCAATTATCAAAGTGTGCCCTATTGGAAACAGTTGGAAATTAAAGAAGATCAAGTGCGTCGCCTTATGAAACCTATTTTTCAAAAACAGATGCTATTAAATGAAGAAAAGCAAACAATAGACACATATGTAAATAGTATATTTGAAGGGATTAAACAAAGTCCTATACAGTATGGTTATAGAAATAAAATGGAATTTTCTTTTGGAGATGCGTATAAGGATGGGCCTCTTGCGTTGGGTATGCATAAACGTGGTAGCTTTTATGATATTGTGTCTGTGAAGGATTGTTGTATTGTAGATGCAGATTACAGAAAGATTTTGTGTTGTGTACTTGACTATTTTGCAGAGTGTGGTAGTACCTATTTTCATAAAGTACATCATAAAGGATATTTGCGGCATTTATTAGTGCGTAAGGCTTGCAAAACAGCACAGATGCTTATAGCTCTAGTTACAACAACACAGGAAGAACATGATCTAAAACCATTGCTAGATCGCCTTTTAACATTGCCAATACAAGGAAAAATAACAGGTGTGCTTCATATAAAAAACGATTCCATAGCTGATGTTGTTCAAAGTGATGAAACAATTGTTCTGTATGGAAAAGATTTTTTTTATGAAGAGCTTTTAGGCTTAACATTTAAAATTTCTCCCTTTTCTTTTTTTCAGACTAATACATTGGGAGCGGAGGTGTTATATGAGACAGCTCGCGATTTCTTAGGTGACATTTCAGGCAAAGGTCAAAAGGACAAGATAGTGTTTGATCTCTATAGTGGTACAGGTACAATTGCTCAACTTCTGGCTCCTGTAGCAAAAAAGGTGATTGGAGTGGAAATTGTAGAAGAGGCAGTGGAAGCAGCAAGACAAAATGCGAACAAGAATGGGCTAGACAATTGTTCGTTTATTGCAGGTGATGTGTTGAAAGTGATGGATGAGATCACAGAACAGCCCGATTTTATCGTTCTAGATCCGCCGCGTGATGGGATACATCCAAAGGCCTTACAGAAAATTATAAGTTACAAGGTAGACAAAATTGTATACATTAGTTGTAAACCCACAAGCCTTGTACGGGATTTGGATGCATTTCTCGATGGAGGATATAAAATAGAAAGAGCCGTTGCGATAGACCAGTTTCCTGGGACAGTGCACGTAGAGTCAGTAATAATGATGCAGCTTGTGGAAAAATGAAGAATTTGGCA
>CAJUHQ010000129.1 GCA_910586095.1 uncultured Lachnospiraceae bacterium | reverse complement strand
AAGCGATGCAGGCAACGACAAAAGTCTTGTGAACGTCAATACCACAACAGATTTGATACACAATTTTTAAAGCCATAGGGACTCCTTTCCGAACCAGAGGTTCTGTAAGAGATATAGGGAGTAAGAGGCATTGACTGGATGCTTAGGATTAAAACGAGAATTGTTTTAACAAAGATAAGGTTGCGTGGTCGAACCACACTTATTTGTGCTTGAAAAAGCATCCTACACATATAAAAATACGGTCATCCAGAAGACTGGACAGCCCACTCACCTCGCCGTGATTTGTAGTGTACCGCTTATCCCTATGGCAAGAATTATAAAAAGAAAACCGCTGAGACACAACTTGCTTTTTCATGGCGTTTTGTGCCTTGAGCGGAGCGAAAGGAATGGATATAAAAATGACTAAAAGTAAAGAAAAATTAATAAGAAAGTTTGTGGGGAGTAAAGATTTTTATAAAATGGTACTCATGATTGCAGTTCCAATTATGATTCAAAATGGTATTACTAATTTTGTAAGTTTGCTTGATAATATTATGATAGGACAAATTGGTACGGAACAAATGTCAGGAGTGGCAATAGTCAATCAATTGATTTTTGTGTATAATCTTTGTATATTTGGAGGAGTATCAGGAGCAGGAATTTTTACAGCTCAATATTATGGACAGGGAAATCATGAAGGAGTGCGACAAACAATGCGTTTTAAGTTCTGGATGGTTTCTCTAATTTCTATATTGACTTGTATACTTTTTCTCTGTGCAGGACAAGGGTTGATAGGTATTTATTTAAAAGGTGAGGGCACAGAAGAAAATGTGGCAAAAACATTAGGATATGGTATAGAATATCTTAGATTGATGTTACTTGGATTGCCTGCTTTTGCTATTGTGCAGATGTATTCTAGTACATTACGAGAATGTGGTCAAACAATTTTACCAATGAAAGCAGGAATTGTTGCTGTATTTGTAAATTTAATATTGAATTATGTCTTAATATATGGGAAATTTGGAATTCCTGCTTTAGGAGTATCTGGAGCTGCTATAGCTACTGTAATCTCACGTTATATTGAAATGCTAATCATTACTTTACAAATACATAGAAAAAGAAGTATATACCCATTTTCTATAGGGCTTTATCGTACATTAAAAGTGCCAAAAGAGCTTATTTTAAAAATTGTACAAAAAGGAAGTCCACTTTTATTTAATGAAACATTGTGGGCGGCAGGAATGGCAATGCTGGCACAATGTTATTCTATAAGAGGACTAAATGTAGTAGCAGGATTAAATGTTTCTAATACAATCAGTAATGTTTTTAATATTGTTTTTATAGCGCTTGGAGATTCTGTGGCAATTATAGTTGGACAACTCTTAGGAGCTGGAAAGATGAAGGAAGCGCGTGATATTGATAATAAATTAATAGCTTTTTCTGTAGGATGTTGTACTATTGTAGCTATACTTATGTCTTTTATGGCGCCAATATTTCCAAAGTTATATAAAATAAATGATGAGGCAAAACAACTTGCTCAATATTTTATTATAACAACAGCAATATTTATGCCGCAAAATGCCTTTTTGCATGCCACATATTTTACACTAAGATCTGGTGGTAAGACTATTATCACATTTTTATTTGATAGCGTCTTTATTTGGTGTGTAAGTGTAGTGATTGCTTTCCTTTTAAGTCATTTTACAACACTTCACGTTATTGGAGTATATATTATAGTTCAATTTAGTGATATTATTAAATGCATTATTGGTTTTGTATTAGTCAAAAAGGGGATATGGTTACAAAATATTGTTGAACAGAAATAAATGATATGAAAAAATGACGGTTTTTAATGATAAGATAATAGATATGAAAAAATAACGGTTAATAGAAATTACGCAGATATGTTGTTTATCTCATATCGAATAAAATAGTAGTAGAACGTTGTTTGGATTCTGTTTCATAAACATAGATGTAAGAGTGACTGTACAAGAGGTGGGAGAGTAGTACTAATAGATTAAGGGATTAAATAAATATATTTGTTATGAGCTACCAATATGTAATTTTTATGAGGTTATAAAAAGATTCACTAATAAATAGTGAGTCTTTTTTATCTTTTCATTTCGTATAAGCTATCTTTTTATAATATGAAGTTTAAATTATGTAAAATATTTCAATAATGAGGGAGCTTGCTTCTAATATTCTAAAATGAATTTTATGAAAGAAAAAAATATATATATTGAAGGAAAAAATTCAAAATATAAACATAATTAAACAATTAATTTCTACTAATCCATTTTTTTAAACTTTTTATTCAGAACAATTTAAATTAGGAATTTAGGGTAAAAACTATTTGAAATTATAACAAAAGTGCCTTATTTACTGCGAAAAATGTAATTAACTAATTAAGTCAATAATCAAAAATGCATATGACTATACAAGTCAAATACGTTTTTAAATATTAGTAATTACCAATTCAGTCAATATAGTGTAATTCTGAAATTGAACTATAGAATAAAATTGACATTTTATAAATATAGATGTAAAATTCAATAAAATGAATCATTTAATGAGTTTTAATTAGAATTAATGCTATATAAAATTGCTAGTATAGTTTTAATACTTAGAAAGGATAATTATGAAAATACTTGTATTGGGGGGAAGTTATTTTTACGGAAGAGTTTTTGTTATGCAGGCATCAAGTGAACATACTATAACCGTAGTCAATCGTGGAACATATTCTATGAAAGATTTTGGTGTGAGTCAATTGATTGGAGATAGAAAAGATATTAATTTATGGAAAAATTGTACAGAAGACTATGATGTCATAGTAGATTTTTGTGGATACAATAAAGGTGATATTAAAATAGTATTAGACAATATATCTGGAAGAGTACAACAATATATTTTCATAAGTACAGTAGATGTATATGAACGTGGTCATAAAATACTTATGGATGAAAAAGGGCCACTTGAAAAAAGATCTATACCAGGAGAAGCAGGAAATTATATAATAGGAAAAATAGAATTGGAGAAAGAGTTGATCTTTGAATGTGTTAAAAGAAAAATATCTTATACAATTCTTCGTCCTGCGATTTTATATGGTCCATACAATTATGCTCCGCGTGAAGCCTTATACATTCAAATGTTGGTTCAAAATCATATTCTTCCATATATAAAAGATGCTACTGGAAAATTTCAATTTGTATATATAAAAGATGCTGCAGATATTATTATCAAATGTTTATTAAATACTAACAGTTTTAACCAAATTTATAATGTATGTGATGATATGATTCTTGATTATCATATGTTTGTGAATCAGCTAAAAGAAATTGCGGATGTTGAATATGAGATTATTCCAATGACAAAAGAACAAGCACTATCACAAAATGTTCCATTGCCATTTCCTTTAACGATGGAGGAATCAGAACTATATTCTAATATAAAAAGTAAAGTAGAATTAAATGTATGTTATACTAAATTTTCGGAAGGCCTTTTAAAAACATACAATGCTTTTAAAAAAGTTTATATGTAAGAATATGATAAATTAGTATGTAGTAAATAATAATTTAATGATATGTTTTTAATAAAATTGTAATAGCAATTGAGATTTAATTATAAAGAATACCTAAAACTAAAACGTAATCACATATAATATAGAAGTTTTATTGTAGCGCAATGATTAAAAGCTTTTATATTATATTATTTTTAAGGTAGGAACAAATATAAAATTAATTAGTTAGTATGGTAAACAAAAAATAATACATGAATGATACAATTAGAGACACTCTAATTTATATCACTAAAATTAAGTTTAATTTAACAGTAGTTTTTTCATATCTTTAATTTTATTATTTGTAACAATATCTAAATCTTTAGTATATCATTTTAATATACTATCTGGTTTATATTTTAGAAATTTTTAATTATTTTCCTGATAGTATCTTGTAAGTTATTGAGATAGTAGTAGTTATCTCTGTATTTGTGGAACAATGCTTTCATATTTTAAATGTTTTTTAATTAAATATGAAGTAGATGATATATTAAGAGAAAATTTAAATTTGTTTGAATTATAATATTAAACAATTGGAAGTAAGTATCATAATAAGAGAAGACATATAGTATAGTTTGTTAAAAAGAGTTCTGTAAGATAAAAAACAAATATTTTGTGTTGAATTGAGGTAAGAAAGTTTCACTATTTATTTGGATAAAGTCTTACCAAACAAAATAATGAAAAAGAACTATTATAGATCAGAGAAACTCCCCTTTATTTATAGATGAATATACTACTATAAATAAAAGGGAGTTTTGTCTCAAAATAAAAAGCTATTATGACAATGTCAAAATACTGTCAATTTTTTTTCGTTCCTCCTCACTAAATTTCAAATTTGAAAGCATTCCTATATTATCAAGAATTTGGGTTGATTTAGATGCTCCAATAAGTACACTAGTTATATCGCCATCTCTAAGTATCCATGAAAGAGCCATTTGAGCTAAACTTTGCCCTCGTTCATTTGCTATAGTAGTTAATTTATTAATCTTATCTATGGTTTGTGTATTTACAACATCTTCTTTTAAAAATCGTCCATCTTTTCGTATCCTACTATCAGTAGGAATTCCATTGAGATAACGATTAGTAAGCAATCCTTGTGCTAATGGACAAAAAGCAATTACTCCAATACCTTGTAAAATAGCATCCCTTTTTATACCATCATATTCGATTGTTCTATCAAACATAGAATATTTTCTTTGGTTAATAATAAAAGGGGTTTTCATTTCTCTAAAATATTTAATAATTGTTTCCATTTGTTCCTTATCATAGTTTGAGATCCCAATATAAAGTGCTTTTCCACTTCTAACAATTCCGTCTAATGCTTGTGCTGTTTCTTCAATTGGCGTTTCAGAATCTGGCCTATGATGATAGAATATATCTACATATTCAAGTCCCATACGTTTTAAACTTTGGTTTAAACTTGCTACTAGATATTTTTTGCTTCCTCCATCACCATAAGGCCCCGGCCACATATCATATCCTGCCTTGGTAGATATAATCAGTTCATCACGATATCTTCCCAACCCTTTTTTTAGGATATTTCCAAAATTTTCTTCAGCAGCGCCATAAATAGGTCCATAGTTATTTGCGAGATCAAAATGTGTAATACCATTGTCAAAAGCAGTAAAACACATTGATAACATGTTATCAAAATTTCCATTTGATCCAAAATTGTGCCATAGCCCTAATGAAATTGCTGGCAATAATAAACCACTTTTTCCACACCTATTGTACTTCATTTCACTGTACCGTTCTTTATTTGCTTCATACATTGTGATAACCTCCTTCATTTACATTATAATGATAACGTTTTTATTGAAATGATTCATTTTATAATAGTAATAAATAATGTTTCATTACGATAAAGCCAAAATATCATAAAAGTAATAAAAATGAATAAAACAATATCTAATCTATAGAAAAATTATCACTTCGCCAAAAATGGTTTATGCCAATAGTTGAATATACAGCAGACAAAAAGTCTGTCATATTATATCTTTCTATTATCATTTTTAGTTGCTATCATAAGAATAAGTATTATAATAATGAAACTTTTTATAAATATATCAGAAAAAGGACTTTAAAATTTTTTATATGAGTATTTTAATATTATACAGTCTGATACTATATTTCTTTCATCAAAATCAATAGTTTTTCTATATTTAAATTACTATTCTTTTATATCTAGCAGATTATTTAAAAAATGTGTTGTATGCATTGCTGAAAAACTAAATTAGTTTTTGTGCCATTATTATTTTGCATAATAAGAGATATACCTATAATTATAATTTATCCTATAATTATTCTTTGCATTTTCATTTGCCCTTTGTGTAAAAATAACTCTTGGATTTTGTCCTAATTACTTACAATAATTCTATAATTAAAGTAAATTTTTATTTTTGAAAAATATTTTATACAAAATCTTAAATTGATCGTAGTATTATATGAAATACTACAAAAATATTTCTATTATAAATAGTATATATGATTTAAATGTAATTTACAATTGCTTTCTAATAATTAACAATTGTTCAATATAGGATTGCAATATATGTGTTACAACTGAATATTTAAAAAGTAGAGTTACTTCTTTTATGTTATAATTTAGTCACCACAATAAAACAAACAAAAAGGAGTTCTCTGCTATGGCTATTATAACACAAAATATGAGGCATCATCTATCAGCAATTAAATATTCAGATAAATATGGCGCTACTAAAGCTGCTATTAAATAAAACCTTATGACTATAAAACTTTCTAATCCTCAAGTATGTTGCTAAACCTTCTTTTCACAAAATAGATTGAAATATACAATTAGAGAGTACAATAAACTTTGCCATGAAACCTTTAAGTTGAAAATCAACAAATGAGATACTTAGAAAACATTTAAAATTAGTGTAATTTTATTTTTGAGATTATCATAAATCTTTTAATGCCAACATCCATATCAATCTATTTATATTTTGCCAATTACTGAATTTTAGGAAAATATCCAATTCTCCCAAAATAGAATGTTACATTATCATACATGAGTTTATAATTTTTGACAATTTACTTGTTCAAGACACCTTAAATAAAGTAGCTTTCATTCGTCTTATTGATTTTGTCCCAATTCGTTTTATAATTGCTGACAAAATATGTGTGTAAATATACACTTCTAAGAATAAAAATACATTTCAGTTTTGAATATTTATTATGAATAGAATATTTGTTTCACATATAACTATAAGCGGTCTGGGTTGGAGACAGGCAGTAGAAACAAATAAACAAACTAGGATTTGATTTTTCTGTATTTCGAATTTTATCCTTAAGGTGTAAACAATATTTTGTTCCCAAATTTTAGATTTTCAGCGTGTCAAATGATGTATCCTATGACAAATTTGCACTTTATAAATAAAGAAAAGCTATATTATCAAGTATTCTAATAACAGTATTCATATTTGAAGCCGAACAGAAAAATGTTGCAAAATAGTGATTATTATATAAGCATCAAAATATATTCGACAAATCTATTTTGAAGGATCTGATTTTTTATTAAT
Source organism: uncultured Lachnospiraceae bacterium (assembly GCA_910586095.1). Taxonomy (GTDB): domain Bacteria; phylum Bacillota; class Clostridia; order Lachnospirales; family Lachnospiraceae; genus COE1. The sequence goes on along the minus strand of CAJUHQ010000129.1, from coordinate 3,169 downwards.
GATTTTTTGAAGGATTTATGTCATTTATAGTCTGTTTATGAAATGGATGGTCAGATATTATAATATTCGTTAAAGTTGAGTTTTGCGAATACTTTACTGTATGATATCTTTCCATTAGAATATTATAGTTATAATGCTATTATATTAATACATATATTATATATGGTAATACTTCATGTAATATATCATACATCTAATAAAATTTTTATGCTAGCACTTTTCTATAAATGTAAACATATATAATGAATAACCTTATGTTTTGAAAATTAATGTTGCTTATAGTATCTTTTCTATTATATATTCTTGTATTAAAAATGTTCCAAATACTTTATCACATAAAACATATGTGTTTATCGGATACATATGGGAAATATTGTTATCTAGAGTCTTCCTGAGAAGTTAATTATTATCTTGTCATTTGTAAACATATATACTATTTTGTAAAGTCTTATCAGACAGCTTGCTCTTTATAATCTAGGAAACAACACTAGACATATGTTGTTGAATAAATATTCTGTTTTCGAGAACTAGCATTGCTAAAAACAATGCTAATGCTATCATAATGATATACTATTTATTTTTCTGAAAACATGTTGATAAAGAATTTGTATTTATAAAATATAATTACTTTAATAAAAATACCAACAATTGACACAGATTTTTCAAAATATTACCAACACATTATAAAAATAACATTTCTGCATAATCATACCATCAAACATAAATTGCAACTTATCAAAAATTCTATCAGTATGAATGATTTTGATTATGGATCTCTCAAATATAGTTGAATATTGCATTTTTCATTTTTTATCTCTAAATTAATCTGTTACTAATTCATTGTGTATTTCCTGTAAAAATGCATACACACTTATGTTTAATAGAACTATCTAAGATTATAAATACTTTTCTTTTTGCAAATTCATAATACATGAGTGAACCCAGATAAGAAGAAAACTAAAAATTGTGTTTAAGGCAATAAATACAATAATGTGGAGTGAACTATTTTAGGGGAAATAGACATATGAACGACAAGGAGATTATTTAATTCCATGTTTAACTGTACCCATTGAAGAAGAACATCCAATAGGAACATGGAAACAGTGGCATCTGGACTATCTGAAGCAGTACCACAAGGTTACATACATTAATCTTCTCACAGGTGGCAGGCTAGGCAGTTTATTTTGCTGACATTGATAGGCAAACACAAGAACACTTTGAAAGGCTATAGAAGGCATGAAACAGACACAAGGTTAAAGGCTGAAAATACCTTAGAATGGATAGGAAGAATGAATAACATAAGAGTTTGTGCAAGAGAGATTGTAAATGAGAAAATTCTTTACGCATAGGCAGGCAACGTGGCGGCAAAGAGAAATTCTGTCGCCTTTGTAGTCTAAGATCACCTTGCGGTCTTGACAAGCAGCATATGATTTGCTACTATTACAATAGTCAATAAATTGACTGTACTGTAATTGACTTTATAGGAGGTGGACGATATAACAAAGGAAACTAAGAAAAACGCATATCTGTATTGCAAATTTCGGGATGAGCAGCTTGCATTGTATGATGAATACGCGAAACGTCACGGAATGTTGATGAAGACACTGTTAGTAGTTAATGTTTTATTTTATGACGATTTCTATGGCAGGGGCGGCGTAACACAGACGGAGATTTGTGGGCGCACCTTTCAGTCTAAACAGACAGTCAATCTGATTATACGAAATCTTTTAAGCGAAGCATATGTAACGGTTGAAGAGCGAAAAGAAAATAAACGAGAGAAATTAGTACGAATAACTGAAGCAGGAAAGGCATATTGTGAAAAAGTTATCCGCCACATCACATGGGCAGAAGACACGGCAATGTCTATGTTTACACAGGAGGAGCAAAAACAATTAATTGACCTCTCACGGACATTTACAAAAAATCTGACAGAGCTTATCAATCGGGAAACGGAGGATTAAATTATGGAACTTTATGAAGCAATTAACAAAAGGAAAACGACGAGGGAATTTTTAGATACAGAAGTTGATTTTGAGGTCATTAAAAGAATTTTGGAAGCAGGAAACAAGGCTCCCACTTGGGATCATAACCGTAATTGGCAGTTTATCGTTTTAAGAACCGATGAAGAAAAAGAATATGCTTTTTCCGAAGCCAAATCTATTGCAGATAAATTCGATGCCGACAGGTATCTGAATATGCCCAGACCTTATCAAATTACATTGGGGCAAAAAATGTACGGTTACGCTATGCCCAAACAATATACTATGCTAAAACAGGCACCGTATGTGATTATTCCTTTATTTAAGTCAAAAGAATTGAACGGCGAGTATGTTTCAAAACTAAATCCTTTTGCCACGATTTGGTGTGTGATAGAAAATATCTTTTTAGCGGCAACGTCAGAAGGGCTATCCTGCTCAATGCGTATACCGTTGAATAAAGAACACGACATTGTTAAGAAAAAACTAAAAGTTCCACCTACCTATATGATACCCGTATATATCGGTATAGGTTACGCAAATCCCGAAGAAACGCAATTAGAGCAATATAAACCCGACACAGCTAAACAGATACGCTTTAGAAGATGGAAATGATTATAAAAAGAAATTGAACCAGCGCCTCAAAAATAGAGAGTTTAACTTTTACCGACATTAAGATGGTAGAAGATTCCGTCGAAGAGATTCTTCTACAGAATATAGATATGATTTGTGATGATGAAGAGTCTATGCTTCTAGTTGGGCAGCAAATAACAAATCAAGTCCAAGCCAGAAGTGATTTGATTGTTGTAGATCAGGATGGAAATCTTGTGCTAGTTGAACTTAAGCGCGAAAAAACGATATAGAACAGCGAAAAGAGGCACTAGAATTTCAAGCTATACGATATGCCGCTAGTTGCGCAACAATCCAGACAACAAGTGAATTGATACAAAATGTCTTTGCCCCTTATGTTGAAAAGCACAGGGAAAAATTTGGGTATTCTGAGTGTCCGCCGTTTTTTATGACAGCTCCCCGACCCTCTCCCTCATCCTCTCAGCGGCGTATTGATTCAGGGAGATTTCCGGCATCAAAGCCCGCAGCCGCTGTCTGACCGCTACCAGCTTTTCCCCCTGCAACAAATCCAGCAGAGGCAGAATAAGCTCAAACTCCTCCCCTTTGCCGCACACCTCCAAAAC
>CAJUHQ010000128.1 GCA_910586095.1 uncultured Lachnospiraceae bacterium | reverse complement strand
CTGAAAACGACCAGCATCGCAGAATGTCAGTTGCTATAAAAAAAGAAAAAGACCAATCTATCCAATCAATAGACGGCCGGCTTCACACTCCCCTAATACACTATTGCCCACAAGGCAACCTCACTAGCAGACTCAAAATAGGATAGCGCTCCATCTATTTGATGGCAGTCATACAGCTCTTAACCGCATGCCCAAGCCTAAAGCCTTCAGGCAGACTTTTGCTTTCGGCGTCTTTCCCTTTCCCTCCTCCTTAACAGTGCCTGACACCTCATAGAAGATACTAATAAAAGACGCAACCTCTATCGAAACTATATGTATGCTTTCTCTTAGTCATTATATATCCTTATATTATACGCTGTCAACCCATTTTTTTGGACAATGAAACGGTAACGGTTCAGCCATTCTATGACTGAACCGTTATAATTTTCATACATGCTTTGTATCTTAATATAATTTATAGTTGACTGCCTCAATCCGAAAGATTTCATCTGCTAACTTACACACTTCATCGTTTGGCTTCACTCCTGTCAGAAGGATGCTAACCTCCTCCGATCTGACATTCAAAATATAGCCCAAATCCTCAATGGTGATAATTCCATTGTCAATCAGGCCAAGTACTCCATCTAGTATAAGCAGACTACATTCTCCTGTAGTAAGCACCTTTTTGGCAAAATTTAAACCATTTTTAATGTTGCGTACTTCTTCTTGTTTGCGCTCGTCAGAAAGCAGTTCAAACTCCTCTGTACTCTTCTCAAAACGAAACATTTTGATTTCTGGTTCCATGCGTTTGAGTAGTTCCTCATTCTGATTTCCTTCCAGGAAATTGATAATGACAACATCCTGTCCTGTGCTTGCTGCCTGTATGGCTCTACCTAACGCCACCGCAGATTTTCCTCTTGCATCTCCACTGTATACCTGTACCACGCCTCTTTCCATCTATCTATACCTTATGTCCTTTCATAATGAATACCGACTGCTACGTTCAGCCCTGTCATAATTCTTACAGTCCAAGGTTGAATGGTAACTTGCAAACATAATAGCATAATATACTGGATTTTGCAACTTTGTCTTATGTTTCGCCTATGATTTGTATAAAATTATCATTCATTTTGACGATCAATGACTATCCATTTTTGTCAAAATATCAGCTAACTAATTCTCCTCCTCACCTTCATCGGGAAGCTCCAGTTTGCTCACAGAAACCTCGTATGCAACTCTTTTTTCAAGCTCTTCCTCAGAAATTTTTTTCATGTACTCCCTTGACTGGATGCGTCCCCATACTAGGCATCGCTCTCCTACCTCAAAATTTGAAGCATATCGGGCATTTCTTCCCCAGCAAATACAAGGAATATAATCAGATTTGCCATATGGCCGATTGACTGCCAACAAAAGGTCTGCAATCTCACGTCCAAGTGGTGTCTTTCGATATACTGGAACTTTGCACACATAGCCATCTAAGAAAATCTGGTTGGTCTTAATATTCTCTCCAATCTCATCAACAAACTCGATTTCGCGCGCAAAGACCGAAAGAACCAGCTTGTTCTTGTGCTCCTCATGACGATTATAAGAGCGGAATTGTCCATTCACCACTACCATCATGCCCCTATAATCGATGTTTACATCTAGAAGTCGCTCAGAGATCATCACCGGAATGATATCCATAGACTCGGACAAGCGTGCCACCTGAATATCTACCATATAAAAGCCCTCGCCAAAAATCTCATGACTAAAGGCAAACTGGCTCACAATTTCTCCCATCACAGTCACCTGATTGTTCTCAATCACCTGCTCGTGATATCCATTTTTTGTCTTTAATGTTTCTTGCATTATTTTATTCTCCCTTCGTTCTTGTAGTTAAATCATATGCTAATTTATACAGTAAATAAAGCTTTAAATATCGCATCATTCTTCAAAACTTATAGCTATTTTACATAAAAATACTCAATTCGACAAGTACATTTATCTATTTTGGATGTTTTTTGTGAAACGCTGTAGAAATGTTTTTTAATAGTTGCAAAAAATATGCGCAAATGATATACTAGTACAGTTTTGAAAGAATGACAATTCAAGATTTTTCAACTGATTAAGTTGCGATTCCTTGCAAGAATGGAGGATTATTATGATACAAAAAAGAGAAGATATTCGAAATATTGCCATCATTGCGCATGTCGATCACGGCAAAACCACGCTTGTGGACGAACTATTAAAGCAAAGTGGTGTCTTTCGTGAAAATCAAGAAGTTGCCGAGCGCGTTATGGATTCTAACGATATTGAACGTGAGCGCGGCATCACTATCTTGTCCAAAAACACAGCAGTTACTTATAAAGGAACAAAAATCAATATTATTGACACCCCAGGACATGCCGATTTTGGTGGAGAAGTTGAGCGCGTATTAAAAATGGTAAACGGTGTTATTCTTGTGGTAGATGCTTTTGAAGGTGCTATGCCACAGACTAAATTTGTGCTAAAAAAAGCTCTAGAGCTGAAACTTCCAGTCATTGTGTGCATCAACAAAATTGATCGTCCTGAAGCACGTGCCTCTGAGGTTGTCGATGAAGTTTTAGAACTGTTTTTAGAGCTAGATGCCGACGATTCTCAGCTTGATTGTCCCTTTGTATACGCTTCTGCAAAGACGGGAATCGCTTCATTAGAAGAGGATGAACTAGGCGTAAATATGTCTCCATTATTCGAGACTATTTTAGATTATATTCCTGCTCCCAAAGGAGATCCCGATGCAGGTACACAAGTCCTTATCAGTACTATTGACTACAATGAATATGTAGGACGTATCGGTGTTGGCAAAGTGGATAATGGTACAATTAAAGTCAATCAAGAAGTTATTATTTGCAATCACCATGAGCCTGACAAGCAAAAAAAAGTAAAAGTCAGCAAGCTCTATGAATTTGATGGACTAGACCGAATAGAAGTCAAGGAAGCTGGGATTGGTTCTATCGTTGCCATATCTGGGATACCCGACATTCATATTGGTGACACACTCTGCGCGCTCGATGAAGTGGTTCCTATTCCATTTCAAAAAATCAGTGAACCTACAATTGCTATGCAGTTTATTGTAAATGATTCTCCTCTTGCTGGAAAAGAAGGAAAATACATTACTAGCCGCCACTTAAGAGATCGGCTCTTTAGAGAGTTAAACACAGATGTATCCCTTCGAGTTGAAGAAACTGACAGTACAGATTCATTTAAGGTTTCTGGTCGTGGTGAATTGCATCTTTCCGTTTTAATCGAAAACATGCGTCGCGAAGGATATGAGTTTGCGGTGAGCAAGGCAGAAGTTCTCTACAAAACAGATGAAACTGGAAAAAAACTAGAGCCTATGGAACTTGCCTATGTAGATGTTCCTGAGGAATTTTCGGGTACTGTTATAGAAAAGCTCAGTCAGAGAAAAGGAGAACTTTTAAATATGGGGAAGGCAAGTGGAGGTTCTGCACGACTTGAATTTTCTATCCCTTCACGTGGGCTGATTGGATATCGCGGCGAATTTTTGACTGACACAAAGGGAAATGGGATTATCAATACTATTTTTGATGGTTATGGCCCTTACAAAGGTGATATCCAATATCGCAAGCAAGGATCGCTTATTGCTTTTGAAGCAGGCGAATCGATCACATATGGTTTGTACAATGCTCAGGAGCGTGGCACATTGTTTATCGGTCCTGGCGAAAAGGTCTATTCTGGTATGGTAGTCGGACAAAATGGTAAAGGTGAGGATATAGAACTTAATGTCTGCAAAAAGAAACAGCTAACTAACACGCGCTCTTCGAGTGCTGACGAAGCACTGCGCCTGACTCCTCCCAAAATTTTGAGTTTAGAACAAGCCCTTGACTTTATCGATACGGATGAATTGTTAGAAGTAACTCCCAAAAGTCTACGCATCCGCAAAAAAATTCTTGACCCCACGCTCAGAAAGCGTTCTTCCTTTAAAAAATAGCCATTGAATCAGAAAAATAGTTGGAAATTTTTTGAAAAATTCCTAAAGTTTTATACACAAACTGTCGATAATATGATAAACTAGAAGCATGGAAGCTATCTATATATAAAGGGATTATTTTTATTCAAAGGAGTGATATCATGGCAGGTATTTCATGGAATTCATCGTCCATAAACAATTTTTTTAATACTTCCTTCAATTCAAAAACATCCAACAGTATTTTTGGTTCACTTGGTGACGCCTCTCTGATTAAGTCAGGTAGCTACAAGAAATTAATGCGTTCTTATTTTGATGATACTGACACTACTTCAACAAGTTCTAGCAGTAAGTCTAGCTCTACAGACAAAACTTCTTCCTCATCAAAATCAAGACATGCTTGCACCTATACTTATGACTGCAAGGCCAACACGGTTTCTACTGTTCGGAATAAAGTTCTTGATGATCTTTTAGATAAGAAGCCAAAGAAATCAACGATTACCAATTCTGTTTTAGATGATTTGCTCAACAAGAATAAAACGACTACAGAAGATGGCACAGTCACAGAAAAGACAGATGCTACTACAAAGGATAAGAACACCAACTCTTCTACTACAGTGAGTGAAGCTACTGCTGGTGCCATTATAGATGAGGCTGTGTAATATCTATTTAGTTTGTCTAAATAATGTTATAATGAATCACAAAAAGCAAATCCCCTGCATATAGTATTAAAAATATATGTAGGGGATTTTTATGTCAAAAATCGTGAAAGCAGAAACCCCCGCTTACTCTGGAAGCCTGACAATCAATGTCACTTCTTCAGTGGGGCTTATCCCAATAAACAACGCAACTATCACTATTTCTTACTCGGGCGATCCTGATTCTGTCGTACAAACTCTCACGACAGATGAATCTGGCATCACACAAACAGTTTCTCTTCCTTCACCCAGTCTTTCTCTTAGCACAGAGCCTAGTGAAGAAATGCCTTATTCTGAGTACAATATCTCTGTCACTGCGCCTGGTTATGAACCTGTAATGATCTCCGGCACGGAAATTCTACCTGACGTTTTGGCAGTACAACCCATATCTATGACTCCTTTAGAGTTAGAGGGACCAGATGCACCTGAAAAAGAAACGGTTGTGATACCCGATCACACTTTATATGGTGACTATCCGCCCAAAATACCAGAAGATGAGGTCAAGCCGATGGATGAAAGCGGCGAAATCGTTCTAAGCCGCGTTGTTATACCAGAATACATTATTGTACACGATGGTGTTCCACAAGATCCTACAGCAAAAAACTATTATGTGCGCTATACGGATTATATTAAAAATGTTGTTTCCTCCGAAATCTATGCCACATGGCCTGAAAATACAATCTATGCCAACACGCTGGCGATTATGTCCTTCACACTGAATCGTGTGTATACAGAGTGGTACCGCAATCAAGGCTATAATTTCACCATCACCTCCTCCACTGCATATGACCAAAAATGGATTTATGGGAGAAATATCTACGAAAACATTAGCCGCATTGTAGATTCTATTTTTTCTAATTTTCTCTCTCGTCCTGGTGTGCGCCAACCTATCTTCACCTCTTACTGCGACGGTAACCGCACCACTTGCGATGGGCTTTCTCAATGGGGGAGCAAATACTTAGGAGATCAGGGCTATACTCCCATAGAAATTATACGCTATTATTATGGAAATGACATGTACATCAACTCTACCTCTTACATATCCGGCGTTCCCTCCTCGTGGCCTGGTTATGATCTCTCTATTGGATCTTCTGGACAAAAAGTTATGCAACTTCAACAACAACTAAACCGTATCGCGCAGAACTATCCAGCTATTCCAAAAATTGCAGAGGATGGCATATACGGAAATGGCACTGCTGATGCTGTTCGCGTCTTCCAACGCATTTTTGATCTGCCCGCAACTGGCATTGTAGACTATCCTACTTGGTACAAAATCTCAGAAATCTTTGTAGGTGTATCACGAATCTCAGAACCAGGATGAGCATACTCTTTATAAAACTATGATCGTACCTTATAAAATTTTGTCTACATATATTTATGAAATTGAACCATTGGAGATTGTACTCTCTAACAGTGTAGCGCTATTTTATTGTCTCATAATAGCATCTTTCTATCTCTTTGAGAACAATACGAGCGCCTGTCGCCTCCACCAGTTCCCCACAAAGGCGGTCATACTCCTCTATAGGTGCTATGACCGTCATTTCTATATCTGTACCATATGTACTGTTCTCGACTGTAACCGCCTTGCTGGCAAGAATATATTGAATTTTACCCACACTATTGTAATCTGTCTTGATCGTAAATCGAACTCCAAAGTGCTGTCGTGCTGTCACACATTTTGCAAGAGCATCCTTCAAAACTCCCGAATACGCGCGCACTAACCCTCCTGTCCCTAACAGTGTTCCACCAAAATACCTTGTGACTACTGCTGCTATATTTCGAATCTCGCTCCCTAATAAGACTTCTAACATTGGTCTTCCTGCTGTTCCGCTAGGCTCTCCATCGTCGCTGCTACGCGTAATCTGCGCGTTGCTTCCTATTACAAATGCAGAACAATTGTGTCTGGCATCATAATACTTCTTTTTCATTTCCTCTATAAATGCAACTGCTTCCTTCTCACAGGCAACAGGACGCACTGTCGCAATAAAACGCGATTTTTTCTCTACTAGTTCCGACTCTGCCCCTGCTGTCAACAGCAAAAAATCTTCATATTCCATTTTGTTCCCCCAATCATGCCTCTTTATAACTAAGACGCTTGGACAATCATGTACATTTTGATATCTTAGTCCCATTTTTATAATAATTTGCATAAATCAATCTTATTATTTATCATATCATATCTTTGTATAAAAAGTAAAATATCTGTCTAAAATTACTTATTATAATAGATATCATACCATAACAGCCTTTATTTTAATGATTTTATATAATTATGAAAAATTTTATATTTATCCTTATATATTGAACATTTGTTTGTATATGTACATATTTGACTATAAAATGTAGCACTCTTTGCTATTTTATATATATACAATCTCTTGATATACTAAAGAACATCCCTTTATGCATTGCTATCCTTTTGTATCGCCATCAAGTACACTTGAATTGCGTCAAGTAATTTGCTATAATAGAAAGCTGTAAAGAAGGAACTTTCAATCAGGACTGTATATCATACATCCTGTATATGTACCAAACTCTCTATTTATATCCACTAATCCCTTATTTCTATTGTGCAGGATATTTGTGGAATGAATAGAACCATTTACGGAGGTGACTTTATGAACTATGGGAAACGGGGAGTTGCTAAAATCCAAAAATCCCTGACTTCAACAAGCATAAAATTTAAAAAAATGTTTTTTGTAACATTACTCAAGCTTCTTCTAGCAAGTATGCTATCTGTCGTAGTGATAGGCACTTGCATGGCAATTGGTATGTTCAAAGGCATTTTAAGTTCTACAATTGACATGGACCCTAGTCAGGTGATTCCTAAGGGATATGCTACAATTGTGTATGATGCTAAAGGAAATGAGCTGACAAAACTGGTGTCCGCCAACTCAAACCGTAGCTGGGAGGATATGGATAAAATTCCGCAATATCTTTCAGATGCATTTGTTGCCATTGAGGATCAGCGTTTTTACAGCCATAATGGTATTGATTTAAGAGGTATGTTGCGCTCTGGAAGAGAATTTATTGCCTCTAAGGGAAGTGTCACCCAAGGAGCATCTACTATCACACAACAGCTAGTCAAAAATAGTGCTTTTGATAACTGGACCAATGAAAATTCTTATCAGAAAGTACGCAGAAAGATACAAGAACAATATCTGGCAATGGAGCTTGAAAAAAAGATGTCCAAGGAAGATATCTTAGAATGTTATATGAATACGATCAATCTCGGCCAAAACACGTTAGGCGTTAAAGCTGCTGCTGCACGTTATTTTAATAAACAAACATATCAACTAACGTTATCAGAATGTGCTGTCATCGCTGCAATAACGCAAAATCCATCCAAATACAATCCAATCTCTCACCCTGAAGAAAATGTCAAGCGTCGCAAATCAACTCTTGATAAAATGTTAGAGTTAGAATTTATTTCTCAGGAAGAATATGATGAAGCTATGGCAGATGATGTCTACAGCCGTATCACAGCCATTAATGAAGTTACAGAGACGAACTCCGTCTATACATACTTTGTCGATGAGCTCACAGAACAGGTACTGGCCGATCTTATGGAATTAAAAGGATTCAATGAAACACAAGCCACACAGCTTCTCTTTAGTGGTGGTTTAAGTATCTATTCCACACAAGATCCTGATATCCAGGCTATCTGTGATGAAGTATATGAAAACGAAGAAAATTATCCAGAAAATACAAAGTGGTATTTGAACTATGTGCTTACCATCAAAAAGGCAAACGGCGAAAAAGAAAACCACAGCACAGAAATGTTTCGGACTTATTATAGACAGCAAAATCCTTCGTTTAATCTACTGTATGCTTCCAAGGAAGATGCATACACTGCCATAGAAGAATACAAGGCTGCTGTCATGTCCAATGGAGATGAAGTGGAGGGTGAACGCATTACCTTGACACCTCAGCCACAAGTATCTCTCACTGTCGCTGAACAATCTACTGGCTATGTTGTCGCTATGGTTGGCGGACGTGGAACGAAAGAGGCTAGCCGTACTCTAAACCGTGCTTCCAACACCACCCGACAGCCAGGTTCCACTTTTAAGGTGGTATCAACTTATGCGCCTGCTCTCGACAGCGCAGGACTGACTTTAGCTGATGTTCAAAATGATGCCCCTTATAACTATACCAATGGTCGTCCTGTTTCAAACTGGTGGTCTAGTGGTTACAGAGGTCTACTCAGCCTTCGATATGGTATCGTACAATCTGCCAATATCGTTGCAGTTAAAACGCTCACTCAAATATCACCACAACTAGGATTTGATTATCTGCAAAATTTTGGCTTTACGACTCTAGTCGAGAGACGTGTGGAAAAAGATGGAACTATTGTATCTGATATAGGGCAACCACTCGCACTAGGAGGCATTACAGACGGTGTTACCAACCTAGAGCTCAATGCTGCCTATGCTGCCATAGCAAACAATGGTTTATATATTAAGCCTAAGTTATACACAAAAATTGTTGACCATGATGGAAATGTGTTGATTGACAACACAGCTCCCGAATCCACACAAGTAATCAAAGAATCGACTGCGTGGCTTCTTACAAGCGCTATGGTAGATGTTGTAACATCTGGTACAGGTGGTTCTGTAAACTTTGGGAAAATGGCCATTGCTGGCAAAACTGGTACCACTTCCGACTACAAGGATGTGTGGTTCTCTGGATATACTCCTTACTATACAGCTACTACATGGACGGGCTATGACAACAACGCCAAAATGACCACCTCCGCAGAGAAAAATCTATCAAAGACTATGTGGAAGGCCGTCATGTCCCGAATCCATGAAAACCTCGAATATCAGTCTTTCCCCAGAGCAAACGGGATCGTTACAGCATCCATATGTTCTAAATCTGGAAGGCTTCCTATTGAGGGAGTTTGTGATGGCTTTGTGAAGACAGAGTACTTTGCAGAAGGAACGGTTCCTACCGAGTTTTGTGATGTTCATTATTTTTCAAATATCTGCTTATATTCAGGGCTTACTGCCACAGACGAATGTCCATTTAAACAGGTATCAATTGATGAAAAAATTCCTACACGACTCGAGGATAACAACCTAGCATCGGCGCTTACTAGCGTCGCAAATGATGCAGAAAATGAGGGAGAGCCTATACAAATGTGTCCTCACAACAGCGATTTCTTTGCTGCTCCTAATGCTCAGGAAGTACTGCAACTCCAATTGCTTGAATTGCAACAAAGAAACGCGGCACTTCAATCTCCCGACCAACAAGTGCCAGTTGTCCCTCCTACTACACCCGTAGCGCCAACTACACCTGTAACGCCTACAGTGCCTCCTACTACGCCTGTAACGCCAGCGGTCCCTCCTACTACACCCGTAACGCCTCCAGCGTCTGAATAATATAACAATAACTAATTTCCTTGTGTGTTTGTGTACAATCGGGTAGGTGGAAAACTTTTCCCCTACTCGATTGTACAATTTATACACGCTTTTTTGATTTATTTATTCTCAATGAATCACTTTACTCTTGTATAGATAAATAATACAAATCAATATGCAAAAAAGAGCCTTCTAAAGTCTTATTCTTTAGAAAGCTCTTTTCTTAAAGCTGCTAACCAGAATCGAACTGGTGACCTCAACACTACCAATGTTGCGCACTAC
>CAJUHQ010000127.1:5465-10289 GCA_910586095.1 uncultured Lachnospiraceae bacterium | reverse complement strand
ATCATTACCTTTGCGTTTGCCACACACAAAGTAATAACTTGTTCTGCCATACTAAGCGGTTTACAAAGTGGCTGCTTGAGCAATTCCATCAACACATGACCATGTCGAAGTTGTTCCTTTGTCGCCGCGTCCAAATCAGAAGCAAACTGAGTAAATACCTCCATCTCACGAAACTGTGCGAGATCAATACGAATACTTCCCGCTGCTTTCTTCATCGCCTTAGTCTGCGCCGCACCTCCTACACGAGACACCGACAACCCTATATTGACCGCTGGCCTCATCCCTGAAAAAAATAGGCCACTCTCCAAAAAAATCTGTCCATCTGTAATAGAAATCACATTCGTTGGAATATATGCCGCCACATCTCCAGCCTGTGTCTCTATAATGGGAAGCGCTGTAATAGAACCTCCTCCTAACGCGTCATTGAGCCGTGCCGAACGCTCCAAAAGTCTTGAGTGCAAATAAAATACATCCCCTGGGTATGCCTCACGTCCTGGTGAACGTTCCAGCAATAAAGACAGCGCGCGATATGCTACTGCATGCTTAGACAAATCATCATAGACAATTAGCACATCTTTTCCCTGATACATAAAATATTCTGCGAGTGCAGTACCTGAATATGGTGCAATATACTGTAGGGGAGCCGCATCACTAGCTGTAGCTGATATCACAATCGTGTATTCCATCGCCTCATTACTTTTTAAAGTATTGATTAACTTAGCCACTGTAGAAACCTTTTGTCCAATTGCTACATAAATACAAATTACATCCTTTCCCTTCTGGTTTAGGATAGTATCAATTGCTATAGAAGTCTTTCCTGTCTGCCGGTCTCCAATAATCAACTCTCTTTGTCCACGCCCAATAGGAAACATCGAATCAATAGAAAGAATACCCGTTTCCAATGGCACACTGACCGATTTACGATCTGCAATAGATGGCGCTGGATGTTCAATTGGTCTGTAACCATCCTCCTGAATGGGTACTGCTTCATCAATAGGAGCGCCTAACGCATCGATTACCCGACCTAAAAATCCGTTGCCTACAGGTACTCCTGCACGCTTGCCTGTGCGCATTACTCTTGATCCTTCTCTAATCATTGTATCACGCCCAAAAAGGATGCAGCCAATCTCATTTCTTCTGATATCCTGCACCATTCCTTTTATTCCACATTCAAAAATTACAATCTCACCATAAGCGGCGTGCTCTATTCCATCTATATTTGCAATCCCATCTCCTACCCAGATAACGGTTCCGATCTCATCATCTTTTGCTTCTAACTCAAACTGTTCAATCTCACTTTTTAGTATAGAAATGATATTCTCTGGGTTCGCATGCTGCTGTGTACTTGCCGTTGCAATCCTCTCTTTGAGCTGTCGCATACGCCCTTGCGTACTCCAATCGAACACCTCATTGTTTGTCATTATGATAAAACCGCTACCAAGAGAGTCGTCCTTTTTCATGTCAAGGACAATCTTTTTTTTGCTATAACGCTTTTTTAAAAACTCCTTGATCCCCTGAAGTTGCGTCTCGTCAGGAGCAGTTACATACTTTAAGGTCACATACAATTCATCTGTATTTTCTTTGTTCGCTTTACTGGTCACTGTTGTTCCCCCGTTTTTGCTAAAAATTGATTGTAAAGTTCCCTATCCGCTATTGTTCCCTGTCCTGATGCAACTACCTTTGATGCTGCTTCCACTACTAACTCTGCTATCTGCTCCTTTGCATGTTTGATACTCTTTTCCTGTTCTTGCTGTGCTGCCCTTTTGGCATCCTCAACCATTTGTTCTGCCTCTGTTCTTGCATACTCCACAATACGATTGTATTCTGCACCTGCTTTTGCGCGTGCTTCATTCAGAGCAGAACTCCGCTCAGACGCAATGTTGTTGATAGACTCCTCATACTGCTGCTTCAATTCCAGTGCCTTATCTTCAGCCGCTTTGGCATCTGCATACTGTTGGTCAATCTCAGCCTGCCGTTTGTCCAATATATTTTTTATTGGTTTAAAAAGAAATTTTGATACAATAAAATAAATGATTAACAGATTGATAACCGTAAAAACAAGATTGATATCTAGCCTTAACATATCGTACCCTCCACATATAACATCATTTATTTTATCCTAACAAAACGATAATCAAAACCGCTACAACAAACCCATAAATAGCAGTCGCTTCCGCAAGCGCACCTCCAAGCAACAACAACTTTGTAATCTTTGCCTCCGCTTCTGGTTGACGCGCAACAGCCTCCGTTGCTTTTCCTGCCGCAATTCCAATACTTACTCCTGCACCCAGACATGCCAATGCTGCAATACCAGCTCCAATTGCTATCATCATGATTTCGTTTCCTCCAATCTGCCACACAGGCAACTCAATATATTAAAACTTAGCTACTTCTATCAATAATCCATTTATTCCATACCTTCTTTGATATATAACGCTGTCAAAAACACAAACACATACGCCTGTATCAGACCATCAAAAATATCAAAGTAAAAGCTAAATGGAACTGGCAATGCCACTGGAATCAAAATCTTAATCAATTCCATAATCACAAAAGCACCCAACACATTTCCAAAAAGTCGCATACACAATGACAGAGGCTTAATCAAAATCTCCAAAATATTAATTGGCACAACAATCGCCATAGGTTCCTTAAAGCTTCTCAACCATCCCTTTAGTCCCTTCTTATGGATGCTAGCATACTGAACTAATATGATACTCATCAATGCTAATGCTGCCGTAACATTCAAATCCTTTGTTGGTGGTTTTACTCCAAATAAGCCAATCAAATTTGCGATACCTATATAAAGTATCACTGCACACAGATAAGGCACATAGGCCTTTCCCTCTTCACCAATCATATCTGTGATAAAGTTTTCTAGTTTTATCACAACCGTTTCAGCAAAAAGCTGCTTTTTACTGATATTATACACTCTTAGGCGACTTGTAAGGAAAAGCGACAACAGCAAAATCACTGCCATAACCACCCATGTGATAACGGTTGATTCAGCGATAGGAATATTGATACTCCCTATATGAATGGTAAAGGCTGTTTCACAGTTGAGTTCTGCAAGCAATTCTTCTGCCAACCCTCCCATATTCTCACTTCCTTATTTTAGTGTAGTAGTTTTTTAGTTCCTCTCCAAGAACCATCCTTTTCGTATTAAATTAGCCAAACTATATTCTACTCTTAAAATTTAATTTTTCAATACTATAAAACAATTTTCTTCTTTTTCTATTGTTTCATACACTTGTCTTTTTCCTTTTTTTGTCATTTCATCCAAATTTTGTTTTTTCCATACTTTTATTATTAAAAAAGTGACTGAATTTTATTGATATTTTTTTAATATATTCGTTGTTTCTACTAAATTATTAGTCAAATATCGATACTGTCTGCTCTTATATTGTGCAATGACTATGCTTTAATGATTGTCATATTTTTGATTGATTTTATTGGAATAAAGTGCGATACTAATTAATAGTTATAACAAAGAATAATCACCAAGAAATAGTATTGCCTCGTAACAGTTTAAATGCTACATTCACTGTTGCAAATACTTTTGGTGCATCTATGTCACACACAGCCATCCCCTACTGTTTAGTATGGTTAGCACAAGGACTTTCTGTGTGGTGACATTCCAAAATAAATATTTCAAAGGAGATTCTACATGAAAGATCTAATGATTCCAACAAATTATGTTTCCGCTTTGAATCTGCATGATACACAGATTGCTATCAAAACTGTAAAAGACTTTTTTCAAAACCAACTGGCACAGCATCTACATCTTACACGCGTATCCGCCCCTCTGTTTGTTGATCCACTTTCTGGCTTAAATGACAATCTAAATGGTATAGAACGCCCTGTAAATTTTGATATCAAGGAACAAGATGGACGTATTGCTGAAGTGGTGCAGTCCCTTGCTAAATGGAAGCGCTATGCTCTTAAAAAATATGGATTTACTCAAGGTGAGGGAATCTATACAGATATGAACGCTATTCGTCGCGATGAAGATACAGATAACATTCACTCTGTGTTTGTCGATCAATGGGATTGGGAAAAGGTGATTGATCGCGAAGATCGCACACTCGACACGCTGAAAAATGTTGTCAAAAACGTGTATCGCTGTCTTAAAAATACAGAAAAATATATGTCTATCCAGTATGAATACATAGAACAAATTCTGCCAGATAGCATATATTTTATCACTACACAGGAATTGGCTGACATTTTTCCTGACAACACCCCAAAAGAACGCGAATATTACATTGCTAAAGCAAAAGGTGCTGTGTGCATTATGAAAATCGGTGATAAACTCGAAAATGGGAAACCACATGATGGTAGATCTCCAGACTATGATGACTGGTCATTAAACTGTGATATCGTGGTCTATTACCCTATACTTGACATTGCCTTAGAGCTTTCCTCGATGGGAATCCGTGTTGATAAAGACACCTTACTTGCACAGCTAGAAAAAGCAGGCTGCACTGAGCGCGCAAACCTGCCCTATCAAAAGGCTATTATTGAAGAGGAGCTTCCCTTTACTATTGGAGGAGGTATTGGACAGTCGCGTATCTGTATGTTTTTCTTAAGAAAAGCACATATTGGAGAAGTTCAATCCTCCCTCTGGCCTGCTGCAATGGAACAAGAATGTGCCACCAACAATATACAACTCCTATAAAAAGAGAAAATGAAGAACGCAACACTTTGCGTTCTTCCTAACCATTTAGAAACTCTTAGGAGCTATCTTTTAGCTTCTTTCATTGTTTCTCTGTGTTGAAGAACGCAACACTTTGCGTTCTTCCTAACCATTTAGAAACTCTTAGG
>CAJUHQ010000127.1:0-5365 GCA_910586095.1 uncultured Lachnospiraceae bacterium | reverse complement strand
TGTGTTGAAGAACGCAACACTTTGCGTTCTTCCTAACCATTTAGAAACTCTTAGGAGCTATCTTTTAGCTTCTTTCATTGTTTCTCTGTGTTGAAGAACGCAACACTTTGCGTTCTTCCTAACCATTTAGAAACTCTTAGGGGCTGTCTTTTAGCTCCTTAGAGTTTCTTAATGGTTTCTATACCACCAAATCAAACAAACTAATCTGATTGGATTCTGGAATGTCGCCGAGCAATCCTAAATCGGCCATCAAGTCAACCAAAGTCTTTGACACCTTTGTTCTACTTCTAAAATCATCCTTTGACAAAAATGGTCCCTCTTTTGCTGCCTCCATAACAGCGTCGGCCGCCTTATCACCAAGCCCCTCTATACTACTTAGTGATGGCATAATCTTACCATTTATAATCTGAAAATTTCTAGAATGTGCTGTAAAAATATCCAATGGTTCAAATTCAAATCCGCGCGCATACATCTCTTGTACAATGCGCATATCTTTGAGTGCATCTTGCTCTCTGTTAGACAAACTGTCACTGCGTTTTCTGTATTCAGCCATAACGCGCTCTAAATGTTCACGTCCCTGACACATAATCTCATAAGAAAAAGACGACGCGCGAATACTAAAAAATGCACAGTAATATGCCAATGGATAATTCACTTTGCAATATGCAATTCTCCATCCCATCATAACATAGGCGGCAGCATGTGCTTTGGGAAACATATATTGTATCTTTGTACAAGACCACACATACCAATCTGGCACTCCATGATCCAACATATCCTGTTCCCATTCTGCCCAGTTAGAACACTTTCCCTTTGCCACCATCCCTTTACGCACAGCCTCCATAATCTTAAAAGATTTTTCTGATTCTAGCCCCATTCCAATCAAATAAGTCATAATGTCATCACGCGTACAAATAGCAGTAGAAATTGTTGCTTTTCCCTCCTGAATCAACGTCTGCGCATTACCCAACCATACATCTGTTCCATGTGAAAGTCCTGAAATTCTGACCAAATCAGAAAAATGTTTGGGTTGACAATCCATGACCATTTGCATAGCAAAATCAGTACCAAACTCTGGAATCCCAAGACATCCTAGCTTACATCCTCCAATATCTTCTGGCGCAATTCCAAGCGCTGACGTATTTTGAAAAAGGGACATCACATCTTTATCGTCGAGTGGTATCGTTGTCGGATCAATGCCCGTCAAATCTTGAAGCATACGAATCATAGTAGGATCGTCGTGTCCTAGAATATCCAGTTTCAAAAGATTATGATCGATAGAGTGATAATCAAAATGTGTCGTAATAATATCCGTATCCATATCGTTAGCGGGATGTTGTACTGGAGTAAACGAATCCATCTCCTCTCCCACTGGCAAAACTACTATACCACCTGGATGCTGTCCTGTAGTTCTTCGCACGCCGACACATCCTTCTGCAATGCGATTGATCTCGCTGTTTCGCTTCACCTTCCCGCGATCCTCATAGTAGCTCCTAACATACCCGTATGCCGTCTTGTCTGCCAATGTACCAATTGTTCCTGCACGAAATGTCTGCCCATATCCAAATATAACTTCCGTGTACTTATGTGCCTTACTCTGATATTCTCCTGAGAAATTCAAGTCAATATCTGGCTCTTTATTTCCCTTAAAACCAAGAAACGTTTCAAATGGTATATCAAAACCATCCTTCACTAACTTCTCACCACAATTGGGACATTCTTTATCTGGCATATCACAACCTGCCATTCCTGCAAACTTTTTGACTTCTTCCGAATCAAAATCACTGTAATGACATTTTTTACAATAATAGTGGGGGCTTAGCGGATTCACCTCTGTGATTCCCGCCATTGTAGCCACAAATGAAGATCCCACAGAACCACGCGATCCCACTAAATATCCGTCTTCTACAGACTTCCATACTAATTTCTGCGCAATGATATACATCACCGCAAATCCATTGCTGATAATAGAATTTAACTCTCTCTCTAGACGTGCTTCCACAATTTTTGGCAGCGTTTCACCGTACATTTCATGTGCCTTGCGGTAACAAATATCACGCAATTGTTGATCGCTATTTTCAATGACAGGAGGACACTTATCAGGACGTACAGGTGCGATCCGATCACACATGTCTGCAATTTTATTTGTGTTTGTAATCACAACCTCCTCTGCTTTCTCGCTTCCTAGGTAATATGCAAACTCATCCAACATCTCCTCCGTAGTGCGCAAAAATAGTGGAGCTTGCTCGTCCGCGTCCTTAAATTTTCTGCGTGCCATAATGATGCGTCTATAGATCTCATCTTCTGGGTCCAAAAAGTGCACATCACAAGTTGCAACTACAGGTTTGCGAAATTGTTCTCCAAGTTTTACTACTTTTTTGTTTAGCGCAATCAAATCTTCCTCTGATTTGATATCCCTGTATCGATCCGATTCAATCATAAAATGATTGTTTGCAATAGGTTGAATCTCTAGATAATCATAAAATCGTACAATTTGCGCAATCTGTTCCTCACTTTGCCCATTAATCAAAGCTCCAAAAAGCTCTCCCGCCTCACAAGCGCTCCCAATAATCAATCCTTCTCTGTATTTTTGTATCAAGCTTTTGGGCATTAGTGGTTTTTTATAAAAATATGTCAAATGGGATTCCGACACAAGCCGATATAAATTAACACGTCCCGTTTGATTCTTAGCCAAAAGAATAACATGATACGAATGTAGTTTTCTCACTGCATCCACACTTGCTTTGCCTCTATCATTTAACTGAGTAAGTGTATGGATTCCATCCTTTTTTAGCATTGCAAGAAACCGAACAAAAATTTCTGCTGTGCACTCTGCATCATCAACTGCTCTGTGATGATTTTCAAGAGAAATCCCCAATGTCTTTGCCACTGCATCTAGCGTATATTTTGCCTGTCCAGTCAAAAGCATCCGCGCAATGCCTACTGTATCTACATAGGTAAAATCTGTTGGTATTTTCAATCTTTTAGCATTTTCCTTAATAAAACTAACATCAAAATTTGCATTGTGTGCCACCAAAATTGCGTCTCCCACAAATGCAAGAAATTTTGGCAATACTTTTTCTATTGTCTCTGCATCAATTACCATACTATCGTTGATACTAGTTAGTTTCTCGATTTCAAAGGGAATTGGCACTTCAGGATTCACAAAAGTTGAAAAACGTTTTGTAATATGGCCATTCTCTACTTTTACTGCACCAATTTCTATTATGCGATTGGTGACAGGTGAAAAACCTGTTGTCTCTATATCAAATACCACATAACACTCATCGAGAGATTGATCCTTACTATCTGTGACAATCTCTTTTAGATCGTCCACTAGATATCCTTCTATTCCATAAATCACCTTCAACGGATCGTCTGGCGCTATGGCATGATTGGCATCTGGAAATGCTTGTACACAACCGTGATCTGTGATCGCAATGGCCTTATGTCCCCATTTTTTAGCACGCTTGATAATATCTTTTACATCCACCACGCCATCCATATCGCTCATTTTTGTATGACAGTGCAGTTCTACACGCTTCTTTGCACTGTTGTCCATACGTGTTGTAGTAAAATCTGGGATCTTCATAATTCCAATAACAGAACCAATTGTAAGCTCTTTATCAAATGTATCGTTGACTGTGATTCCCTTTAACTTTACAAAAGCCCCTGTTTTTAAATCTTGTGTAAGTTCTGAAAGCTGTTCATTATGTACAAACATTTTTGCCTTAATGGTGTCTGTAAAATCTGTGAGTTCAAAACTTACAATAGTTCGCTCATTTCGAATCTCGCGCGTTTCAAGCGCACGCACTTTTCCGCGAATGGTAACCTCTCCCATCTCGTCCCAGATCTCTTCTATATGAATACACTCATCTTCAAAATCGCGTCCAAAAATAACATTGGGATTATCTGAGCGCTTAAGTGCCCTACGCTGATATCCCTTTTCTGTACCCTTGTCAAACTTATTTGTCGATCTTCTATCCAAATTATTGAATTTATTGGTCGGTCCTCCTGTTTTGACTTGCGCAGAAACACTAGTTTTCTCAGATCCTCCACTTTGTTTAGAACTATCTGTCTGTTTTGGCTTGTCCACTGCTACGTCGATAGTTACGACATCCGCGGTTCTATCCATCGTTTCTGATACACTCTTTTCTTGTTCCTGAACATTTTCTACAAGGCGATTGCTAATGTCTTGCACCATCCTTTTGATTCGCAGTGCATCCTCCTCCCTATATTTGCCTGTTTGAGCCTCCTTGTAGGAGGTCTGGAACTTTACTACAAAACCACACCGCTCATTTAAAACCTTGTCCAAAATACCAACTAGTTTCTCCTCTTTGGCCTTTGCTATCACACTATCCTCAAGGACTAACTCCATTGTATGCTCATCTGGAAAACTTGTATCTGCCTGTCTTAACATAGTGTAGAGAATGTGTTCACATTCTCTTAATTCTGTGAGAATACTTTCCCGATATGCTTCCATGAGTTTTTCTGGATTGTACTGTTCCGACAAGAGAAATTTTTCATATATCTTAATGACAATCGGATCGCGTGCAAAAAACTGTCTTTTAATTTCACCTTCCACACTATAAATATATTCTTTTTCAATCAATCTCTCACTTCTAATGTAAATACGCAACAAATCCTTGCGTTTCGTAGCTGTGATTCGTTCCACTATCACCTGTTCAAAAAGATCTCGCATCAATCCCTCTAATTGAAGCTTGGGAAATGCGTCAAAAAACTTTTTCTCCATGCTCTTTAACCACCAATTTGTCTAACTCTGCTTTCAATGCGTTTAAAAGTTCTTCTTCAGGCACTTTTCTAACAATCTCACCTTTTTTGATTAGCAACCCTTCCTTAATGCCGCCTGCTATACCCAAATCCGCCTCTTTGGCTTCACCTGGTCCATTTACAGCACATCCCATAACAGCCACCTTTATAGTTAGATCATATCCTTGCACCAAATTTTCTACTTGATTTGCCAATCCTATCAAATCAATGTTTGTTCTGCCACAAGTAGGACAAGACACCACCTCGATTCCACCTTTTCTAAGTCCAAGTGTTCGCAATATTAACTTTGCAGATTTGATTTCTTCTACAGGATCGCCAGTCAGCGATACGCGGATAGTATCTCCGATTCCTTGATTTAGTATAATCCCAAGTCCTATCGCTGATTTAATATTACCACTTATAATTGTACCTGCTTCTGTGATACCTACGTGCAATGGATATTGTGTTTGATCTGCCAACATTTCATGTGCTTGTATACACATCCTCACATCAGAAGATTTGATACTAATTACAATCTGATCGTAATTCGATGCCTCTATAATGTGCACTTGATCTAATGCACTTTCTACAAGGC
>CAJUHQ010000126.1 GCA_910586095.1 uncultured Lachnospiraceae bacterium | reverse complement strand
ACAGCTTATTCAAGTGCGCCAATTTATGGTTTTCCTCTACTTTCTTTCACACTACCTCCCACTCTTTTCAGAGGTTGTATACTCTCTTTGAGGATCTTGGCAGGAAATTATATATTTTACACCTAGAAGAGCTTTTATTGCTTCTGGTATCTCATTTTCATAATAAATCCCCCAAAGCATACTACTAGAAAGCCCCCATCTTTTGCCAATCCATATCGTTTTTTCTTCCTCAACAGATGTATACGAATCCAAGCCATACAAATTAAACAAAAACGGATCATTACCTGTTCTATACTCATGTTGTGTAATCACACAGCGTGCCCCTGCTCTATCCTCCTTAACTTTCTCTACAAGTGGCATGATTTCCTCCATGTACTGATTATACCCTGTCACTGATACAGAATCATATTGCCAGCTTGAAGAATAAAGTTGATCTGCATTAAAAAGCAATTCTAGACACAATACTATTGTAACAAGGTACATTCCCACCTTTTTCTTTCTACCAAATAGCAGCAACCATAGATATGATACAATTAAAAAAATATTGCTATATAGCACATCTTTTTGTCCTCTTACAACAAAAGTATTTCGCCTTGCAATCAAAATGATTATCAAAATAAGCCCACTTCCAATAAGAGCTTTTGTCCTATTATGAGTTTGCTGATCTAATAGACTGTGATATCCCTTATGCGCAATATCTAATAACAAAAAAATATAAATAAATGAAAAACGATATGGAGAACCTACTGGATAATTAAACGCGTGCCACAAACAATTCAGATTATAATAATTAAAAGATAGCACAATAAAACCCAATAAAAGAAGATACAATACTCTTTTTCTCAACGATTCTTTTCCCAAGACAATCCAACACATTGCCATCATTAATGTAAGTACACCACAGTAGATCAATGGCCTTCCATCTGTTATCTGTTCCGTACTAACCGTCCCAGCAAAACAAGCATCAAACAGATCTGTATATGAAAAAATCGTATGAAAATCCTTTAAAACGCTCAACGAGATATCATTCTTTCCGCGTTGCAAAACATACCATGTCGGCAATGCAATCCATGCTGAAATCCCTCCTCCAATAACTGAACTAATACCATATACTGTCACAATTTTAAGAATATTTTCTCGTCTTGTAATCGAAAAAAAATAGTATAAAAAATATAATACAGAAAAGAAACATATGATATATCCCATATAAAAATTTGTAATGATTGCAAAAGAAATCGATATCGTATAAAGAACAAATTTTCCCCGATCAATTATTTGTTCGATTCCTCTTGCAACCATTGGTAAAAAAATTAGTGCATCCAGCCAAAGAAGATTAAATTGATATCCTACCATATACGCTGATAATGCATACGCGGTAGAAAAAAGAATTGCATCAAAACATTGTTTCTTCCTACATAAAAAACAATACATTGACATTCCAGATGCCCCTACTTTTAATAGAGTAACTATAAGAATCCCTATATAAATATGCTCTGCATCAAAGAAATAAAATAATAAATTAAATGGGCTTATAAGATAGTAAGCCGCAACACTAAACATATTTCCGCCAATTGCGCGTGAAAAACTATACAGTGCAGATGCATCTCTACGCAAAATATCATGAAGATGGGCGAAAAAAGGAGCATATTGCCACTCCATATCCCAAATCAGCAAACTATTGTCCCCAAAAGGAAATTGTCCCCATACAACATAAATTCCCAGTTGAACTATTATTGGTAAAATCATTGATAGTATAACTGCTTTCCAACGCTTTCCCATTCAATTTCTCCTAACAATATTTTACAAACCAATATAATCTCAAATTCTCAAAATACCAAATGCACCCTAATCTAAATAATATACCTTCTGATAATTGTATTGATATAGCTCTTTATACTCATGCAATTGAGAACAAACTCTCATTATTTCTTTCAGCATTTCCTCAATCTGATCTGTTTCAATCTCTCTATCAATATATACGACAACATGATCATATTCCTGATAAATATCATTTTGAATCAAATTGTTTAATTCCTCCATTTTTATAAAGCTATTATTCTGATATAACGCAAACTCATATATACTTGGAATACTCTTCCAAGTCGCAGTATAGATGTGAATACAATCATTCTCTCTCCCATAATTTTGAGCAATTTCATAGGCACTCTCTGCTTCCTGATACAATTCTCTCCATTCATATGTAAACCAATTATATATAACAATTCCAGCCATATAAAATGCGCAAAAGGCATATGCTATCCTTTTATTTTTTAATTTTTGTGACAGCACATCTAACATTCCTATTATTAAAATAATACTATTTCCATATAATAATGCCATATATCGTTCATGCAACAACACCGAAATTTTAGAAACGATCAAGAAATAACCAATACTTGGAATAGTGAGCACCATCCATATATATACCTTTTGTTTTTGTTTTGTGTATATATAATAGACAATAATAGTTAAAATAATTAAAAATATTGGAGCAACTAATCCACCAAATAAATAATTAATCTTATGAACAAAATATCCGATATTCTCTCCATATGAAGAGTGAAGAAAATTGTCAAATGATTGTTGCCCTCTGTATCCAAAAAATATATGCTGTACTATAGGAGGAAAAATCATAATACATGCACCTGCTGCACATATCATTGTTGCCAAAAACAAAAACACTTCTTTCCATGCCTTCTCAACAATAAGATATATCCCCCTGATAAGACAAACAAAAAACAGATAAATCAAAAAATAATAATGAACTAGACTTCCTCCTACACTTACACAAAATAAATATATATAAAATCTTTCACTTTTTTTATTCAAAATTCGCTTTACTACTATAAAGAGCAACAATAGCGTAAACGTAGCCAAAAGTGTATACATTCTTTGTAATAAAACATTTCCTAAAACTATTGGCATAAACGCATAAAAAATACATCCTGCCCAACAAAAAAATGTTTTATCGAAAACTTTTTCTATTATTTTATATAAAATCATTATATTAAACACATGAAAACAAATATTGAGTATAATTCCTGTCTTTAATCCCCAAAAATTGTGCGTGAATCTTGTAAAAATATGAAAGATCATATAGTACAAAGGTGGATGCACATCATTTTTTTGATTTTCCCATACTCTTGCAAAATCCAACTTTGAGGCATTAAATACCTCTTCATAGTATTGCTGAGAATTAATTTGTTTGCCATCCTCAAACGAAACACTCATTCCTGTTTGATTATTTGACAAAGCATATGTATAATACTCATCCTCATGCATACCACACTTTTTTGATGTCAAAAATAATAGAAGAACAATATTAATAATCATAATACCTATTTTCAACATACTAGTTTTATTAATCCTTTTATGATTATAGCATTGCATGTTAATACCCCTTCCTTCAACTTCTCACTTATACTGTAGAAACTACACAATAAAGCACTAAAAAATAGCTATATTCCTACATTCAAATAGTGGTATCTCGAAAAAATGATTGTCGGATGTCTATATCAAATTCATCAGTAAATACTGAATCTAGAATCTTCATATACCTCAAGATGATCTATATAAACCATAATACGCTTTATAAAACACCTATTTTCTAATTTTCCTTGCTGCCAACAACGTATGAATTTAGGATACAGCCCAAATTTTTCAGTTTATTATCATCTCTTTTGCCACACTATAACATACTTTTTTCTTGTATTATAGTATTATAACAAATGGTGATATTAGTATTATTGCTAACATGATGGAAGAAATAGCGCTATTATACTCATGAAGTTCCTCTAAATTTGTTTATCTTTATGTGTATTTCAATTTTTAAATAATTCCTTTTTATCTATTATCTCTGCCTTTCCACCCTTAATCTCATAGATTACATCACAATTACGCACAGTTGTTAATCGATGTGCAATAATAATCAACGTCTTGTGTCCTTGAAGTTGCTCGATTGCCTCCATAACAGCCGACTCTGTATCATTGTCTAATGCGGAAGTAGCCTCATCAAGTACCAAGATATCAGGGTTGGAATAAAGTGCCCTAGCAATCGCTATTCTCTGACGCTGTCCACCAGAAAAACGCACACCGCGTTCCCCTATCAATGTATTAATTCCATCTGGAAGGTCATCAACAATATCTTTAAGTTGTGCCTGTTCTAGTGCCTTCCACACAATTTCATCATTAATATCATCTGGATTCATGCCAAAGCCTACATTGTTGCGTATTGTATCATCCGTCAAATATACGGCTTGTGGTACAAAACCAATCATACGACTCCAATTAGTTGGAATTGTAAAAATATCTGTATGATTATCCAACAATACATCCCCTTTTTGCGGATGGAGCAACCCCAAAATTACATCTGCAAGTGTTGTCTTTCCAGCACCTGACTGTCCAATAAAAGCTACTGACTGTCCTTTTTTTATTGTCATATTCAATCCATCTAATACATGTTCTCCTGAATTAGAATAGCTCCACTCTATATTATGAATATTTAATTCTCTTTCAAATGAAATATGAGCTTCTTTTTCCTCCAAAACAGAACACTTCTTATTATTCTCATAATTTCTTACTTCAATAAAATTATTATACGTATCATGAACTCCTGGCATATCAAATACCATTTGATTAAAACTGCTAGATACTCTTCCCAGAGAAGGTAAAATACGAAAAGCTCCCACAGCAAAAGAAGCAAGTTGCGCTACAAGTTGACTTGTATCCCCTCCTCCCATTGCCTTTACAATCACTGCAAAAATAAGTCCTGTCACACAAGTAGCTTCGATTAAAAATGCCGGACTTTCCACCGCTACCACTCTTCCAACAGCAGGATATTGACGTTTTATATATTTCTTTTCATATTCCTCCACAAAATATTTTTGTTTCCCCATCACTAGAACTTCCTTTACACCTTGAAATGCTTGTAAAAGAGTTTTATTTATTGCAGCCCCGAATATATATTCCTGTTCTCCACACACCTTCATCCACTTCTTAAAACCAAATAGTACTGCTAAAAGACAAATAAACGCAAGCATAATCACGCACAAGGCCATGACTGCATCCATAACCATAATATAGATACAAATACAACAAACTGTCATCAATTCTGACATAATACGAAAAAATTGATATAAGGCATCATACGTATTTTGTATACTATTATTCATCCCTCTTAAGATCTCACTCGTATTTATCTTAAGAAAAAAAGAATATCCTCTTCCCAAATAGGATTTCATCATTTCAACCGATAATTCTCTTTGAATTTTACAGGAATACTTTGCTCGCACATAGGATAATAACGTTAGAAATCCATTTTTTATCAAATAGACTCCAATAACCGCTACACCCACTAACCAAATTTGTTGCTCATACGTAGAAATCTTGAAAAAGTCTGCTATATAGACAAAATATTGATTATTCCACAACGCATGCGGAGACATAATTACTTGTACCAATGGTAGTATAATAGACACACCAAGTGTCTCAAACCCCGCACCAATAAACGTCATAATAATAACAACGATCCCCCACCTTTTCTGTGATCGTGTTAATATAAAATTATATTTTTGCCATAGGTCCTTTGCACTGCGCAAAATATTCATAACTGCCCTCTTTTACTTTCCATTAAATTCTTTCTACGCTTTGATTGATATAGCTTTGTATCTGGGTTTCTAAAATCTTTGTAATTTCTTTGTGGCAATATGCTTCAATACTTCTTTTTATGGCTCCTTCTATATTCCATAGTGGTTTCCATCCAAAAATTTTTTTAATCTTAGAACAATCCAACTTCAAAAAGTTAGCCTCATGTGGTCCTCTGTCATGTTGATCGATCCATCTGATCGTCTGGCCTGTTTGTTTTTTCCACACATCACAAAATAGCTGTGCCAATTGTCCTGTTGTGATACAGTCTTGTTCATCAGGTCCAATATTATAACTTCCTGCTAATTTCTTATCTTCACATTGTCTTGCTGCTACCATCAAATAGGCCATCACAGGTTCTAACACATGCTGATATGGCCGTATAGAATAGGGATTTCTAATGATGATATCTTTGTTTTCCAACGCACTTCTCACACAATCTGGAATAATTCTGTCCGCTGCAAAGTCACCTCCACCAATTACATTCCCTGCTCGCATTGTTGTAATTGCCACCTCTGTGTCTGTAAAAAAAGAATTTTTGTAACTTTGTGTCACCAACTCTGAGCATGATTTTGAATTGGAATATGGATCATATCCATTCAATTCCTCATTTTCGCGATATCCCCACTCCCATTCTCTATTTTTATACACTTTATCCGTTGTGATATTCACAAAAGAACGCACTGACTCACAATGTCGAATACATTCTAGAACATTGACAGTTCCCATTACATTTACATCATACGTATACACGGGATTTTTATAGGATTCTCTTACAATGGGTTGAGCCGCCATATGAATGACAATCTCTGGCTTTGTCTGGTCAAAAATTGCTTGTAACTTAGACAAGTCTCTTATATCTCCTTCTATGGAACGGATCTGGGATTGTAGTAAAAGTGCATCAAAAAGATTAGGTTGTATTGATGGTTTTAGCGCATATCCTGTTACCTCTGCCCCCGCCATCAACAGCACCTTACACATCCATGCGCCTTTAAACCCTGTATGACCTGTTACTAAAACTTTTCTATTTTTATAAAACTCTAACATACTAATCCTCCATGCAATAGCCAATTTGGCCTTTACACAAATTTATCAAGTGAACAACGTTCGCTTTGTGAACAACGTTCGCTTTATTAAAAATGTTTGAATTTTTTAATCTAACTCTTCAAACATTATTTTTTCTTCTACTTATTCCCATACCTTCCAAGGAGCCTTTCCCTTATGCAACATATGTTCTAACTGTTGTTTCTCCCACAAAGTATCCATACATTGCCAAAAACCATTATGTTGATAACTCATTAATTCACCTTCCTTTGCTAATTGCTCCATCGGCCATCGTTCTAATATTGTTTCATCGTTTTTTAAATAGTCAAAAATTTTATTATTAAAAACCATATACCCTGCGTTGATTAATTTTTGATTACTATTCTCTTTTTCTCTAAAAGCTTTAACAGAATTATCCCATCCTATATCTAAAGTTCCTTTATCCTGTTTTAATATTACGGAAGTCAAAGTTGCTATTTTACCATGAGATTTGTGAAATTCTAATAATTTTTTCAAGTCTAAGTCGCAAACACCATCACCATATGTTACCATAAAAGCATCTTCATGTATATATCTTTGAATTCGTTTGATTCTTCCACCAGTCATTGTATCAAGTCCTGTATCAACTATTGTAACTTTCCATTCTTCTATCTTATTATAATGAATTTGCATTGCGCCCCCCCGTGTAAAATCAAACGTTACATCTGAAGTGCGTAAAAAATAATTAGCAAACCAATTTTTTATCATTTCTTGTTTATATCCTGCACAAATAATAAATTCATTGAACCCATAATATGAATATTCTTTCATAATATGCCACAATATAGGCATGCCTCCTATTTCAATTAATGGTTTAGGTCTATACTCAGATTCTTCTGTAATTCTTGTTCCTTTTCCACCTGCCAACAACACTACCTTCATTTTCATACTCCTTATATATATTAATTTAGACACTATGAATCATTGAATCCTTTCCGAATACAAATGATTCATTACTCCTCCATCTATTCACATGTTAGTCTAAAATCCCCTCAAATGATCTACACCAAATATCTCACATTTCAACTACAAATATACTTTTGAAGTCCTTGTTGTAGTGTATACTTTGCTTCCCAACCAGGCAAAGGCTCTCCAATTCCATCTGGATTCATGATTTCTCTCTCTCTGTAAGAACGTTTTCCCCAATTACATTTAATATCTTTTCCTGCTATTTGTAAATATTCATCAATAATTGTATGTAATGAAATAGGATCTTTAGATCGGATCGCATATTTATGATACTCACCTTCATCCATACTAACTACTAATTCTATTGCTCTTTCATAAGCTGAAACAATATCCTCAACATAACAAAAATATAACTTTTGTTCTCCTTGCGACATGTCAATCTCATCACCATTTTGTAGTTTTGCCACTAAATTTAATACTTTATTGCGCTTATCATTTGGACCATATGAATCAAATATTTGCATGGTGATAGCTTTGCTTTTTTTTACTTTGATATAGTACAATAACAAGTCCTCTGCTGCTTGTTTTGTTGCTGCATATAAATTTACAGGATTATAGGTCTCTCCTAGATAATTTTGCCAGTATGTTCCTGTATTAATAAAATTTTTACATCCTGCCTGAAAAGCAGCATCCCAAAAGACACATGTAAATTTTAAATTAGCCTCCAACATTCCTTCAATATTATCTCTATTATGTTCACCAAGAAAAACTCCTGCTAAATGTATAACTAAATCTGGTTTTACTTTTTGCAATTCATCATATAAATTATCATATCTATCTGAATAAATCAACGCAACTGGAATACTACTCAAATCTTGTATGATTGAATCTTTCCTTACTATACACCATACTTGATGCAGTTCAGTCAATCTTTTTGCTATATATCCTCCTAAAAATCCTGTTGCACCTGTCATTACAATTTTCACTATATTCTCTCCTTATAATCCCTTATTTTCTTTCTTAAATTCTTGATATGATGGTAATCTTTGATCTTTAGAAGAAATAATTAGCTCGTCAACTTTTTCTAAAGGCCACTCCACTCCTAATTCTTTATCATTCCATATTATTCCTGAATCGAAGGAGGGCTCATATGGTTCTCCACATCGATAAGAAAAAACTACTTCATCTGATAATGCTAAGTATCCATGTGCAAACCCTCTAGGAATATATAATCCCATTCTGTTTTTATTCGATAAGTAGAACCCTTGCCATTTCCCAAATGTTGGTGAACCTATTCGCAAATCTACCGCTACATCATAAACTTCACCCCAATATACACGTATTAATTTATCTTGAGACTTTTGAGTTTGAAAATGCAGCCCTCTTAAAACACCTTTTTTGGAGTAAGAAATTATGTCTTCCGCATTTCCTATATCTATTCCATTCTTCTTAAAAATCTCCCGTTCATATGTTTTCATAAAAAAACCTCTATTATCTGGAGCAAAAAATGGATATATTATTTTTAATCCCTCTATATTTGTAACTTTAAATTGAAATGAATCCATACTATCCTTTCCGTCCTTTCACTTAATCTATACCTAACACAACACTATTTTATTTTCTCTGATATTTTCTTTATAATACTATACTCTACAATATCATAAACAAATCCTATAATTACGCCCAAAATCATAATTACACAAGAGCAAAAAATATTATGAATAATCATATAATTAGAATCATAAAATGCTTCACATCTAAAAAAGCTCCAAATGTAAAAACGAAGCCAACTGTTCTCGTGAATCAAATAAACTGTAATCATCCCCTTTGCAATAAAATTAACTATATTGTTATAAAATGGTTCTGATTTGGCAACAAATATAAAAACACTTAACGCATTAATCAAAACCAAAATATCACATTCCTCATCCAACATAGAAGTCATTCCTGATGGAAAATATAATTGACAAACAACCTGAATCAATTTTATTACAATACTACAAACAACAAAAGAATAAACACACCATTCCTTTTTTATGTAAGTAAATTTATATTTTTTAATATAAGAAATCATCAAATAAATAAAAATGAATGTAAAATATGTATTATATGGTCCTCTAAATAATGTAATAAATACTAAACCGATCAAACATATTCTTTGAAGTATTCTTTCTTGTGCGCAACTAATCAACTTATTTAATAAAGGGTATAACAAAAATAAAAATAAGTATACTACTATAAATCCATAGCTGCTATTTACCCATTGAACAGAAGTAATAAAAGAACCAAAATCAAATTTCCCAATGAACAAGCAATACACTCCATACCCTCCAATGGAAAATATAGTTGTCTTAATAAATAACTTCACTACTGATTTATCTACAAAACCTTCACATTTTCTATCAGCTAAAAACCATGCGCTTATCATAATGAAAATATCGTTACTAGTTTTACCCCCCAATAGCAATTCCTGATGCAATAAACTGATTAAAAAAAGAGCCATTTGTTAAAACTCCACCATGACACATATAATGTCCAATTACTATACCAAACATACTAATAATTCTGAGCAATTCAAATCTGCTATCTCTGTGATTATAAAAAATTTTGATGTCCTTTTTCATATAAATCTCCATTCCGCCGCCTTTCAGTTGGCGGCACAAATAGTAAT
>CAJUHQ010000125.1 GCA_910586095.1 uncultured Lachnospiraceae bacterium | reverse complement strand
AGGAATTTAACATGGCTCGTATTGCTGGTGTTGACTTACCAAGAGAGAAACGTGTGGAGATTGGATTGACTTATATCTATGGAATTGGTAGAGTAAGTTCAAACAGAATCCTTGAAAAGGCAGGAGTGAATCCTGATATTCGCGTCAGAGATCTGACAGATGATGATGTTAGAAAAATTAGTGCTGTCATTGATGAAGAATATATGGTTGAAGGTGATCTTAAGCGTGAGATCGCACTGAATATCAAGAGATTACAGGAAATTGGCTGTTATCGTGGTATCCGTCATAGAAAGGGACTGCCGGTTCGTGGACAGAAAACAAAGACAAATGCGAGAACCAGAAAGGGTCCCAAGCGTACTGTAGCAAATAAGAAGAAATAGAAGGCTAAGTAGTACGCTTTGCGTACTGTAGCAAATAAGAAGAAATAAAAAGTTAAGTAGTACGCTTTGCGTACTGTAGCAAATAAGAAGAAATAAAAAGTTAAATAGTACGCTTTGCGTACTGTAGCAAATAAGAAGAAATAAAAAGCTAGATAGTACGTTATGTATTGTAGCAAGTAAAAAGTAGAAGTATGTTTGTATTGCAGTAAATAAAGAGAAGTAATTAGTTTGGATAAGAAAGTAGGTTAGTTTAAAATGGCTAAAAAAGTTGCAAAAAAAGTAACAAAAAAGCGCGTAAAGAAAAACGTTGAACGAGGACAGGCACACATTCAGTCATCATTTAACAATACTATTGTTACATTGACAGACACTGAAGGAAATGCTCTTTCATGGGCAAGTG
The DNA here is from genome assembly GCA_910586095.1 of uncultured Lachnospiraceae bacterium. Taxonomy (GTDB): domain Bacteria; phylum Bacillota; class Clostridia; order Lachnospirales; family Lachnospiraceae; genus COE1. The sequence continues at coordinate 9,572 of CAJUHQ010000125.1, read as the reverse complement.
CAGGCGGTCTGGGATTTAGAGGTTCAAAGAAATCTACTCCATATGCTGCGCAGATGGCAGCAGAAACAGCTACTAAGGCGGCTTTAATACATGGTTTAAAATCTGTAGATGTAATGGTAAAAGGACCAGGTTCAGGAAGGGAAGCTGCGATACGTGCACTTCAGGCATGTGGCTTAGAAGTAACTAGTATTAAGGATGTAACACCCGTTCCTCATAATGGATGCCGTCCACCAAAGCGTCGTAGAGTTTAATTTAGGAGGATAAAAGCATGGCAGTGAATAGAGTTCCTGTACTGAAGAGATGCAGGTCCCTTGATTTAGATCCTGTATTTTTAGGATATGATAAAAAGTCAAAAAGAAAATCTCTTAGAGCTGGAAAGAAAATGAGTGAGTATGGTTTACAGCTTAGAGAAAAGCAGAAGGCAAAGTTTATTTATGGTGTCCTTGAGAAACCATTCCGCAACTATTATGAGAAAGCTGATAGAATGAAGGGAATGACAGGTGAGAACCTGATGATTCTTCTCGAGAGAAGGCTTGACAATGTTGTCTTTCGTATGGGATATGCTAGAACTAGAAAAGAAGCTAGACAGATTGTTGGACACAAGCACATATTAGTAAATGGAAAGTGTGTCAATATACCATCCTATTTAGTTAGCGCTGGAGACACAGTTGAACTGAGCGAAAAAGCGAAGGGTTTACAGAGATATAAAGATGTTGCAGAGGTTACAAACGGCAGATTAGTTCCTGAATGGATGGATGTCGATCAGGAGAACTTCAAGGGTACAATCAAGGAGTTTCCTTCAAGAGAAGTGATTGATGTTCCTGTAGATGAGATGCTTATTGTCGAGTTATATTCTAAGTAAATTAGCATCATACAATTCCTGAAATGTTTTATACCATTTCAGGCCGTATGGTCATCTATACTATGAAAGTTGTTTTTTATTTTCATAGTAATAAATAGGCTCATTATAATAGGCAAAGGCTTTTTCATCACATTCATAAAGGAGGGTATTACAGTGCTGGCATTTGATTTTGACAGTCCAAATATTGAAGTAGCAGAGATCTCTGAAGACAAAAAATATGGTAGATTTATTGTAGAGCCTTTAGAGAGAGGTTATGGAATTACACTGGGTAATTCTCTTAGAAGGATTATGCTTGCTTCCCTACCCGGTGCAGCTGTAAGCCAGGTTAAGATTGATGGAGTCTTACATGAGTTCAGCTCTATTCCGGGAGTCAAGGAAGATGTGACTGAAATCGTTATGAATCTCAAAAGCTTGGCGATCAAAAACAACTGTGAAACTGATGAAGTTAAAAAAGCAATTATTGATTTTGAAGGCGAAGGTGTTGTCACAGCAGCAGATATTCAAGTAGATCAGGATATTGAAATCATGAATCCAGATCAGGTTATCGCGACGCTGAGCGGTGGCAAGGAGAGCAAGCTTTACATGGAGATTACTATTACAAAGGGCAGAGGTTATATCAGCGCTGAGAAGAACAAGGGCGAGGATTTACCAATTGGCGTCATTGCAGTGGATTCTATATATACTCCTGTAGAGAGAGTAAATGTTACCGTAGAAAATACCCGTGTAGGTCAGATTACCGATTATGATAAACTGACATTGGATGTATACACAAATGCTACACTTGCTCCAGACGAGGCTGTTAGCCTTGCTGCAAAGGTATTGAGTGAGCATCTGAAGCTCTTTATCAATCTTTCCGAAAATGCAAAGAATGCGGAAGTTATGATTGAAAAAGAGGATGATGAGAAGGAAAAAGTACTCGAGATGAGTATTGATGAACTGGAATTGTCAGTCCGTTCGTATAATTGTCTGAAGAGGGCAGGAATCAATACTGTCGAAGAGCTGACAAACAAGACATCAGAGGATATGATGAAGGTTCGCAACCTAGGACGCAAGTCTTTAGATGAGGTGTTGGCGAAGCTTAAAGAGTTGGGTTTACAGCTCAATCCTATTGATGAATGATAGTGATGTGCATAGTCAAAGTAGATGCATATTGTATACTAATCAACTATATAGGAAGTAGTATCTAGTTGATATAGGAAAGAGCAAATATAATAAATTTGGATCATACAATTTCTGAAATGTCTTTACGATTTCGGGCCGTATGGCCATTCATACTATGAAAGTTGTTTTTTACTTTTATAATAAACGTGCATGATGTTCAATCTGCCGTATGTCAGGCCGCATGGCCATTCATACTATGAAAGTTGTTTTTTACTTTTATAATAAACGTGCATGATGTTCAATCTGCCGTATGTCAGGCCGCATGGCCATATATACTATGAAAGTTGTTTTTTACTTTCATGTAAACGTGCATGATATTCAATTTGCCGTATGTCAGGCCGCATGGCCATATATACTATGAAAGTTGTTTTTTACTTTCATAGTAAGCAGATATGGTAATCCCAAAGTGTTCATATCTGTGCTCAGCGATGGAGTATTAAAATTAACATGTGATAAGTAAGACCACGGGCGTTGTCATTTGTTCCACCAATGAGGGTAGCTTACAGAAGAGATGATGTAAGTGATGTGTCCTCGCAAAGAAAGGAGCCAGTCATGGCAGAGTATAGAAAGTTAGGAAGAACATCCGATCAGAGAAAGGCTTTGTTGAGAGGTCAGGTTACTGCTTTAGTTGCAAGCAAGGATGGCCGGATTATCACAACACAGGCGCGTGCAAAGGAAGCTCAGAAGATTGTGGAAGGCTTAGTTGCATTGGCTGTCAGAGAGAAAGATAATTATGAGATGGTCAAGGTTACAGCGAAGGTTGCACGAAAAGATAAAGATGGCAAGAGAGTTAAAGAAGTAAAAGATGGTAAAAAAGTGACTGTCTATGATGAGGTGGAGAAGGAGATTAAAAAAGATTTGCCTTCTAGACTTCATGCGAGAAGACAGATGCTTAAAGTATTGTATTCTGCTAAAGAGATTCCAACAAAAAATGCTGGAAAGAAGAAGAATACAAAAGAGATTGATCTTGTTGCAAAGTTATTCGATGAGATTGCGCCAAAATATGTTGGACGCAATGGTGGTTATACACGAATCATCAAGGTTGGTCAGCGTAAGGGCGATGGTGCTATGCAGGTGGTACTGGAGTTCGTATAATAATAGTGTTGTATTTTGTACTCAAATGCGCCCCCAATATGGGAGCGCATTTTGTATCATAAAAACTAGGTAACTAGAATGTTTCACCAGGATATGCACATAAAATTTCTAATTTGGGTAATTATTCAAAAATGTAGGATACAATACACCTATGGTTCTGAATGGTTACAAAGAATGTTGTCGTAAAGACATGAGACTGGAAGGAAATGGAACAGTAATGGATCAGTACAAAAACATGACAAGGAAAAAAGCATGCTATTATCTAGGAATTCATGAAAATGCCTCTGAGGAGCAGATTAAACGTGCATATCGGTATAAGGCAAAACTATATCATCCAGATGCAAATCCCGACACAAATACAGAGGAGTATTATATTTATGTGCAACAGGCATATGAATATTTAATGAATAATAAAATCACAACTACAGAAGAATATGGAGCAATGGGAGCAAATCATTGCAATACGAATCATAGAAATGATACAACAAATAGAAATGTATATGGTGCATATTATCCATATATGACACCTAATATGTATCCATATAGCCAAACGAATCCATTTTATCAACACAATATGCAAAATCCGCGGCCTGCAAAAGTGTATGAAAGTACAGCAGCAGCACGCGCAAGCTATCAGAGACAAAAAGATAAAGAAAAAGAATTGAAAAAAATTCAAAAATGGGACGAGGAATATAAGAGCGAGAAAAAAAGGCAGCAGACAGAAGTTTATGGAAAACAGGCATCTAGCAAATCACAGAATACGGAAGAAGAGATTTTAGAGAAAATCAGAGCAATATGGATTGCGGAGACAATACGACGACAGATTGCGCTAGATAAGGAGCATAGAGAAGTCCTGCAAAGGCGAAAGATTCAGAAAGCATTTATGCAACAGAAACTTCAAGATGAGGATGTATAAGTCAAGTACTAGAATAATGATATAAAATAAATCAGAGACATAGGTGTGTAGGGTGCAATAGTTTTAGGTGGCAGAGATGGGAATAATAGAGGTTAAAGATCTAGTATATGAATATATAAGGCGGGATGAAGAAGGCAATGTTGAAGGGATCACCACAGCCGTGGATGATGTCAATCTAGACATTGCACAGGGTGATTTTGTGGCAATATTAGGGCATAATGGTTCAGGTAAGTCCACCCTGGCAAAGCACTTAAATGCAATTCTTTATCCAGCCGAAGGAACTGTGTGGGTAGATGGAAAAGATACAAAACAGGATCAGTATTTGTGGGACATTCGGCAGACAGCAGGGATGGTCTTTCAAAATCCAGATAATCAAATTATAGGGCAGATGGTAGAGGAAGATGTGGGATTCGGACCCGAAAATATGGGAGTTCCTACAAAAGAGATCTGGGAACGTGTGGAGGAGAGTCTAAAGGCTGTTGGGATGTATGAGTTTAGAAAGTCGTCTCCCAACAAGCTCTCTGGGGGACAGAAACAACGTGTTTCTATAGCGGGTGTGATTGCGATGCACCCCAAATGTATTATTCTTGATGAGCCTACTGCTATGTTAGATCCGAAAGGACGAAAGGAAGTCATTAGGGCTGTGAGAGCACTTAATGATGTAGAGCGCATCACCGTGATTTTGATTACGCATTATATGGAAGAAGTCATTTATGCGGATAGAGTGTATGTGATGGACAAAGGAAAGATAACGTTGCAAGGAACGCCTAGGGAAGTGTTTTCAGAGGTTGATAGATTGAGAGATCTGCGCCTTGATGTTCCACAGGTGACAGTGCTTGCGCATGAACTTAGAAAAGAAGGATTTCCTATTCCAAGGGGGATTTTGACCAAACAAGAATTTAGGGAAGCAATCGATCAATGCAGGCAAATGCTGTGAAGAAGCATGAAATTTGCTTTTGAGTTCAGTTATCATAGTACTAATGGTTTGGAATAGGAAAGCGGATTAACACGCAAAGAGAGTATCAGTGTTAGCAACATGGAGGAATAGAATGTCTATCATTATAGATAAAGTCAGTCATGTATATGGAGAGCATACTGCTATGGCGGTAAAGGCTTTGAATGAGATAAGTCTAGTGATACCAGATGGACAGTTTATTGGCTTGATTGGTCATACTGGCTCTGGGAAATCGACGTTGGTACAACATCTTAATGGACTTATGAAGGCTACTAGTGGAGCAATTTATTTTAACGGAGAGGATATTGATGCAGATGGTTTTAACAGAAAACTGTTGAGAAGCAAGGTAGGATTAGTGTTTCAATATCCAGAACATCAGTTGTTTGAGGTAGATGTCTTTACAGATGTATGTTTTGGTCCCAAAAATTTAGGACTTTCTAAAAAAGAGGTCGAGCTTCGGGCATATGAAGCGCTAAAACTAGTAGGACTCGACGATGACTATTTCTATCAATCTCCATTTGATCTTTCAGGAGGACAGAAACGACGTGTGGCAATAGCAGGCGTACTGGCAATGAAGCCAGAGGTTTTGATATTGGATGAACCAACGGCTGGATTAGATCCAAAAGGAAGGGATGAGATTTTAGATCAGATTTTTAGGCTAAAGAATGAGATGGGTATCACTGTGATTTTAGTGTCGCACAGTATGGAGGATGTAGCCAAATATGTGGATCGCATTATTGTAATGAACAAAGGTAGCATTTTATATGATGATGAGCCTAGAGAAGTGTTTCGTCATTATGAGGCACTAGAAGAGGTTGGACTGGCTGCACCGCAGGTCACATATATTATGAAGGAGTTGCGCGATCATGGATATGAGGTCAGCGACGAGGTGACTACGATTGATGAGGCTAAGGAAGAGATTATACGTTATTTTAAAAATTCAGTTAGGAAATAGGCTTGATGAATGAAATTTGCATCAAAGTTCTGAATTGTGGTCTGTTGGCAGTATGGAGGGTTGGAGGACAGAGGTATGCTTAGGGATATTACATTGGGACAGTATTATCAGGCAGATTCGATTATACATAGACTTGATCCGCGCGTAAAATTGGGATCAACAATTATTTTTATCATATCCCTTTTCCTGTTTAATGGGGCAGCAGGATATCTTGTAGCAGCAGTGTTTCTTGCGCTTGTGATTAAGCTTTCTAGGGTGCCATTTCGGTTTATGATAAAGGGAATGAAAGCCATACTCTTTTTACTGATGATTACAGTAGTGTTTAACTTGTTTTTGACACCAGGTGAGCCACTCATTCGCGTGTGGACGCTTACCATTACAAAGGAAGGTGTGCGACTAGCTATCTTGTTGGCGATGCGTTTGAGCTTTTTAATTATAGGCTCTTCTGTAATGACGCTTACAACAACACCTAATCAGTTGACAGATGGCATGGAAAAGATGCTGGGACCATTAAAAAAAATTAAGGTGCCCGTACACGAGATTGCTATGATGATGTCAATAGCGCTTCGGTTTATTCCAATCTTAATGGAAGAGACAGACAAGATTATGAAAGCGCAGTTAGCACGAGGAGCCGATTTTGAAAGTGGTAATTTAATCAAGAAGGCAAAAAGTCTTGTGCCATTGCTAGTACCTCTTTTTATATCAGCGTTTAGAAGAGCAAATGATCTTGCTATGGCAATGGAGGCGCGCTGTTATCGCGGTGGTGAGTATCGAACCAAGATGAAGCCACTTCACTATGGAAGGAAAGATTGGATCGCTTATATAATGGTAGGGAGCTATTTGATAATAGGAATACTGGCAAGCAAGTTTCTTCCCATTGTGGCAGGCGAGATTATCGCGCGGTTTTGGTCATAGAAAGCGAAGTGAAAGATTGCATGGAGGACTATCATGAAGAGAGTATTGCTAATTGTCGCTTATGATGGTACAAGATATCATGGTTGGCAGCTTCAGCCTATGGTAGCAACGATAGAATCAGAACTAAACAAAGCATTAAGTGCGCTTTTTCATGAAGATATCAAAGTGATAGGTGCTTCACGAACAGATACAGGAGTTCACGCACTTAGTAATATAGCGGTTTTTGACACAATGGCAACAATGCCGGCAGAAAAGATTGTGTATGCATTAAACCAACGTTTGCCAGAAGATATTCGCATCCAATCATCACAAGAAGTGCCAATTGACTTTCATCCAAGACATCAAAATAGTAAAAAAACATATGTATACAAAATTGTAAACAGAGCATTTCCGCTGCCAACGGTTCGACTTTATACACATTTTACATATGTGCCATTGGATGTGGAGCTTATGCGACAGGCAGCAGAGTATTTGGTAGGAGAACATGATTTTAAGAGTTTTTGTAGTGCAAATACTATAGCAGAAACAACGATCAGGACAATCTACAGTATTTCTGTGGAGAAGATAGATGAGATGATTTCTATTCGTGTAACAGGCTCTGGCTTCTTGTATAACATGGTACGCATTATAGCAGGTACACTGATAGAAGTAGGAAGAGGCAATATATTACCGCAAAAGATAGAAGAAATTCTAAGAGCGTGTGATCGGACAAAGGCAGGGCCAACAGCACCTGCATGTGGTTTGACATTGGAGAAGTATGAGTTTTTGGATATGGATATTGGTTAAAAAGATGGAGTTGAGAAATAGGCGATAGATTAGTGATGAATGATATTGATTTTTGTGTAAAGCAAGAGGCAGAGTTGGATGCGTATGAAGAAAAACATAGACGCTATTATGAAAGAGGAAAAAAGTTAATTTATCTGATTGCAGGAACGGGCCTTTTATGGGATATTGCAAAATCATTGATTACACATAAATTTAGTTTGATTACCATAATTATTCATACTGCGGTGGCAGTGGCATTAATTTATGGTGTGTCATGGATACGATATTTGTACATTGTGTCATGCATTATTGCTATAGTAGCAATAGTGATTTCAATACCTAGCCTAATAAAATACTTTGCTTTTTTGGACAATATATGGGGTGAATTATTGACGTTAATGCTCGTATTTGTCTATACAATGGCGACACTCATTATTTTGTTTAGTAAGAGCGTAAAAGAATATATGTATAGAAAAAAGATGGAACGATCTTGAGGGAGTAAAGATAATCATTAGATATATCTAAAGGAAATAGAGGCGCTAAAATTTGGCAATTTGGGTATTGACACGCTGGGAGGCGTGTAATATAATGAATCAGTGTGGCAGCATAAGATTAGACAATATCAAAGCCCCGATATCAATAATTGATGTTGCCAGGAGTATTGGATGACCTGTGGATCTAGATAGTACGGCCGGACATTCCGTACAGGAGGGATTCAACAATGAGGATATCCGTCAAAGGAGAGCCAAGAGGCTAAGTATATGGAGGTAACATAATGAAAACATTTATGGCTAGTCCAGCTACGATTGATAGAAAATGGTATGTAGTAGATGCTGCGGGAATGACATTGGGACGTTTGTCATCTGAAGTTGCAAGTGTATTGAGAGGAAAGAAGAAGCCAATTTTTACTCCTCATATAGATACAGGTGATTATGTAATTGTTATCAATGCAGAAAAGATCGCAGTGACAGGTAAGAAGTTAGATCAGAAGATTTATTATAAACATTCAGATTATGTAGGCGGAATGAAGCAGGCAACATTGCGAGAGAAGTTAGACAAGAAGCCAGAAGAGGTTATTGAGCACGCTGTTAAAGGAATGCTTCCAAAGGGACCTTTAGGACGTGAAATGTTTAAGAAACTTTTCGTGTATGCAGGGCCTGAGCACAAGCATGCAGCTCAGAAACCTGAGACATTGACATTTTAATCAAAGGGACAAATAAAGGAGGAAATTAAAATGGCAAAGACAGCAAATGCTTCAAGATATTACGGTACAGGCAGAAGAAAGAAATCAATCGCTAGAGTATATTTGATGCCTGGTACAGGTAATATTGTAATTAACAAGAGAAATATTGATGAATATTTTGGATTAGAGACATTAAAGGTTATTGTTCGTCAGCCATTGGTTGCTACGGACACAATAGATAAATTTGATGTACTTGTAAATGTATGTGGTGGTGGCTATACTGGACAGGCTGGCGCAATCAGACATGGTATTTCAAGAGCTTTGTTGCAAGCAGATGCAGAGTATAGACCTGTATTGAAGAAAGAGGGATTCCTGACACGTGATCCACGTATGAAGGAAAGAAAGAAATACGGCTTAAAGGCTGCTCGTCGTGCACCACAGTTCTCTAAGAGATAATTACAAGAAGAATAATGAAATTAGTGAAACCCTTGAAAGTCCAGTATTTTCAAGGGTTTTCTTTATATATGTGTTTTCTGAAATTGTGGTGAAAAGTGCTGAATTTTAAAGCGTAGCACATACATAGCACACAAACGAGGGCATAAAAATCTTGTGTCTTGCGTAAGACTTTTGTATAATGCGGTTATCAAGGAAAAGGCGGTGTTTTCATGGACAGAACAGCGTATAAGAACCGGCATATCAAAGAGCATTACGACAGAATAAACTTTGTTATTCCCAAAGGCGAAAAGGACAGAATAAAGAAAATAT
>CAJUHQ010000124.1 GCA_910586095.1 uncultured Lachnospiraceae bacterium | reverse complement strand
TTCATAAACTCACATCTTAGGATATCTTCATAATGATGCCTTAATTCCATATATTCAGTTGTTCTTTTGGCACATTGAGTATTTGGCTTTTTTGAAGCAATATCCTTTACTATTTTTCTTGCTTCTTCTATAGAAACATCTGATAAACTTTGGAATGGTTTCATAGAAGCATCGTAATAGTGATATAAAAACATTTTAAATTTTCCTCCAAATTAGGTATAGAAGCATTTTATCACATATTGTAATAAAAAAACTACTTTACAGTATGTTTTACTTGGAAATCATTTCACTCCATCTTCTCTTGCACTATTTCTTTCAATCTACAGTATAGTTACTATTCAGCCATACCCATTTCATGTCGGGCGTCCGCCCTATAAAATCGAATATACAAAATGCCTTATGCGCGCAAGCTCCCAACAGCATTTTGTATATTCAATTTTGCATGGCTGAACTGTTACACAGTATAAATTCTTATACATTTTTATATTGCGTTCCAAAACAAAGTGCGTTATACTTTAATAGTTCTATATAGAAATATTCTAATTAGAAATGAGGTGGTAAAATGGAAACAAAGGGAGGTTTTTACATTACACAAATTAAACAGCTCCAGGACAGGATTTTTGAGAAGTTATTGCTTGAACACAATATTGAAATAAGTGGGGGACAAGGACGTATCTTGTTTATTTTATGGAAGACAGACAATCTTACAATCAGTGACATTAGCAAGGAAACTTCCCTTGCTAAAAATACCGTTTCCATTGTAATCAATGGAATGGTTGCTAGTGGACTTGTGACAAGAAACATCAATCCTAATAATCGTCGCCAGACCATTATTTCTCTTACAGAATACGCAAAATCTATGCAAACAGAATACGAAATTGTTTCAGAAAAAATGAACACATTATTCTATCAAGGTTTTTCAGAAAATGAACAAAAGCAATTTGAACAGTATCTTGCACGAATATTACATACGTTAACAGAAAATTTGCATAACAGCAAATAGTTTAGGAGGCCTTTCCATGCAAACAAGAAAACATATTATTGAATTTATTCAAAAACAAAAGGTGGCTTTTATTGCGTCAGTGAGTGAAGATGGTTTTCCAACAATAAAAGCAATGTTTATGCCCCGTAAAATAGAGGGAAATTGTTTTTATTTCTCAACAAATACTTCTTCTATGCGTTCTCAGCAATTTATAAATAATCCGAAAGCAAGCATTTACTTTTATAATAAAGGACGCTTTCTATATGAAGGCATTATGCTGATAGGTACAATGGAGGTCTTGCAAGATGAAAAAATCAAAAAGGAGATATGGTGTGCTGGTGATACCCTGTTTTATAAACAAGGTGTAACAGACCCAGATTACTGCGTGTTGAAATTCACGGCAATAAGAGGTCGGCACTATTGCGACTTAAAAACAGAAAGTTTTAATGTTGAAGATTTAGAATAGCAAAAGAAATATCCCTTGAATACGGCAAGTTTCTTTGCTACAATTAAAAAACAGGAATGAGCCAAAATGAAGGCGGTATGGGTATTATCATGAATGAAAATAAATGGAAACGCTATATTACTCGATTTTTATCTGCACAAACAATATCATTACTTGGTTCCTCTATTGTCCAATATGCAATTATTTGGTATCTCACATTAACGACTTCTTCTGGAAAAATAATAATGCTTTCCACTTTATGTGGATTCTTACCACAAATTTTAATTTCTCTTTTTGCTGGAGTGTGGATTGACCGTTATAATCGAAAAAGAATTGTGATGATAACAGATTTCCTTATCGCAAGTGCTACTCTACTATTAGCTTTGTGTTTCCTTACCGGACATAAAAATATTTGGTTGCTTTTTGCTGTTTTAGCAATTCGCTCGGCTGGTACAGGAATACAAACTCCCGCAGTAAATGCAATCATTCCTCAAATAGTCCCTAAAGAATACTTGATGAAAATTAATGGCATTAACAGCACTCTATCCTCCATTATTATGTTTGTTTCTCCTGCTATTAGTGGGGCTATTTTGTCAATATCAACATTAGAAGAAACCCTGTTTATTGATATTTTAACTGCTTTAATAGGCATACTCATAACTGCTACTGTTCCAATAGAACCTCTAAAAGCAGATTGTAGACTGATCAAATCACATTTTGTAGAATTAAAAGATGGGGTAGTTTATCTAAAGGATCACCACTTTATTAGAAGGCTATTGCTCTTTCAAGTATTCATTTTGTTCTTGATTAGTCCCTCTGCGTTTTTAACTCCGCTTATGATAAGCCGTTCTTTTGGAACAGAAGTGTGGCGTTTAACTATGAGCGAAATGACCTATAGTTTTGGAATGATTGTTGGCGGAACCATTATTACATCATGGGGCGGATTCAAGAAAAAGTTGAACACTACATTAGTAGCAGGTGGGTTTTATGGCATTTTAATGATAGGCCTAGGAACTGCCCCCGTATTTATACTCTATCTAATCTGCAATATGCTGATTGGAATCACATCGCCTTGTTACAGCACTCCCATAACAGCATCTATTCAGGAAAATGTCGAAGCACAAATGCAAGGACGCATTTTTAGTTTCATGCAGATTGCTACTTCATGTACTTTACCTTTAGGCATGATGTTTTTTGGTCCGCTTGCTGATATTACTAACATACAAAACCTTTTAATAATTTCAGGATTTTTGGTCTTGAGCACATCCATATTTGTATATATAAGGAAAATATAAAATTTCACGCTAATTCCCATCTGCCCGCTTTAGCGGGCATACAAATCAAGATGTGTGAAATTTTAATTTCACACTAATTCTTATGTCGCTGTGAGCTGTTAGAAACTCTTCTCATGTTCACTCCCATCTGCCCGCCTTTGCGGGGATTTAAATCAGGATAGGTGAAATTTTTATTTCATATTAATAACAGGAGGAAACAATCATGTCAATGATAGGAAATTTTGGAGTATGCCCAAAAAACAAGTATGATGAATTGAGAAATTTGCTACAAGAAGACAACTTTACAAAAATTGAAAATCTAATACAAGAGATTTATTCAGAAGTGGAAAGTTCAGCAACAAAATTGGAAAATGAAAAATGTTCTGGCGAAGTTTTTATTGCGCTATTCCACTATCTTGAAACAACTTATGAAGTAAATATCCGGTGTGATTTAGACTATTTCGGAGAAAAATGGCGGAATACAACTGGCGATTTTGATATAATTGCATTTTATGAAAAAGAACAAATTCTATCATTAGAAGATAGGATTGATTTTGATGGACTTGCACAATTTATCAATGACTTTTATCAAATTGATTATGGAAATTCCGGACAAATTGCTTGCAGTGTTTTGTTCAATAACCTTAAAAATGTAGGAGACGACAACATTTTAATTTGGCATTTATTCTAGACTTTTGTCTGTTAAAAAGATAGCAAAATCCTATAATGACTTTCATATGTGCCTTGTCATTTTGCTGTTTCACTGTTGTTTTTTATGTAAAATGACAACGCTCGATGATATTGTATGTATCTGTAAAGTCCCTGCAATCAATGGGTAGTGTTTAGTACATCATTGTACAAATAACGATGAATATTTTCGCTTGTAAATCGAAATTTTGTGCACTCTTCGGTGTGAGCCTTAGAGTTTCTCTACGAAACAGTCTTTACTGTGAGCAGTTAGAAACACTTCTCACACTATAGCGGTGAGTCAAAATGGACTGCTAAAAGCGTTAGCAACGTTCTCTTAAGACGCATCAAATCACAACCAGAATGTAAAAAGAAGGTATAAAGATGAACAATTTTAGAACAGGAGATTGCAAAGATTGAAGCATCTATTGATGAATATAATGAGGCCAATACTGATGTAATGTATGACAGCATAGATACTATTACAAATGCGGGGTATAAGACAAACGCTATTGAGCCACTATTACATTTACTTGAGCGGCATCCCATAACCTATTTTGGCGATCCTGGTGCGATTGTTGATTTTATAGAACAATTTAGTGGTGAATATGAAGCTTCTCTTGCGGCATCCGTAAAAAGAACTACAACGAACACAACCGTTTGGATGTTAAACAGATGTATAAACGTAGGAATACATACTGAGGAGTTTATGGGTATTTTGAAAGAAATTACAGGCAGATCAGATGTTGACAATACCATTAAAGAAATGGCACAAGAATACGTGGCCTTTCAGGAAAATCGTTAAATACCAGTCTGCAAATTACAGCTACATAAAAATGAAATAGGCACCATCTATTATAATGGTACAAATAAGCAGTAAATTTAAAAAAGATTTGCTGCTTATTTGCGCTTTTTTCTCCTACTCTAATAACATATATTGAAAGGAAAATTATTAGGATTTTATAATTTATCGCTTTTCATACTCTACTTCTACAATGCCATTACTGCTTTTTGATGAAATAAAACGTAAGTCTATTTTTTTGTCTATCACATCAAAAAGGCGAATACCATTTCCTAAAATCGTTGGAATAATAGAAATATAATATTTATCAATCAGATTGTCTTGTATAAGCTGACGAACAATGTTGGCTCCGCCACATATCCAAATATCTTTGCCACTTTTTTGTTTTAATTCATTGACAAGAACACATGGATTTTTTGAAACAAACATTACATTGCTTTTAGGTGTACACTTTCTATGCGTGATTACATAGCTTTGTAAGTTATCATATACCCATTGTTCAGGAGATAACTCTGTTATAACTTGATGATACGTTTTCCACCCCATGATAATGGTATCCACACTATTTACAAAATCCTCATAGCTATCATTACTTTCAACGTCACTGTCCTGCCCAATCAACCAGTCAACCTTTCCATCTACATCTGCAATATATCCATCAAGACTCATAGCAATAAATAAAACAATTTTTCGCATTTTCAATCTCCTATCCTGCATGATTTCTCAAAAATATTATACCATACAATCTGAAAAATAGTCACGGTTTATAAACGATACTTTATAAAATGAAATCCACAAATTTAATACTTGTAAAGTAGCAAAAAAGGCTGTACAGCTAATCTTAGACTATAGTATAATAAAACATAAGCTAGTGAATAGGCTGTCCAAAACGAAGAAAACTATATTAGAATAGCCCCAAAATCACTGTTCTTTATCTGAAGTTATCCTGTTTACAATCACTTAATTATAAGAAAGGTAGGTATCACGATGAAATTTCAACTAAACTGCGAAAGAATGGATGGATTTGTTTTGTTAGATACAAGCTTTTTAAAAGAATTCGATGATTCTATGTTGTATGCAATGGATATTTTGCTTGATGTACAAGGAACATCTGAATTGATTTTTGATTTCCCAGATGAGGAATGGAGTAGTGTGCGTCCGCGTGAAACAGAAATCATAAAAAATTTCTGTAATAGTGGCAAAATGGTGCTTTGGCTTATAGATGAGATTAATGTAGAATGTGAATTTAACAATACAGATGTTCTTTCTGCTCCTTCAAAATGGCTTCATCTTCCTACAGGCAAACTCCTAGCTGTCACAGCCAATGAATTGATTCAATGCTTAGCTTACCCTGAACTAGAAATGGAAATCATTTTTGAACTAGATCTTCCAAAGGGATGGTATGCGCTATCAAATGAAGATATGGACAAAATTCTGTACTGTCAAAAAACGCCTGAGCACAACGTTTTTGAAAATATTGAAGAATACTGACATACCTAAAGGAGTACGCATGAACTATTATCTCGCCCCTATGGAGGGACTTACCACCTATCAATTTAGAATAGCATACCACCACTATTTTGGTGGTATTGATAAATATTTTACCCCATTTATTTCCAGCAAAAAAATGAATCACCGTGAGCGCAGTGAGATCCTTCCTAAACATAATGAGGGCCTACATGTCATACCACAGATCCTTACCAATCGTTCCGATGAATTTCTTCAGATTGCTGACAAAATAAAGGACTATGGCTACTCTACTGTAAATTTGAATCTAGGGTGTCCTTCTGGCACTGTAGTAGCAAGAAAACGTGGTGCAGGCTTTCTGAGTATTCCAGACTCTCTGGATCGTTTTTTATATGAATTATATGAAAAATGTCCTTTGAACATCTCTATCAAGACAAGAATCGGCATCGAATCACTCGACGAATGGAAAAACCTTCTTAAAATATATCAAAAATATCCTGTGGAAGAACTCATTATACATCCACGGCTCCAAAAAGAGTTATACCATTTTACTCCACATATAGAAGCTTTTCAGACTGCTCTTCATTCTAGCACCATGCCATTATGTTACAATGGAGATCTCACTTCTGTCACTACTTTTAACACATTGGTAACGAAATTCCCTCAAATAAATCGTGTTATGATTGGACGTGGTATCATAAAAAATCCCGCTCTTATCTTTGCGATGCGGGATTTGAAAGAGAAACATTTATATCAAAACTTCTACCAAAAAGAACGCTTCCGCGCCTTTCATGACACATTGTTTGACAGCTACGCCACTACAATGTCTGGTGAAACACCCACTTTGTTTAAAATGAAGGACTTATGGACTTATCTAAGTCAAAGCTTTATTGATTCATCACCATACTTGAAAAAAATACGTAAAGCAACCTCCTTTGCACAATACAAAATCGCCATAGATACTTTATTTCGCGAGTGTGAACTGATGCCAACTCCTTAAATAAATTATGTACTCACCCATTTTTTATACTGCCACTGTACCGCGAATCTACTCCTACACATTATATGATATATGCGTCCTGCTTTATTGATCTAATTTTCTTCTTTGTCAAAAGGTAGTTTAAGATCGCCGCAATGCAACTTTTGCAATTTTTCTCCCATAATCGGTTTCATGAGATCTATTGCTGCGCTGCCAGTACAATGGCCTGTATAAAATATAGTATCCATTTTTGTCAATTCGCGCGCAGTATCTTGTATAATACTTGCTTCCTGCGTGGTATATGCCTCTTTCTTCATCATATGAAAACCACTGAACACTGCTGCTGGTTCCTTTGTATAAAATTCACGATACCGATCTAAAATATTTAAAATACCATTGTGTGCACAGCCAGAAAGTAAAAGATTATTTCCACCCTGCTCAATTACTAGGCACTGTTCATGAGCAAAGGTATCCTGCTTTAATCCATCTACTGTCTTTGTGCTCAACAAAAGATTGCTCTTAGGATAACAGCGTCTTCCCACAATTCCTGTAAATAAATACAATTCTTTGTCAATTCTATAATTTCCCTCCAACAGACAAACTTGTGGTAATTCTACTATTTTCTGATCGATTCCAATATAACGATCCCCATGATAAAAGGCACCTGTTGCTGTTTTTTGTATGTAGATTTTTGCCTTAGGATTTATTTTATTGAATGAGAGAATACCTCCTGCATGATCGTAATGCCCATGACTAATAATCACTGTATCAACCAAGGAAAGATCAATTCCCATCCTCTGTGCATTCTCCAAAAAGGCTGATGTTGCCCCTGTATCTACAAGTACTTTATGCTCTTTTGTCTCCACATAAACAGACAATCCATGCTCATACCTATATATTGGATTGCCGCAAGTATCCTCTATCAATACACTGACTTTCATTGACATATTCCTACTTTCAATCTAATTTTTCACTTTTCTCGTCATGCTGCTTTGCAGCACAAACATTCCATGAGAAGAACGCCTGCTCTTGGCGTTCTTTGGTGTGAAAAAAGTCTGCTATGCAGACTTAGTATTTCTTAGGCGGCGTTTTTTGACGCCTTAGAAATTCTTCTCACACTTGCATTTATGTTCTGTACATTTAAATTTTCTTTTCTGATTTTGGGTCTATTTTGATCCCAAACAAACCTGCGCAAAAATCTCAGCGGCTCTGTCTAATGAAATATTTTCTTGTTTTGCATATAACTGTACTTCAAGAAACATCTCTCTCAAATAGCGTTCTGGCTCCTCTTTCGTTATGCCAATCACCGTTCGATATTTTGTGCGAATCTCTTCTGACATTTCCACTATAAACTGCTCATACGGCTGCTCAACAATCAAAACATCCCTTGCCTTTGCCGCCTGATAGAAGCAATCCTGGGCCGCCTTTTTCTCTACCTCCTCAATTCCTTTTGGCACACAAATTGCAATCGCAGGACGAAGAAGTGTTCTTTTCCCCCACACTTTTTGCAACAAAACTTGGAACAAACTCATTGCTGCGCTATAATCCACAATTCGCCCTCGACGCAATGGAGAAATCACCATTGTATTTTTGTCTGAGTTTTCTACAAAACGCTCTGCGTCTGTTCCGACTGCCAGAATCTTTTTTGTTTCCGAATCAAATGCTATCAGAGACTTTTCTTTCAAAACAGTTCCCTGATCCTTTTGATAGATCACAATATCTGCTGGCTCATAGCTTTTATAGTTTCGTTCCATGTCCACATCCCCTTTTCTTTTGGATTACACCCTTTATTGCTTCTTTTCTTGAACAGATGGTAACTTCTAGTCATATACCTCGCACAAAAATGCTCTGCGCATCGCACTTACATTGCGTTTTGCACACAATTATACATCAACATTGCAATTGTCATAGGTCCCACCCCACCAGGAACAGGTGTAATCGCACTTGTATGTGGTGCTACTTTCTCAAAATCAACATCTCCGCACAATTTATTATTCGCATCTCTATGAATTCCTACATCAATGACAACAGCCCCTTCTTTTACATAAGAATCATCAATAAATTGGGGCTTTCCAACCGCCACTATAAGAATATCTGCCTGTTTTGTGATTTCCTTAATATTTTGCGTGCGTGAATGACAAACAGTCACTGTGCCATTCTCCCTTAAAAGCAATAAAGCCATTGGCTTGCCTACAATGTTACTGCGACCAATCACGACACAATTTTTGCCCTCAATCTCCACTTTAGAGCGCTTTAATAACTGAATAATGCCAAGTGGAGTACATGACACATATCCTTTACTCCCCACACACAACGCCCCTACATTCTTCTCATGAAATCCATCTACGTCCTTGTCGGGTGCAATAGCCTGAATAATCTTGTGTTCATCTATCTGTTTTGGAAGCGGTAATTGTACAAGAATCCCATTTACTTTGTCATCTACATTAAGTTTCTCTACCAATTCTAAGAGTTCCTGTTGTGAAGTTTCCTCTGACAACTCATACGATAGCGAGTCAATCCCTATATAGGCACATGCCTTTTTCTTGTTTCCCACATATACACTCGATGCTGGATCATTTCCTACCTGTATCACTGCTAGGCAAAAATGTTTTCCTTGTTCTTTCCATGCAGCAACCTTTTCCCTTAATTCTTCTTTGATTTCCTGCGCAATCTTTTTTCCATCAATAATCTGATACATACTTATCCTCCACGCTCTCTTCTCAATCTGCGAATTTGTGCGCACCTGAAAAATTGTAATATAAACTTCGTTGAATCGACTTTCCTTTGCCTTTACAATTTCCTATCACTACAATGCTGTTGTGTTATAAATACTACACGATTTTTACATTTTTATCATAACACACCTAAAACTGCTTCGCAACAAACAAATGTTTTGTTTTCTGACAATCTAGTTGTTTGCTGACATATATGTAAATAGAGGCGTGTGACTTTTTCATACTAGAATATAGTAGAATATATTGTATCATAATCCATTACAGAATTATCTTGAATCACACATCCTGATTCAATTACAGATCCTGAATGTATCATAACATTTTTACCTACATACGTCTTTTCTGCTTTTGTGTTGTCCACTGCTCTCTGATTTAGTTTCTCTACAAATATAACGCCTGATTCAATATAAGTGTTATCTCCAATCTCAACATTCTCACAAATCGTTACCATATCTCCAATGATACACCCACGTCCAACTGTAACATCATGTGAAAGACATACATGATTCCCTAATTATTATTGTAAATCATACTATCTTGAAAATAGCTGTCAATAAAGTAAGCGCATCATGTTTTTGTGGAAATATGTAATTGTAAAAATGATTGTTACAATATGTACAATTAGTAACAATGAACTTAAAAATGAGTTGAATTCCTTCTATATTTATAGTATAATAAAAAAAAGAAATCTGCGTCACCAGATCTCTTTCAGGGGTTTTGCCTATGTAAAATAGTCGTTTTGTTTACCAGACAGCACGACTATTTTTTCTTTTTACTGTCTTTGCCAAAGGAATATCCTATGCTAATACAAGTTAAGCCAAAACCCAACACTGTCATTAGTTCCATAATATTCATATTTTTCCTCCTTTCTACTACAATATATTTTAGGCGTTTGCGAAACGCCACAATCCGCATAAATACGGCATCTTTCGTTACTAAAAAACAAATAACTCCTCCTTGGATATGGTATAATAGAGTTGTCTAGA
>CAJUHQ010000123.1:1802-10453 GCA_910586095.1 uncultured Lachnospiraceae bacterium | reverse complement strand
AAACGCCCACTTTCATTTATGGTGGTGCAGTTATGGCTGCATGGGCGTTTAGAAAGAAGTTGGCGGCTATATGAAGGAGTAAGATGATAGAGGAGAAAAGAGTGAAAAACAAAAAGAATATCAGTATTAAGAAAAATCGGTGTAGAGTACCTCCTAGCATAGATTATGCGGTTTATATACCAAACAGGCGTGAGTGGATTGTACATCTTATACAAGGTTCATTGTTTGCGGCAGTAGTAAGCTGGCAATTTTATGATAGTGTCATTGCATGGTTTTTGATGACCCCACTGGTGGTTTGGTCAATAAAGAACAAATGTAAAATGCTTTGTCAGAAAAGAAAACAGAAACTTGAGATAGAATTTAGAGAGGTTATTATCAGTGTTTCTACAAATCTTCAGGCGGGGTATAGTATAGAAAACGCATTTGAGGAAGCATATAAAGATATTGTGTTGTTGTATGGTAGAGAGTCAGCGATGGCAAAAGAGCTTCGCTTTATGTTTAGACGAATGAGCAATAATGAACAAGTAGAGGATGCTCTTTTTGATCTGGCCAAACGAAGTGGAGTACAAGATATTAAGGATTTTGCAGACATTTTTCGGATAGCCAAACGCGGAGGAGGCGATATACGTGGCATTATTGCCAATACAGCAGATATTATAGCAGGCAAGCAAGAAGCGAGAAGAGAGATAGAGACAGTGATTAGTGAGAAGAAATTAGAACAAACTATTATGAAATATATGCCATTTTTTATTATTTTTTATGTATCTTTTACAACAAAAGGATATTTCGAGAGTCTGTATCACAATAAAATGGGATGGATCATTATGACAACAGCGCTTGTTGTGTATGGGAGTGCCTGCAAACTATCTGACAAAATACTAGAAATTGAAGTGTAAACATGGGTTCTGTTTAGAAGATCACGCTAAGAAAGGAGTAGTGATAGTGTGGGAAAACTGTTTGCACAGTGGTTGTATAAACAATTGGAAACTATGGACAGAAAGCCAAATAAACTCTTATATCACACTGTGGTTCGAGAAGATTTGCAGACATTAGATCCAGTCAGTAATATCGCACAGAAACAACAAGACTACGTTGTGAAAAAGTTAGCATTGTGTAGTACTATTGTGGTTATTGGTGTACTTCTATCCGTGGTACTGTGGATAAGAGAAGAGATGACAATTGGAATTGCGAATAACCGTTTAAGCAGAAATAATTACGGGGAAGGTGATAAAAGTGTAGAGCTTGTGGCAAAGGTTGAAACAGCTTGTTATGATTTTACATTGGATATAGGAGAAAAAATTTATACACAAGCACAGTTACAGGAACTTTCTCAAGAAGCGAAACAACTTTTAATGAATGGTATTCTTGGAGATAATCAAAGTTTGGAGAAGGTAGAGTATGATCTACATCTTGTAAAGACAATAGATGGATATCCATTTGAGATTTCATGGAATGTAGATGAGCAGTATATTGATTATAATGGAAAACTTGTAAAGGATATACTTTTGGTACCACAAACGACACAGATCACAGCAAGACTTTCCTATGAATCATTTCAGGAAGACTATACGATAACTGTGGTGGTATATACCAAAGCTTTACAACCAGACATAGCACAGAAACTTGCCAAACAGATTAGTACAATAGAATGTGAGAATCGTGCAACAGATTTTGTTATATTGCCATCAATCATGGGAGAACAGACACTTACGTGGTATTACAAAAGAAGTTATTATGGGCTGTTGTGCTTAGGATTGACACCTGTAATTGCAATATTGGTATTTTGTTGTAAAGATAGAGATTTGCATAAACAAGTACTTTATAGAGAGCAGCAGATGCTTCTTGATTATCCAGAGATTGTCAGTACATTAGCCTTGTTAATTGGTGCTGGCATGACTGTGCCAAATGCATGGGGAAAAATAGTAGCGGATTACAAGTATAGAAAAGAAGAAACGGGCAAAAAGCAGTATGCCTATGAAGAAATGTTGTTGACAGTTTACGAAATGGAGAGTGGAGTAGCTCAGACACAAGCATATGAGCAATTTGGAAGACGTTGTCGGATACCCAAATACAATAAACTCTCGACTGTATTGTCACAAAATATCCGAAAAGGTGCCTCTAACCTACCTATACTTTTAAAAGAAGAAGCTAAGAACGCTTTTGAGGAGAGAAAACATACTGCAAGGCAACTTGGTGAAAAAGCAGGAACAAAACTTCTTGTACCCATGATGCTACTTTTAGGAATGATCTTAGTGGTGATTATGATTCCTGCATTTGCAATATATTTATGACAAAGGTAAGATCTAAAAGAAAATATAATAAATTGAAAAAAGGAATAACTAAAAGGAGAAAAGGAATATGAGAAATTTAAGAAGTTTTATCAAAGATGAGGATGGAATGGGAACAGTTGAGATTGTATTGATTATTGTTGTGTTGATTGCATTAGTAGCAATATTTAAAGATAGCATCAAGAAGCTTGTAGAAGGAATCCTAAAAAAGATCACAACAAATGCCAACAAAATATAAGTAAAAATATGTTTGATATATGTGTCCAACTCAAATAAGAACATAAGAGTGTTTGTCGTTTGTTTGGCATATATCAATCATTTGATAGCAGTTCAAGCAAGCTGTGTATTGATTGTATTGTGATATCAAAAGTAGTGAATATATCTATATAATATAGATGCACTGAAAGGATCGACAATCCATCTTAAAACAATGGATTGTCGGATACCTATAACAGTGAAAGTAGCTAAACTGTTGCATAATTTGTGATAATAACGTTTACCAAAATAAAACGGAGTAAAGAACATGTGTAGTACAGATAAGATACAAGAGAATGGATATCTGACAATATATCTCGCCCTTGTTTTTGGAATTGTTTTGTCGTTGCTCTTTGCATTGATAGAAGGAGCAGCGATAGGGGCTGTGAGAGCACAGGCAGAGATTATAGCTGATTTAGGCCTAGATTCTGTATTTGCAGAGTATAATAGAGAGATTCTAAATCAATATGGACTGTTTTTTATTGATTCTTCGTATGGAAAAAATAACGGTGGAGCTGGCATAGTGGAAGCACATCTATCAGATTATATGAGCTATAATATGGAGCCAGAGATAGATAAGAGTATGGCAGGTAAAAAGAATTTGCTGAAATTGAGAAATCCTTATATTGAGATTGATGAAATTGCGTATGCGAGTGATGAGAATGGAATGGTATGGAAAGCGCAAGCAGTACATTATATGAAGGCAATTTATGGTGGTGATCTAATATCTATCCTACAAGAGCAAATGGATCTTGTTACTGGAAATGAGTTGTGCACATATGATGCAACACAGCAAATCATACAACAAAAGCATGAATTTGAGAAAGCACTTAACCAAAATACTATTGTAGAGTATGGAGAAGAAAGCAGTGAGGGATATTCTTATCAAAAGGTATCAAACTTATTTGACGATTTAGTAGGAGGAGGACTTTTTCAGCTTGTTTTTCCAAAAGGAGAATCTATATCAGCAGCAGTGATGGATAGTGAAAATTATTTTTCACTTCGACAAAAAAATGGAAAGATTAATCAAGGGACAGGACTTCATGAAGGAGTAAATAAGCCAGAAGGAATAGTAGATGAGTTAATTTATGGTGAGTATCTTATGAAGATGTATGGAAGTTATGCCAATCCAAAAGATATGGGATTGCTTTCATATCAGATTGAATACATATTATATGGAAAAAAGAGTGATATAGCAAATTTAAAAGCATTTGTGGAACGGCTTTTCGCAATGCGAATCGCGGCAAATGCGATTAGTATGGCAAAAGATACAATGCGAAAGGAGGAGGCTGAGATAATCGCGACAGCTATATGTACATTGTTGTTAGTACCACAGCTTGCCAAGGCATTAGCAGCATTGATAGTAAGTATGTGGGTGTTTGCGGAGTCGATATCTGATGTGCGTCAATTGTTTGAAGGAGGAAAAGTGCCACTGATTAAAGATAGTAGTGAGTGGAGTACAAGTTTAACAAGATTACTGAATGGAGATTTGTCTGGAAGTAAAAAAAGTACGTCGGGACTTTCTTATCAGGACTATTTGAGAATATTTTTAGGGTTGATGAATAAGAATGACAAAGCAGCAAGGAGTCTGGATATTGTGGAGATGGATATCAGACAGACCAAGGGAAATGAGAGATTTCGGATAGATCAGTGTACAGATTATATACAAGTAGGGTTTGGATTTGAGGACGCAAAAGGACATAGTTTTGTGTTTCGCAGAAGGCAGTGTTATTGTAACTAAAAAACAAAGCAACTCTAAGATGATACAAGACATCATCTAAGACTTGCTAAGTTTTTAGGAAGAACGAAAGGGCATCGTTCTTCCACAGGATATAAGATAGCAAAATGTATAGAAACAAAGCAACTCTAAGATGATACAAGACATCATCTAAGAGTTGCTGAGTCATATTCTAATTTGTAATTAAGAAGTGGGAGGATATTCTTTTGGGTGTTGGGATAGTGTTGAGTCGGATAATAAAATATAGGAAAGGAGGCGCTCTGCTCTCATGGATTCAAAAGATAAGACATCACTCCTATACACATAAGAGAATGTCCTCCTGCTTCTTTGAACGACTCAAAAAAGAAGTAAAAGCGAGTATGACTGTGGAAGCATGTTTTGTTTTGCCCTTTTTCTTGTTTGCGTTGTTAAATTTAATTTCTATTGTAGAGATCTATAGATTGCAAGGGAATTTGAGTAGTGCAATGCATCACACAGTCAAACAAATGGCTATATATGGGTATGAATATAGAGTACTTCGCAGTGAAACAAGTACAATAGAATCGCTGGGATTGACCTATTTGTATGCAGCAGATCAGGTGGGAAAATTGTTGGGAGAAGACTATCTTGAAAATTCTTTGTTGGCAGACAAAGGACATTCCATTGTCTGGCTACGCTCAAGTGTAATGAAAGAGGATGATTGTATTGATTTAGTGGCAGAGTATTCGATTGAAGCTCCTATAGCAGTTGTAGGATTTCATGAAATGGGTATGTACAATAGACTACGCACTCGTGCATGGACAGGATATGACAATGCAAAAGCGCAAGATAATAGTGAACTACAGGAGCAGGTAGTGTATATAACTCCAGAAGGTACGGTGTATCATAGTTCAAGAGTTTGCACATATTTGAAGCTGTCTATTATGGCGGTTGATATAGGATTTTTAGAGAGTGGCAGAAATGGAAATGGTGAAAAGTATTATCCCTGTGAAAAATGCGGAAAAAATGACACAAGCACCATATATATTACAATATATGGAAATCGATATCATTCCTCTCTTAGCTGTAGCAAGCTAAAGCGAACAATTTTAGCAGTCCCAATATCACAGGTAGGAGAGAGAGGATCTTGCTCAAAATGTCAAGTATAAAAACAAAAGGAGTATTGAGATAGATGGGGCATGAATTGTATAAAGGATTATTAATTGTAATAGGTATGTTGCTTTTAGTAGCGAGCGTGTCAGATATGAAAAGAAGACAAATTAGTAAAATATTGATTGTAGGGCTTTTCTTGATGTGCATTATAGCTATGTTATTTCAGAAAACGTTTGATTTGTATAATACTATAGGAGGCGGTATGATTGGCCTTTGTGCGATTGGTGTGTCTATGGCTAGCCAAGAACAGATTGGCAGAGGAGATGGATTGGTTCTTTTGGGAATAGGAGCTCTTTTGGGGTTTCGAAGTGGATTGGCGATCGTGTTTGTGGCGTCATGCATTATGTGTATTGTAGCAATGGTTATTCTGATATGTAAAAAAGGAAATAGACATACAAAATTACCATTCTTGCCAGCTCTGTTTGTAGGATATGTGGTGTGTGTTACTCAGATGCTATCGTAAAACGTTTTATACAATTTTTTATAACAAATAATAATACTAGGTAGGAATATGAGTAGTAAAAAAACTAGAAAACAATATTTAAGAGTGTACATTCAAAGACGAAGAAATGGGTATGTTTGTAAAAACAAACAGGAGGAGGCTTATTTTACAGTGGAGGCATCCCTTATCATGCCTATAGTCTTATTGTCTACTGTTATGATGATTTTTTTGGCATTTTATAGTTATGACAGATGCATATTAGAGTGTAGTGCCTATGAAGCGGCAATGCGTGGAACAGGTGGTCATCTTAGTAGTGCAAGAGAAGCAGAGGAGGCAGCATGTGCGGCAGCGGGTATGTTGGTGGAAGAAAAGCTTTTTGCAATACATGATTTGCAATATCAAGTAAAGGTGGATGCCAACAAAGTGACAGTGCGATATCACTGCACAGTAAATATGCCACTGCTGACGTGGCTAAGTGAGTATGTGTCAGGCATTAATCTAGATTTAGATATCAGTCGTATGGCCAATCGTAACAGGCCAGCAAGAATGATACGTGATTGTAGGATTCTGAATCAATGGTTGTATTATTGATATACATAAAAGAGAGATCTTTGAGTAAAAGAAAAAGTTTACACAAGGATATAGGATTTCTATAATACAAAATCATTTTCGTGACATCAGATAGAAAGAGGGGCTGAAAATTTATATAGGATAAAAGGAGGGGAAAAAATAATGGCACAAGATTTGCCCACTATTCGTTATGAAAGAAGTATGAATCATAATTATATAGTGTTAAGCCAATGCAATTTTTTTGAAAAAGGAAAAAATAAAAGTACCGATTATCGGACAAGAATGATTCTAGAAAATAAAATTCCTGGACTTTTGCCTGTGACGCACAGACAGATAAATGGGGAAAGTAGATATTATTATGAAATTAATTCGTTACAGTCGTTAGACAGGCTTTATGACAAAAATGAAATTCAGTATAACGGACTAAAAAATTTGTTGTTGGGGTGTATAAAACTTTTTGAAAAGTTAGACGAGTATTTGTTAGATGGTACACAGATTATTATAAAATCAGAATTGATTTATATTCATGTAGAAAAGATGGAACCCTATTTTGTTTGTTATCCAGATTATGAGGGGGATGTGCGTATTGCTTTTATGGAGTTTATTGATGAGATTTTGACCAAAATAGATCACACAGATGAACAAGCAGTGATGCTTGGCTATCAAGTGTATCGTTATACGCGAAACCCTAATTATGTGATGAGTGAGATTAAAGCAATGATAGAGCATATGATGATCGCGATGAACAATAAATTTTCCTGTGAAGATAGCATAATTCCCCAAAAGCATGGATGGAAAACACACGATAAAACGATCAATCCATGTTTAGAAAATGTCAAAAGTAAATGGACACAAGAACAAAATGGTGTCCAAAAATTTGAACAGAACAAAAACTTGTTGGAATTCTATTCACAAGAGCCTTATGACGATAACAGGCAAAAAATAAGTTCTTCTTGTGAAAGAAACAGTAAAAAGAAAAACAGAAATATAGCAGGTGGTATTTTTAGTATATTGATTGCATTGTGTGTAGTGTTCGTTCTTGTAGGGACAAATATAGTGGGATCGGTTAGTTTGAGGAGAAACACACAGTTATATCTTTATGGAATAGCATCTATGGCAATAATGGCGGCTGCATTGTTTTTTTCATGTGAGATCAAGAGAAAAAGGCAAAAAAAGGAAATGGATAACTTGTATGATGACCAGAACAAGGCTTATGAGGATGAAAAAAGCAATCAATATGATAGTTATGCCGCAAAACCAATACAAAAAGAAATTATACAAGAAATTGAATATTTTGAAAAACAATCAACGTCCTCTTATTTACAAGATACATATAATGAAACCACGTGTCTAGGAGATTGTATTGTAGAGGAAAGAACATTGTATGGGAGAATAGAAGGAAGAGAGGTTCGTATCGCATTAAATAAATTGCCTATGACAGTAGGAACATTAAAGAATGTAGCAGATATTCTTATTAGTGATACAGCTATCAGCAAAATGCATGCACGATTCGAAGAACAAGATGGTAGGGTATATTTATGTGATTTGAATTCAACAAATGGGACTATCAAAAATGGAGAGTTATTAGAAATTAATAAACCTATACTTTTAGAACCAGGCGATAAGATTCGATTTGGACGAACTACTTTTACATACTCATAATGTGACTTGCCTATATTACATTAACCTTCATTTGTCTGCTTTGTGGATGCTTAAATCCGAATGAAAAATGTCATATTTGAGGCGTTTTTCGGCGTGAGATGTAGTATTTCTTAGCGAAGCAGCTCTTGCTGCAAGCAGTTAGAAGTACTTTTCACAGCGTGAAACTTAGAGTTTCCCTGTGAAACAAGCCTTAGCTGTGAACAGAAACTGCCACAGGCAGTTAGAAACTCTTTTCACACTAACTCCCATCTGCCTGCTTCAGCAGGCGTACAAATCAGGATGGTGAAATTTTATATTTCACACTAACTCCCATCATCCCGCTTTAGCGGGCACTCCAATCAAGATGTGTGAAATTTTAATTTCACACTAACTCCCAACAGCTCGCTTTAGTGGGCACTCTAATCAGGATGGTGAAATCTTTGATTTCACACTAACTCCCATCATCCCGCTTTGGCAAACACTCCAATCAAGATGTGTGAAATTTTAATTTCACGCTAATTCCCAACAGCTCGCTTTAGCGGGCACTCCAATCAAGATGTGTGAAATTTTAATTTCACACTAACTC
>CAJUHQ010000123.1:0-1702 GCA_910586095.1 uncultured Lachnospiraceae bacterium | reverse complement strand
CCAGCAAATGGTTTCTGGACATATTATTTTTGGCTCTTTTATTGACTTCGTTTGCAGAGACTGATAAAATGCTTTTTAGATGTTGACATTTATTGCCAGTGCAGATTGAGCATGGAGTAGGAGGTATAATAAAATGAAATATAAAACAAGTGGAACCTGTTCACAGTTCATTGATATTGAAGTTGAGAAAGATACAATAAAATCCGTAGCGTTTACAGGTGGTTGTCATGGTAATCTTCAAGGAATCTCTGCGCTTGTGAAAGGAATGAAAATCGACGAGGCTATTATGAAATTAAAGGGGATTCAATGTGGATCTAAAGGAACATCTTGCCCAGATCAATTGGCACATGCATTAGAGCAGTATAAGGAGGGCATGTGATCCTATGAAGCGAATTGTCTTTACTGGTGGTGGGACGGCTGGTCATGTGACTCCCAATATTGCCTTGTTTCCTAAGCTAAAGAGCAAAGGCTATGATATACATTATATTGGTTCATATGAAGGAATTGAAAGAAAGCTGATTGAGGACTACCAAGTGCCATATTATGCTATTTCTACAGGCAAATTAAGACGATATTTTGACATAAAAAATTTCAGTGATCCGTTTCGTGTTATCAAGGGATTCACGGACGCAAAAAAGATACTCAAGACTCTTAAGCCAGACGTGGTTTTTAGCAAAGGTGGCTTTGTGAGTGTGCCTGTAGTACGAGCAGCATCTTTTTTGAAAATTCCATGTATTATACACGAGTCTGATATGACTCCTGGCCTTGCGAATAATCTCTGTATTCCAGTGGCTCAAAAGATCTGTTGTAATTTTCCAGAAACTTTGCAGAATCTACCAGCAGAAAAAGCTGTATTGACAGGCTCTCCGATACGCGAGGAGTTGACAAGGGGAAATAAAGAAAAAGGCTTGGAAATGTGTGGATTTAATACGGCAAAGCCAGTGATTATGGTAATTGGTGGCAGTCTTGGCGCGGCTGGAGTCAATGCATTGGTTCGTGAGGCATTGCCTAAACTGCTCGAAGATTTCCAAATTGTGCACATTTGTGGTAAGGAAAAAATAGATAATTTGCTCTTGAATACAAAGGGGTACAAGCAGTTTGAATATGTAAAGGATGCATTGAAAGATTTGTTTGCGATGGCTGATATTGTGATATCACGTGCGGGAGCAAATGCAATCTGTGAATTATTGGCTTTAAGAAAGCCAAGTTTATTGATTCCACTTCCTGCTCATGCAAGTCGTGGAGATCAGATTTTGAATGCTAGAAGCTTTGAGGCGCAGGGATTTGCTATGGTTGCTGATGAGGATTATCTGACAGGGATAACACTTACAGAGAAGGTACATGAGTTGTATTTTACACGCCAGTCCTATATTGATGCAATGTATAATAGTAAAATTCGCGATTCTATTGAGACAATTGTAACACTTATAGAAGAAGTGGCTACACAAAAGAGTATGAAAAGATAAAGTAGAGTTGCACAGATAGAAGTGGCTCAATGATATGTACTTATCAGTAATCTAAATATGTATTTTGATTACTGATATAAAATGAATTGTCAAAATTATATGTTGATGAATGTAGCGTGAAAAAAGTCTGCATAGCAGACTTTTTTCACGCTCATGATTTGAGTCGTAGCTTTGCTGCGACATGGGAGTTAGTGTGAAAAATAGTTCTAAGGCAGCAAAAGACACTGCCTAAGAAC
>CAJUHQ010000122.1 GCA_910586095.1 uncultured Lachnospiraceae bacterium | reverse complement strand
CTGCTTTGTGATTCTTGACAGTAAAAGACACTGTCTTAGACCTTCTTAATGGTTTGGAAGAACGCATAGGGCAGCGTTCTTCTGCTTTGTGATTCTTGACAGTAAAAGACACTGTCTTAGACCTTCTTAATGGTTTTGTCTAAAGCTTCTTTTAATGATTTGGTTTAGATGCAATAAGTATGGGAGGATAGTTATAGTATGATTGGTAATATAATTGGTTTTATTTCTTGTTTGTTGTGTGCAGTTCCGTTTTTTATTATTGCTATGTATGATAAAGATAGCAAAGAACCTATTCATTTTTGGAGTGGAGATACCTCTTTAAAAACTAAAGTGAAAAATGTATCTGAATATAATAAAGAAATGGCTATACTATACAAAAAATGTGCGTTTGCTTTTCTTATTACTGGGATTGGATGCTTGATTGTTTCTTTTTTAGGAGTAGTACTATTATGTCTTGATTGCACCATAGGCATTTATTTAGTTTATCAACAATATAAAAATATTTTGAGTAATTATTCATAATCATGTGTATTTTTTGGAAGTATAAACATTATATGATACACAAACTTTTTTAATAAATTATATTTCTATTGAAAAATAGTTTATAAGTATGATATAAAATATATATTCATTCTTAGAGTATAATTATAGTACAATCGAAATTTGATCTATAATAAAGCAATTGTAAATATGATTCATATGAACTATTTGCAATGCAGAAATGAGGGAAATATGTATATAGGAAATCATTTATCCTCCGCAAAAGGATTCGAGAGTATGGGTAAGGAAGCATTGTCCTTAGGCGCAAATACATTTGCATTTTTTACACGAAATCCACGAGGTGGAGCCGCAAAAGAAATCAATCAAACGGATGCTCAAAGACTTCTTGACTTTATGAACAAGCATGATTTTGGACCGCTTGTTGCCCATGCACCTTACACAATGAATGTTTGTGCCAAAAAGGAAGAAATTAAAAATTTTTCAAGACAAGTTTTAGCCCATGATCTTAATCGTATGGAATATTTGACAGGTAATTGCAACTATTCTAAAAACACACATGACGCTCCTTTTGCTTACTACAATTTTCATCCTGGATCACATGTTGGACAAGGTGTAGAAGAGGCAATTCCTATGATTGCAGATGCAATTAACTGTGCGCTTAAACCAGAACATCATACAATAGTATTACTTGAAACAATGGCAGGGAAAGGATCTGAAGTTGGCAGAACCTTTGAAGAATTGCGATCGATTCTAGATCTCGTAACATTAAAAGACAAGGTTGGTGTATGTTTTGACACTTGTCATGTCTGGGATGGCGGATATGATATTGTAGATGATTTAGATGGTGTACTAAATGAATTTGATCGTGTCATTGGTTTAGATAAATTAAAGGCAATACATTTTAATGATAGTATGAACAGTTGTGGCGCACGCAAAGATCGACATCAAAAAATTGGTGAAGGTGAAATCGGACTAGAAGCCCTAAAAGCTGTTGCAAAACATCCTCTTTTAGCTGGAAAACCTTTTATACTAGAAACGCCTAATGATGATGCTGGCTATACAAAAGAAATTGCTATGATTCGCAGTTGGTTGGATGAATAAACTACAATATACTAAATGAACGGGTGTTAATTTCACCCGTTCATTTGACTGTTATCCACCGATTCTATTGGCATCTCCTTCATATTCTGTGATAGAAATGCTATTTTGGGGAACAAGTATCCAAGTTTGAAGTTGTGTGATTTGAGAGCCTTCTATCAAAGAGGCATTGAGAATATATTTGTCCTGAAAGGCAAAAAGTCGAAATGTAATAGTTTTGCCTTCTATTTCCTGAAACCAGATTTGAATAAGCTCTCCATAACCTCTTTCCAAGTCTGAATTTATTTTTATTGTGCGCTCAGAAGTAATCTGATGCACTGACAAAATCAGATGAAGACGCAGCGAATTGGAAGGAAACCAAAAGTAGCGAGAAACATATTCTGTTACATTATCATTATTGAAATCAATCGCATAATATTCGTCGTTTCCATCCACAGATTTCAGTCGTGAATAATAATCGTTATCCGAAATTAATTTTTCACTACCTGTATAAATCATAATTGAATCATCCATAGGAGAGGCATCTATCAAATTATCTAGTATCCCTTCTACATATCTTATAACAGGTTCTCGATACATTTCTGATTCATCATAGATTAGTTTGTGTTGATAGGACATAGGAACCAACTTAATCACTAAACAATGTCCAAATCCACTTGTAGTAAGCTGGTTGATAATCATTGTATCTGTATATTTAGAATTGTAATTATAACTACTTTCCAGAAGATAAAAGGCTCCATTATATTCAATCACTTTAGCGTCCAAATCTAGTGAAACGTAACTATCCACATATATTAGACCTTCTTCTGTATTTTCAAAAATAGAGATATCTACAAATCGTGCAGTTCCTCCTGAATCATTCACAAACAAATAGTATTCTGTTGCGTCAATTTCATAGTAATAGATATGCTCTGATCCATTATCTTGTTCCAATTCTTCCTCTGTTCTATAAAAGCTAGACTCAAAACTTTTTGGATCAATTTCAGGTGTAGAGACTTGAAGTGCTATATCATGCCCTGTGCGATCAAATAGCGCTTGCTGCGCAGCAATGATTAGCTCCTCTGGTATTATAGCATCTTGATAGTTCGTTGGAACAAAGACTTCCTGGACTTCTTTTGCAAATTGTTGTGCATCTTCCTGCAAACTATCTGGAAAAGCCTGTGAAAATGCTATATCCTCATAATCAATTTGTATCTCATTCGTTTCGTGATAGTCCCAAGACTTTGATGACAATTCTACATGTTTTTCCATCTCAATAACATAATTTAAAAGAACTGTAGTAACACCATCTTCACATATCCTGGCATCTAAAAGAAATAGCTTTTGGTCTTGATGATGATACAAAGAAAACATGACTGTTTTTCCATCAAACTGTTTAGACCATACTTGACTCAGTTCATATTGATAAGGTTTCCATTCTTCATATGGTGCGACACAAGGAATATAGGTCTGTGAATCATACCAAATTGTCGAAATGTCTGGAAATTGTTCTGGATAAAAATGATTTTTATCAAAATACTCTATGATTCCATCATTGTTGGCATCCGTAGCTGCAATGCGATATTGAATCACAAACTCATTCGCTTTTGCCACATCGCGAACAGCATCATATATTGCCATTAACTTTTTATATTCTGTCTGTTCATCCCCATAAAATATTTGTTCTTGCATACTAGTATAAATCAGATCAATATCAATCTCATTTATATATTCTTGTATCTTGTCTGTGAGTGAATGTGTTTTATTTTCATAGAGTAAATGGTATTGACTATAACGGCTGTCGTATGTTTGTACCAAATATATATGTGGATTGTTTTCTAACCAAGTAGATCCTATTGTATCACCAGTCAATGCAAACAAGCCGACCGCCTTTGTCATATTCGTTTTGTAATCATCATAATTTGCCGCTAAATAATAAGCATCTTCATAGGAAAAAATAGAAAAATACCGATCATAACTAAGATAATCACTTCCTGCTATAACATAGCTATCGCCCTTCTTTTTTAACAAAAAGACAACATTTGTCCAAGAATAGTTTTCATTACTTATAGCAATAATTTCATCGATTCCATCCTTGTCTAAATCGCATTGATACAGATAAAACGAAGCTTTTTTGTCTTGCAAACTATTCCACAAATCACAAGTCTTTGTTTTGTCCATGTCACTATCAGGGCTGATTGATAAATCAACTGTAAAATCTTGTGAGGTAATCATCAACTCGTTCTGATTTTGACTTTTGATGAAGTCATCAGAGTGTTCTGTATAAACAGCTTGTGCAAATTGATCGACAAGCTCTAAAGGCAGATCGTTACGATTAGTTTCTGAGTGTAGATCTGCATTGTCCAGAATAGGAAAATGATAATTTTCTAAAAGCTGATCTAAATCAGGATTATCCAAATCAAATTTATTTGTCTGCTCGATTATCATATGTGTTGTATTCATCAAACTTTCTGTTGATATTGGTACTTTAGGAGAGTCTGCGCTACATGCAGTAAGTATCAACACTGAAAAAAGTAGAGAACAAACAATAGATCGTTTCATTTTTTTCCTCATTTCCACATGATTGATTTCTATTTCTTTGTTGCATTTTCTTTTAAATAAACCCAATTTTTCAAACAATGAATACTGGAATTATAGCAGTTTCTATTCAGTGTGACAAGAAAACACAACAATTTTGTTACTTGATTCATATGCAACATAACTTGACCATTAGGATTTTTGTTACTTCTGTAGTAAAATAACTTGTCATGAGCCTAATATTGTAGTAAAATATACTATAGTTGTCCGATAATCTTATAGAAAGGACAGTGAATAACAAGGGAAAGGAACTAAACACAGCCAAGAATGGAAACAAAGGCAGAGATACGAAAAAGAATACTTGAGATTAGAAAAAACTTAAGTGACGAAGAAATTGCCAAAAAAAGTGAAGCCATCCTCCAAAATGTGTTAAAAACTCCCGAATATGAGGAGGCCGACAATATTCTTCTCTATGCGGATTACAATCACGAGGTTATGACAAGAGGAATTTTTGACAACGCTATCGCACATCAAAAGAGAGTGTATTTCCCCAAATCAGACTCCCTCACCAACACAATGGATTTTTATCAAACCGTTTCAATAAGACAATTTTCAAGAGGTTTTCAGGGCATTTTAGAGCCTAAAGAGGATCTGCGTTATCGCTATAAATTTAAGCCGCGTGAAGATACACTTGTGATCTTGCCTGGTGTAGCCTTTGATATCTCAGGATATCGCATAGGTTACGGAAGGGGATTTTATGATAAATATTTGGCCGATAAACGACAATTATCTACGATGGCACTTGCGTTTTCCTGCCAAATTGTTGATGAGATTCCAAAGGACATACACGATATTAAAATGGACAAAATCGTGACGGAGGAAATTATTTATTCGTTTTTAAGGATTTAGTTATCAAGTCGCATACCCATCTACATCAAACTCAACCCAGAATTACAAAGGGTATCCTTATCTTCGGATTTCAATTGTAAGGTTAAATTAAATCTTGCAATGACTCAATGCAATAATATTCCACTAAAAGCAAAAAATCACCCATTTGTGCCACCAAGATAAATAAAATATACTGAAGGGTACAAATTCACATGTTGAGAAAGGAGTATCGTTATAAAAATGACAATTAGGGAGAAAGCCGCAGCAATGAAGCTTGACAGCCCCTTGATGGCGGCAACCTCGACCGAGGTAAGAAATTATGCTCTTATTGCTATTTCTAAGGCATTATGCGCAAATCAAGAGGCAATCTTCCAGGCAAATAATCAGGATATAGAGGAAGCTGCAAACAACGCTATTTCAGAAGCAGTAGTAAAAAGATTGCGGTTTGGTCCCCAAAAACTTGAAGGTGTCATAAAGGGAATAGAAGAGTTGATCGCTTTGCCAGATCAGCTACATTGTGTACAAATGAAAAAAGAGCTCGACACAGATCTTGTTCTTGTGCGTGAAAGTTGCCCAATCGGTGTGATTGGTGTCATTTTTGAAGCACGGCCAGATGCACTGATTCAGATTGCATCCTTATGTATCAAGAGCGGGAACTGTGCAATATTAAAAGGTGGAAGTGAGACAAAACATACAAACAAAATACTTTTTTCACTGATCTACCAGGCAGCCATAGAAAGTGGCCTTCCAGAAAACTGCCTATTTCAGGCACAACAGCACGACGAAATTTCAGAATTGCTTTCTTGTCATCAGTCTGTAGATTTATTAATACCGCGAGGCTCTAACGCTTTTGTTCAATACATTATGAATCATACAAAAATTCCTGTGATGGGACATGCGGATGGTATTTGCCATATTTATGTAGATAAAACATTTGATCTGCAAAAGGCTATTTCAGTTATTATTGATGCTAAAGTACAATATACTGCTGCTTGCAATGCAGTGGAAACATTGCTGATACACAAAGAGGCAGTCGGTAAACTATTGCCTAACCTTATGCAAGCTTTACAGACACATCATATTGAACTGCGTGCCACAGCAGACATAGCAGAACAGTATGAAGTTCTCCACGCTACAGAAGAAGATTTTTCTACTGAATATCTCGATCTAATTTTATCTGCTAAGACTGTGGAAACAATTGAGGAAGCTGTCTCTCATATCAATCAATATGGTTCGCATCACACAGATGCTATTATTACAGAAGATCCTAATGCCGCTTGCTATTTTATGGAAATGGTTGATTCGGCAGGAGTATATCAAAATTGTTCTACGCGTTTTGCAGATGGCTATCGATATGGATTTGGTGCTGAGGTTGGTATCAGCACAGGAAAAATACATGCGCGCGGCCCTGTTGGCATAGAAG
Organism: uncultured Lachnospiraceae bacterium; assembly: GCA_910586095.1. GTDB lineage: Bacteria > Bacillota > Clostridia > Lachnospirales > Lachnospiraceae > COE1. The sequence goes on along the minus strand of CAJUHQ010000122.1, from coordinate 4,062 downwards.
GCCTTCTAACTTACAAATACAAACTTTATGGAAACGGCCATATTGTGGAGGATTATGCCTGCGGTAAAAAAGAGTTTCATTTTAAAGATATAAATCACACTTATGTAGAAGGAGGGATTCTATGAGTGAGAAAACAACTACTACGATACAAGGAAAAAAGGGATTTCGCAGTCTGACAGCTATGCTGATTTTAATTATCTGCATTTTGGTTTCTATTCCCACAGTGGGATTAGCTTGTTTAGGAGTTCTCTATTTAAGTCAATCCATGACAGAATCGGCGGAACTATATGAGGAGGCTATGTCAGACGGATATTCGATGGAGATCAAATCTCAAGTGCAAAGTGCATTATCTGTAGTACAAAGTTATTATGATCGTAGCCAAAATGGTGATATAACGGAGGAAGAAGCAAAGAAATTGGCAGCGGAAGCTATTCGTTCCATGCGCTACCGCGATGATGACTCTGGTTATATCTGGATAGATGGAGAGGACTATACTCTTGTCATGCATCCTATTTTAACAGAACAAGAGGGAGATAACCGATATGATCTAACTGATCAAAACGGAGTAAAGGTAACACAAAATATTGTGTCTGCTGCAAAGGCAGGAGGCGGATACAACGAATTTTATTTCACTAAGTCAGATGGAAAAACCGTTGCCCCTAAAATTGCTTATTCTGAAATGTTTAAACCATGGGGGTGGGCAATTGCTACCGGAAATTATGTTGATGAAATGAATGAAAAAATTGATGGTATGAGACACTATATTGAAAAAGAATTCTCAACAATGCTAACAATCTATGGTGTAGCAGCAGTGATTATGTTAATAGTTGCTCTTGGTATATCTGCACTGAGTGGTATTCGGATTGCTGGAAGTATCAAGATTGTAGAAGAACATCTAAGCCAAGCGGCTGTAGGAAACTTAAACTTTACTGTCAGACCTGCATTGCTCAATCGTGCTGATGAGATCGGAAAAATGGCTCGTTCTTTAGAGAATGTTCGTCAATCCTTAACAAACATGTTGGGCAGTGTCATTCACACAGGTGAAGCACTGAATCAGAGCAGTGAAAAATTTAGTGAGAAATTTGGATATATTTCAGAGAGTATCAGAAACACCAATCAAGCGATTGAAGATCTAGCCCAAGGTGCTACTAATCAAGCTAATGAAACAGAAACTGTAAATGGAAAGATCGTAGAGTTAGGCAGTGTCATTGAGGTTGAAAAGAGTGGTGTACATAAACTAGAAGATGCCGTATCTGCTATGGCAAAACATTCTGTAGGAGCTTCTGAAAGTATCAAAGAGTTAGATCGAATTACTAAGACAACAATTGAGGCTATTGATATTGTATCTGAGCAGACCAATAAGAACAATGATTCGGCTACCAATATCAATAAGACCATCGAAATTATCAAGGGATTGGCATCTCAAACCAACTTACTTTCACTTAATGCCAGTATAGAAGCAGCCAGAGCTGGAGAAGCCGGAAGAGGATTTTCAGTTGTGGCAGAAGAAATCCGAAAGCTTTCGGAAGAATCTTCAGGAAATGCCCAAGAAATCGAGGGTATTGTAAAGGAATTGGTAGGAAATGTAGAAAGCTCTGTCAACAAGATGCAAGAGGTTATGAACAATGTGCAAAAACAGCAACAGTGTCTAAATGAGACTAGAGAAGCATTTCAGCATCTAAAACAAGAGGTTTCTTTAGTGGAAGAGGTCACAAAAGAAATTGGTGGACAGACAGAGATTTTAAATTCTTTAAAACAAATTGTTACGGATTCTGTCAACAACCTAGCTAGTGTGGTAGAAGAAAATGCAGCATCCACTGAACAGACCAATGCTAGTATGGCACTTTTGTCTCAGACAATTGAAGAATGTTCAGCAGATACAAAGGGCCTTGTAGAATTGAGTCGTCGGCAAAATGAGCAGGCTAGCAAATTCCAACTATAAAACAATCTGTTAAAAATAATAAAAAAGCTTTTGGTCATTCTACATAGAGTGACCAAAAGCTTTTTTATGTGCAGCCTTGTGCAGTGGAACTATGACACTATACGACACACGGGCACGGCAAGTAAAAAGTATTTTCTACTCGACAAACTATTTATAAGCTGTAGAAGTTTTATATACATAAAAACTTAATTATGGATTGGAATTTCAATTTGTACAATATACTCTTCAATGTGATCTGTCACATTTTCATTAATAATTTTCTCATAGGAAAATCCTGTTAGTTGTAACCGATGTCTGTTAGCATAATCAAATATTTCTTGATATTTTTCTGACATTTTCTCCCAATCGCCCTTGTAAAATGCTCTTAAATAGTTTCCACAAGGTTGTATGTGCAGTCCTGTCTCTTGTATAGGAAATGGGATTTCAATAAACAATTTGGTATAATCATCAAAATCTCCACGCTTCAAACTTTCCACTGCAATCATAGTCCCATAAGAAGCATCATGCAAGCGGCGAAGTTGATATTCTTGTGTTTTTTGTGTAATCATTTCCACTTCCTTATCATAAGAAATTTCTCTGTCGATCTCTACTGTTACTAAAAATCGCTTCTCCTTTTCTAAAATAGTAATTTCAGACAAATCCATTGTCAACAATGTCTCCATATTTTGCCGATAATTGCATAATGTCTTTTTAACTGCTCTTAAATGTGCGATTTTTAAATCTAATTCTGCAATCTTTTCATTGAGCAAATCATTTAGACTCTTTGCAGAACGCTTTTTCATAAAGGTTTGTATTTCATGAATAGAAACATCCAGTTCGCGCAACAAAAGAATAGTTTCTAACAGAGAGCTTTGATGATAATTGTAACAGCGATATCCATTTTCAGGATTAATAAAAACAGGTTTAAACAATCCAATTTCATCATACCACATCAGTGTTTTTTTGTTGATGCCATGAAGAGCTGCAAATTGACCAATAGTAAGTAATTTTCCTTTCTCGTCCATTTTTATAACCATATTCCTTTCTCAACAGACTCATTTGTGTTTTTCTATATTATATTTCTATATTCCTTGACTGTATAGTTACTGTATAGTTTATGATACTATTATACCAAAAACAAGTACAAGAAGAAAGAGGGAAGCTTATGGAAAATCAAAATGTCTATTTAAAACCTGTAACTTTAAAAAATATCTTAAAATTTGCAGTCCCAACTATCGCGATGACTGTATTTATGTCATTTTACACAATGGTTGATGGACTGTTTGTGTCCAACTTAATTGGCACAAATGCCTTGTCAGCCATCAATCTGACAGCACCAATCATTCAACTTGTCACAGCTATTTCCACGATGTTGGCTACAGGAGGTAGCGCTGTGATTATGAAAAAAATGGGAGAACAAAAAACTGAGGAAGCCAAAGAAGATTTTAGCTTTTTAATTTTGATTAATGTTATCGTTGGTTTTATTATGTGTGGATTTGGGTATCTGGCAATGAACTCCATTTTTGAGGGGATGGGCCTTTCTGGAGATGTGACAGAATATTGCGTGGATTATCTAAGTCATTATCTACTGTTTACAATTCCAATTTTATTGATGAATAATTTTACACTTTATATGATTGCAAGTGAAAAGGCAACTTTGTCTTTATTTTGTTCTGTGACAGGTGGTGTTTTAAACATTGTATTAGATTATGTATTGATTGCCCTATGCGATATGGGAATTAGCGGAGCCGCAATTGCCACTGGCATTGGCTACTCTGTGACGGCTGTGGTGGGTATCGTCGTCTTTAGTCAACACAAAAATCTTCTTCATTTTAAAAAACCTGTACTTCGATTCAAGGTTCTTGTAAATGCTGCTACCAACGGTTGTTCTGAGATGGCGACAGCACTTGTTACTGGCATTATCACCATGATGTTCAATTGGACCATGCTACAATATGTAGGAGAAGACGGCGTTGCTGCGGTCACAATTATTATGTATGTCCTAATGTTTGCGAGCTCTCTGTATACAGGCTATTCTTATGGAGTAGCGCCTATGATTAGTTTTTATTATGGGGAACAAAATCATACAAAACTAAAGAAACTTATTACAATCAGCATGCGCGTGATTACCAGTATTTCGA
>CAJUHQ010000121.1 GCA_910586095.1 uncultured Lachnospiraceae bacterium | reverse complement strand
GTATTGCCGCTGACAGCGTGGATATAGAAAAGCAGGTATCTTACAGCATCCGAACCGATTTCACTGTAGTGAATGTATTGAGCAAAAACATTTTGGAAGGGTTCACCCGACGCGAGCATGGGTTAGAGCAGGAGGTGATCGACGCCATCAACGTACAACCAGGAGTAAACGGGGCTTCGGCCATTTATAAAAATACATTGGATGACAGCAATGTAACCTATGAATTTCCAATAGAATTTGATTACACTGGTACCGACGAAGAGACTGGCATCGACTATGCAGGTACTGAGGATGGAATCGTCTTTAATTTAGGCGATGATGGACACGCGCTCTGTAATGTGTATGGCATGGAAGAAATAGCTCTTGCCCGTATGGATATTCAGGAAGGAGAAACAGATGTGCATAGTCTTTATGGGAAGATGGTAGACGGTGAAGGCGTATTGTTGGGAGTGCAATCTGATATGGGAACATCCATTTTGAATCCAGCCTTTGATCTGCTGGATGTGGGAGACATTATTACAGTTTTCAAAAACGGTGAACCGATGATGGAATTGCCTGTGTTAGCAAAAGCAGCCTTAAACGGTGACGATATGGAAATCAGATATACTACTCATGGTCCCTTTGCGGTTGGAAAGGATGGTCTGTTCCTGTATCTTCCAACCAATATTTACACTGAGATTTACGATGAACCAGCTATTTACAAATATTCTTTTGATGTAGAGGAGGAACAACAAGATGCCATGAGTGAATTTTTGCAAGGCTATGTAACGAATGTAGACTCTAGCCTAGGATATGTTTCTGCTGAGGAAGCCAGGCAGGATGCTGTTACAACTCGTACCATGCTTCAGTTTGTCGGCGGATTGATTGGCATTATCTTTGGTGCAGCCGGAGTACTGAACTTAGTAAATACCATTATTACATCTATTCTAGCAAGGCGCCATGAATTTGCAACCATGCAAAGTATTGGTATGACAGCAAAGCAGTTGACCTTGATGATGATTTGGGAAAGTATTTACTATGCCATTGGCGTGTGTATTGTCGGCCTGCTTCTGTCTGTGATAGTTGCGTTTACTGTGGTGAAGACACTTACCAGTGGAATTTGGTATTTCACTTTCCACTTTACGCTTGTCCCTGCTATCATTGTGTGTATTTTGCTTTTGATTGTTGCCGCTATCTTGCCAGTGATTGCATTAAAAGTGTTCAATAAAGGCAGCATTGTTGAAAAGTTGCGTGTTGCAGAATAATTGGATAAGGAGGATTTGATTATGAATGAAAATATTATTTTACAGACAAGAAACCTGAAAAAATACTATGGAAAGGGAGAAACACAGGTTCACGCTCTGGACGGTATAAATCTAGAGATTGAGGTTGGAAAGTTTGTTGCAATTATTGGTACTTCTGGCTCCGGTAAATCTACTTTGTTAAATATGTTAGGTGGTCTTGATACCCCGACATCGGGAACTGTCACGATTGGCAATACAGAAGTGTCTGAATTGAAAGAGGAGCAACTTACTGTGTTTCGCCGCAGACGTATCGGTTTTATTTTTCAGAACTATAATTTGATACCAACTCTAAACGTGTGGGAAAATATTATTTTTCCTATTGCGATGGATGGACAGAAACCAGATAAAAAATTTATTGAGGAAATTGTTGGACTGCTTGGATTACAAAAGAAAATCTACAGTCTACCGAACAATCTTTCTGGTGGTCAACAACAACGTGTGGCGATTGCACGCGCCCTCGCCTCCAAACCTGATATCATACTGGCAGACGAACCGACCGGAAATTTAGATTCCAAGACTAGTGATAATGTGATCCATTTGCTGCAAATGACAAGCCAAAAATTCCAACAGACTATTATTATAATTACTCATAATCCTGAAATTGCGCAATTAACCGATCAGACTATTCGTATTGAGGATGGCCAGATTGTGAGTTGACTGTAAATGGGCAGCCATATGTTCAATCGTCTATTTTATTAAGCAGTGGTCTAAAGAAAACTAAAGTCATCATTCCTTTATCATTAAAATGGAGGATGATTCAGGTTCACAAACAAAAGTATCATAATGGAGTAAAGGCGTCTGTTTGGGAGATACCAACAGGCGCCTTTACACTTTTAAGATGATTAAAAATAGATCAGACAGCCAGAAAAATCGCTATTTTCACACTCTTTGATTTGTGATATAATAAAAAACAATCAATCAGAACTTGGAGGGATTAACATTATGATAACATTGGATGAATTCAAAAAGCTGATGGATGAAAATGACAACAAACTTCCCCTTTTGACTCTTGATGAATTTTTTAAGGGAAATACAGAAGAGGATTCCATCGCACCAAATCAATGGGAGGAAGGGCGTCCTTCTATTGCTGAAATATGGGAACTAATGCGAAATCTTGAGACAATGCCAAGTATTGCATGGATTCGCGTTGAACTACATGACGACACGGAAATTGTAGAGTATGATGGAAAAGAAGTCTTGGTTCTTGCAGGAGAATCAATCATAATATGTACTTCGCTTTCAGCACCAGAAGTAGAAACACTTGCAAAATGTGAATGGTTGTGTTCTGGTGGGGCAGAGAAATGGGAGATATGGGAATTGGATGACTTTTTTTCTTGTAGACCGCCTGTTCCAGATGGATTTTATTGTTTTTCAATTGTGTGGGATTGATAAAAGAGCAAAGAAGAGTGGAGGATATGAGGAGGATGCTGCACCTGTATTTGCTACATTTTTTAATGAAAAAGGATATGAGTACTTAGAGCTTCTTGAAAGTATTAACAAAGAAAAGATTTGTATAGATTGTGATGATGAAGAAAATATTTCTCTTGAAAAAATAGTAGAAAGGATCAATCAAATTTTAAAGCTTCATGGATTGGAGCTTTTGGTTTTAGAAGATGGAATGTATTGTTCTTGTGAATACTTTGACGAATGTCACGAGGGTAAAAACCCCATCAGCTTGCTGCAGGGTTTTTACTGATGACAATCAAAAGTCTGTGACATATAGTCAAGACGATCAAATAGGGATGGTACATCCAGAGGAATTGACACAAGAACAGAGAGCGTTTTGGAAAAGGTATGCCAAAAAGGAAAAATGAAAACAACTTATTCCACAATTACGACTTCCTGTTTATAATGGGCAGTATGATTTGTCTGCTTTTTGTGGGGTACAGGTAAAACAAATTTTTATAGTCACTACTGCTGGAAAATGGGGACTGTATCAAGGAAGCATTAAAGACAAATATAGTTCTTATCATATCGCAGATTTGATTCATGGTTTTGGGGCACAGCTTTCGTTTGATGGGATTTGGAGTGGACCCGAATATGGGACAAGGATGATTACGACAGAAAAGGTGACCTTTTACCGATTTCGACATTTTCAGCTCTGGGAACATGTTCCAGAAAGTATAGTTTGTGATTCGCAACAATTGCCCAAACGTTTTGTATTGATTGCGTTGGCAGCATTTCAAGGAGTGATTGGATTAAAAATATAAAGATAGTAGTTTAGTTAGGGAGGTTAGAAATGGACGATACAATTTTTTTAGGAGATCCCAATGAAAAACCATTAGATCAGATAAAAGATCATGGAGGATTTACGTCGATTTTTCGGACCATAGGAGTGATTGGAGATTCTCTTGCTTCTGGAGAATTTGAGACGGTTGCTTCAGATGGAACTGTGCAGTATCATGATTTGTATGAATATTCGTGGGGGCAGTTTTTGGCTAGAGCTACAGGGAGTAACGTGTATAATTTTTCGCGCGGTGGAATGACTGCTAAAGAATATTGGGAAACTTATGCGGATGCACATGATTGTTGGAAGCCTTGTCAAGCATATATTATCTGTCTGGGCAATAATGATTTGTTTGTGCACGATCATCCATTAGGAACAATTGAGGATGTTCATCCAGAGCAGCCCCAACAAAATGCTTGTACATACATGGGGTACATGGGAAAGATTCTTTCACGTCTTAAAAAAATACAACCACATGCAAAGCTTTTTGTAATTTCGCTACAGCATGATGATTTAGGAGAAGCGCGCAATCAATTAATTGATCGGTGCACAGATGAATTAAAGAAATTGACAGGATTGTATAATGGATGCTATTTGATGGATTTTAGTAAATATTCGATCTGTTATGACCAAAAAGTTAGAGATAATTTTGCACTAGGTTTTCATCCTAATCCTATGGGATATTATGTTTATGCCCAAATGGTAGGATCATATATTGATTATATTATTCGACATAATATGAAGGATTTCGCCAAAGTAGGGTTAATTGGAACAGGACTACTGGATGATTCGATCTAATAAAGGGGGAATATGACATGTTTCAATTATTTATTTGTATAGTTGCAGGAGCTGGAGCAGGTTTGGGGACTGGATTTGCAGGGATGAGTGCAGCCGCCGTGATTAGTCCAATGTTAATCACTTTTTTGGGGCTGCCTGCATATGAGGCTGTTGGCATTGCACTAGCTAGCGATGTGTTGGCTAGTGCTGTGAGTGCATATACATATGGCAAGAATAAAAATCTTGATATTCGCAATGGACTTGTCATGATGGTAACAGTTTTGGTGTTTACACTTTTTGGGAGTTGGATTGCGAGCAAGGTTTCTAATGCAGCAATGGGAAATTTTTCAATGTTTATGACACTATTGCTCGGCATCAAATTTATTGTGAAACCAGTGATGACTACAAAGGAATCAATGGTGCAGGTCAGTCCTCAAAAACGTGTGATTCAGTCAATTATTGGGGGAACAATAGTAGGATTTATATGTGGTTTTATAGGGGCTGGCGGCGGAATGATGATGTTGTTACTCTTAACTAGCATTTTGGGATATGAGTTAAAGACAGCCGTTGGAACAAGTGTGTTTATTATGACATTTACAGCGTTGACAGGTGCAGGGAGCCATTTTGTCATAGGGGGTCTTCCTGATTTAAAATGCCTGATTTTTTGCGTGGTGTCAACATTTGTGTGGGCGCGGATTGCCGCGAAGTTTGCAAATAAGGCTAGCGCAGTGACACTCAACCGCGCAACAGGAGTGATTCTTTGTGTTTTGGGAATAGCGATTTTATTAGTAAATGTAAATCGTGCTTAATCTGCCATTTGGCAGGCCGTATGGCCATCCATACTAAACTATACGAAATAAATGAGGTCTATAGAAAACAAACAATTACTCTAATTTATCTATATCAGTTGTCTTTCCATAAACTTACAAGGAGGAAAGAGTAGTACGTCAACTATAATAGGAAAAAGAATATAATAATTATAAATAGGAAAGGTCTTATGTAGTGGTACATACAAAAAAGTGCAATAATTTGCTTGCACTTTTTTGTGTATTATGATAATATGTATTGCAGCGACGTACAAATGTCTTTATCAGAAATACAGTTATTGAAATCGAGTAGGCAAAGCCTGCTCGATTCATTGTGTAGAAGTTTATATATGAGGATGTGAAAATTGAAATGTGGTATATAAAAAGTGCAGATTAGCAATCAAAGATTTGTCAACTCACAAAGCAGTGAAACATGGTTTGTGTTGTTGCAACATGGTATTAGTAAGAGTACCATCGAAGATGGTATATGTAAATTAAAGGATAAGGTGGCAAGATGGAAGAAGCAGCAGTTTATTTTGTTGTGAAAAGGAGAGCCTTGCCGGAAGTTTTGTTGAAAGTAGTTGAGGTCAACAGACTATTAGAGACTCAAAAGGTATCCTCTGTTCAGGAGGCAGTAGAACGCGTAGGGATAAGTAGAAGTTCTTATTATAAGTATAAGCAGGATATATTTCCATTTTATGATTCTGCACAGGGAACGACGTTGACTCTGTCCTGTCAGATGGATGATGAGCCAGGACTTTTGTCGGATGTGTTGAAGGTGGTGGCAGACTTTCGAGCAAATATATTGACGATACATCAGACAATACCTATTAATGGCATAGCTACTTTGTCATTGAGTATTCAAATATTGGATACTACAGGGGATGTATCGGATATGGTGGCAGAGATGGAAAGGCATAATGGTGTACACAGTGTAAAAGTGTTAGGTAGAGAATAATAGGAGGACATATAAAGATGGTGAAGATAGCAATATTGGGATACGGTACAGTGGGAAGTGGTGTTTTTGAAGTGGTCAGAAAAAATCGTGAGGTTATTTCTAGAAAGCTTGGCGACGAAGTGCAGGTAAAATATGTGCTTGATATTAGGGAATTTGAGGATGATCCAGTAAAAGAGGTTTTAGTACATGACATTAATCAGATTATCACAGATCCAGAGATAGCAATTGTGTGTGAGACAATGGGCGGCGTGAAGCCAGCATATGATTTTACTAGACGTGCATTGGAATGTGGCAAGAGTGTATGTACTTCCAACAAAGAACTTGTCGAAAAGTATGGACCACAACTTTTGAAACTTGCAAAAGAACACCAATGTAGCTATCTTTTTGAGGCGAGTGTAGGTGGCGGGATTCCGATTATAAGACCATTACGAACATCTTTAGCACAGGAAGAAATTCTCTCTATCACTGGTATTTTGAATGGTACTACCAATTATATATTAACCAAAATGGGGACAGAAGGATTAGCATTTGAGGATGTTCTTAAGCGCGCACAAGAGAAAGGATATGCAGAAAAAAATCCAGATGCCGATGTTCTTGGATTGGATGCTTGTCGCAAAATAGCAATTTTAACATCTCTCGCATATGGAAAAAATGTGGACTTTTCTGATATTACAACAGAGGGTATTACATCCATCACAGACAAAGATTTTGCGTATGCCAAGGCAATGGGGGCAACTATTAAACTTTTTGCACAAAGTGTCAAAAAAGAGGATCAATATGATGCCATAGTCGCGCCATTTCTTGTAAAGCCTGACAATCCACTCTATGCAGTAAATGGAGTGTTTAATGCTATTCTTGTGAAGTGCAATATGGGCGGAGAAACGATGTATTATGGAAAAGGTGCAGGAAAACTTGCAACAGCGAGTGCAGTGGTGGCCGATGTTCTGGACTGTGCGCGACACATAGGAAAGCATCTTGATGTGAAGTGGGAGGATCAGAAGTTGGAGATTTCTTCAATCGATGAAGTAACACGAAGGTTCTTTGTGCGTGTGTCATCAAAGGATGAGGATTGGGTTAAGAGTATGTTTGGCGCACAGGAATTGTTTACTGATGTTGTGCCTGATGAGATAGGATTTATCACAGAGGAGATGACCGAGGCTGAATACAAAAAACGCGCGGCAAATGCAAAAAATGTGCTGTCTATGATTCGCATGGATTGAACAGAGTTCTAAAATAAGCAAAAGAAAAACAGTGAAATTTAGATAAAAAGAAAAGAAATAGAGTGCTTGCAAATGCAAGCAGACAGGAGTTTTAGATGAAAAAAGTAGTAAAATTTGGTGGAAGTTCGCTCGCAAATGCAGAGCAATTTATTAAGGCAGGAAATATCATTCGTGCGGATGAGGACAGAAAGTTTGTGGTTCCTTCAGCTCCTGGAAAACGTTATGATAAAGACACAAAAGTTACAGATATGCTTTATGCATGTTATGAACTTGCTGAGAAAGATCACAATTTTACATCACAGATCGCTCAGATTGAGGAACGATATCAAGAGATTATCGCAGGTTTAGAGTTAGAACTGGATCTTACCTTGGAAATTGACACTATCATTGACAATTTTAAGAGAAAAGCAGGGGCAGACTATGCTGCTAGTCGCGGAGAATACTTAAATGGTATTATTATGGCCGCCTATTTGGGATATGAGTTTGTAGATCCAGCAGAAGCTATTCGTTTTAATGAGGCGGGAATTTTTGATGCAGAATTAACCCAAAAATTGTTATCAAAACGTCTTGAAGGGGTGGAAAGAGCTGTTATTCCTGGATTTTATGGAGCGATGGGAGATGGTACTGTCAAAACCTTTTCCAGAGGAGGATCTGATATTACAGGCTCTATTGTAGCAAAGGCGATACAGGCAGATGTGTATGAGAATTGGACAGATGTATCTGGATTTTTAATTGCCGATCCACGTATTATAGAAAATCCTAAAGGAATTGATATTATCACATATGGAGAGTTACGCGAACTTTCCTATATGGGAGCGACAGTGCTTCATGAGGATGCAATCTTTCCTGTGAGAAAAGTTGGTATTCCTATTAATATTCGAAATACCAACAAGCCAGATGATGAGGGTACATGGATTGTAGGAAATACATGTCAAAAAGCAAAGTATACTATCACAGGAATCGCAGGAAAGAAAGGGTTTGCATCAATTAATATCGAAAAAGATATGATGAACTCAGAGGTTGGTTTTGGCCGCCGTGTGCTTCAGGTGTTTGAGGAGTACAATATTTCTTTTGAGCATATTCCGTCAGGGATTGATACATTGAGTGTTATGGTACATCAGACTGAGTTTGTGAATAAAGAGCAGAATATTCTTTCAGGTATAAATAAAGCAGTGAATCCTGACCACGTGGATATTCAGTCTGATCTGGCACTGATTGCAGTAGTAGGACGTTGTATGAAATCTCAAAGAGGAACAGCGGGTAGAATTTTTGCGGCACTGGCTCACGCAAATATCAATGTTCGGATGATCGATCAAGGTTCTAGTGAACAGAATATTATTATTGGGGTTGCCAATGAGGACTTTGAGGCAGCGATACAAGCAATTTATGCAATATTTGTAGATACTAGAATATAAACCATTAAGAAACTCTAAGGCTGCAAAAAACGCAGCCTTAGAGTTTCTTAATGGTTAGGAAGTATTAGGTTCATATCGTTTTGGATATGGGCTTGTTTTTTGGTAATATTTGTGATACGATTATGAAATCGCACTATAGTGCGAAAAACAATGGAGGGAGAGCATATGATTAACGGAGGTTCTGCAAAACCTCAAGAAAACAAGATGGGTATTATGCCTGTAAGTCAGCTACTACTTAATATGGCGTTGCCTATGATGATTTCAATGCTGGTACAGGCACTTTATAATATTGTGGATAGTATTTTTGTGGCAAAACTTAGTGAGAATGCACTGACATCAGTATCATTGGCGTTTCCGATTCAGACATTATTAATTGCGGTGGGGACAGGAACGGGAGTAGGGGTGAATTCCCTTTTATCAAAACAACTTGGGGAGAAGGACTATAAACAGGTAAATAGAACAGCAATGAATGGTATTTTTCTGGCAGTACTTAGTTATCTAGCGTTTGTAATAGTTGGACTGGTAGGGGTGAAGCCATTCTATGCAAGTCAAATAAGGGATGCAGATCCAGAGATCTTTACAATGGGTGTGCAGTACTTGACAATTGTATGTATGTGTTCTTTTGGATTGTATGCACAACTTATTTTTGAGAAACTTTTACAATCGACAGGAAAAACGCTGTACGCGATGATTTCTCAAGCGGCAGGAGCTATTATCAATATTATTCTTGATCCAATCTTGATTTTTGGACTGATTGGCATGCCAAAACTTGGTGTGGCAGGAGCGGCGATTGCGACAGTTATTGGACAGATCGCAGGTGGATGTCTGGGTATGATATTTAATATTAAGAAAAATAAAGAAATCCATATTTCTCTCAAAGAATTTCGCCCAGATAAAAATACGATATTAAATATTTATAAAGTAGGTGTACCTGCTATTATTATGCAGGCAATCGGCTCCGTGATGACATATTGTATGAATATGATATTGATTGCATTTTCATCGACTGCGACGGCAGTGTTTGGGGTGTATTTCAAACTGCAGAGCTTTTTCTTTATGCCAGTTTTTGGTCTGAATAATGGTTTGATTCCAATCGTGGCATATAATTATGGTGCTGGGAAGAGGAGCAGACTGATTAAAGCTATAAAATGCAGCCTTTTGTATGCGTTTTTATTGCTCGCCATAGGATTTATTGTCTTTGAGACGCTTCCAGGGCTATTGCTTCGGATGTTTGAGGCGTCGGCGGACATGCTTGCGATAGGGGTGCCAGCGCTGCGCATCATTGGGATTCATTTTCTACTTGCATGGCTTTGTATCATAGCAAATGCTGTATTTCAAGCTTTGGGAAATGGTGTGTACAGCCTTGTGGTATCTGTGGCAAGGCAGCTTGTGGTTCTATTGCCAGTGGCATTGATTCTTGCAAAATTAGGAGGACTTGCAGCAGTATGGTGGGCGTTTCCTATTGCAGAACTAATGTCGTTGTGTGTATCATCGTTCTTTTTATTCAGGATCAATCAAAAGGTTATCAGAAATGTACCAGATCATGTGTAATAACAAGTATGAGCGAAGAGGAATTATGGAATCTATTGGTAGATTCTCAGAATGAAGAATACACAACCTATAAAGGATTGACATTTTCGTATACGATACGCGGATATGAAATGTTTGTGAGTCGAAAGGACAAGTCTATTACACGGGCGACAATTATGATTGCCTTTCACAGAGCACAAGAACTGATGCAGAGCGTGGGAAGTGTAAAAGGGCCAAAGAAACTTGGTACTTTTGGCGCGAGCTATATCTATGTGATTTTTGAGAAGTTAGGAATTCTTCAACGATAGTAAGAACATAGAACAATAGAG
>CAJUHQ010000120.1 GCA_910586095.1 uncultured Lachnospiraceae bacterium | reverse complement strand
GCTGCTGCATCTGTTTCGTTTGATCTAATTTCGAGCAAGTTTCCTTCCTCCTTCACAATTCCTATTAAAATCCATCTAATCTATCATATAATTTTTTTAACAATTTAGCAACCTATTTTTTACTTTTCTTTTCTTTTTATTGCAAATCCTCAACCCTCTCGTTCAAAGGTAATACTTTTATGGTCCCCTGTATAATTCTGCAAATCTAATGTCCCCTTTTCCCCCTCTAAGGATGGCAGAATATTTGGTAACTGCATAAGCTTTTCTTCGAGATTTTGAAGCGGTCCTAGATTTACTTTCACTCTATTATAGCCTAGCGTTACATTATAATTAGCGTCAAACTGCATTTTATCACAAAGTACATTATATTTATTTAAAAGCTTTGTGACCGTCAGAATATTTTGGAAGATCTCACTATTTTCTACTGGAAGCTTTTGATAGAGCACCACATGATCGATATCTAGTCCTGTCACTTGCGGAATACCCCGAGTAGTCACTTTTGATGCCTCCACGACTACGCCCTCATTGTCAAAATACATGTACCTTCCAAGATATTCCACATATCCTGCTAACGCTTTTTCATATACGGTAATTTTAATGGTATCATTTGATTGTACCACTACATCCATTGTGTCCACAAAAGGGACTCCCTCTATACTCTTATTCTTGTACTTCAAGGATAGATAGAGGGAATTATCACCCAGATACCCTGTCATAACCATAGCTTTGATCTCACTGGCAGAGTAGTGCTGATTTCCGTCGACAATAACGTTTTTAACTGCATAGTGCGTCAACACAAAATAGGAAACAATCAACAGTACATTGACAATACCTAATGCCGTGATAATGTGAATTTTCTGTCTGACATTTGGTATTTTGATGATACTATCTTCATCTTTTCTAAAACGATTGTCTACTTTCTTTTCTACCCTTATTTTCATGATGCGCTTTCCTCAATTTATCTATCCACATAACTGATGCGTGCACCAAGCCGTGAAAGATCCCCTGCTATATCTTGATAACCTCTTTTTATAAAATAGGAATCCGCTATCGTCGTGATTCCCGACGCACACAATCCTGCAATAACCAATGCTGCACCACCTCGTAACTCCTTGGCAATAACGGCACGTCCTTCTAACTCTCTTCCACCTTCCACAATTGCTGTATCTTTTTGTACTGTGATTTTTGCTCCCATCCGTTGCAATTCTTCTACAATTTTATAACGACTTGAAAATATTTTTTCCTTGATGACAAGTCTTTTTTTTGCTACACATGCAGCAGCAATCAATGGTGACTGCAAATCTGTGGGAAATGCTGGATATACATCTGTCTCAATATAGGGGAGATTCACAATCTGATCGCGCTTTTGTGCATTGAGATGAATTTCTCTATCTTGTTTATTCACCGCAATCTGTGCTCCCATGCTAGTCAACACATCACACACACTGTCTAATTGTTCGATTGGAACGTGTTCCAATGTGATATCACCTCCCGCCGCTAATGCAGCAAACAGATATGTTCCTGCCACAATTCTGTCAGGTATGATTTCATAGGTTGTTTCATGAAGTCTACAAAGTTCTACTCCATGTATCACAAGAGTTCCTTGAGTCTGATAAGCCTCTGACAATTCAATATCTGCTCCCGCCTGATTCAAAAATTTGCATAATTCTATAACCTCTGGCTCTCTTGCAGCATGTTTGATTATTGTAGTTCCCTTTGCTGTTACTGCTGCCATCACAACATTTTGTGTAGCACCAACGCTGGGAAATGGGAAATCAATAACTGCGCCTTTGAGTTCATCTGCATATGCATGAATATGTCTGTTCTCTGTCCAAATCTGCGCACCAAGTTTTTCAAGTCCATGCAAATGCAAATCAATCGGCCTCTCCCCTATCACACAGCCTCCTGGATAATTCACACTGACCTCTCCAATTCTTCCCAACATCGCCCCCATAAGTACCACAGAAGAACGCATAGCAGATACATACTGTCCAGGAAGTCTGTAGTCCTGAACAGTTCGCGTATCCACTTCGATGTCAATACCTGTATGTATAACTGTATTTGTAATCTGCACCTGTGCGCCTGTACTTTCTAATAGATTGCACATATATCTTATATCGGTAATATCTGGACAATTCTTCAGTTTACAGACTCCAGGAATCAACATACAAGCTGCCAATATTGGAAGTGCCGCATTTTTAGAGCCTTGTATCTGTATTCTGCCATTGAGCTCATTCTTACCTTCCATCCGTATAGACTCATTGTTACTGCCAAAATGGGCCATAGATTTCACCACATATAAACATCAATTATTAATATTATATGCATCTTGGTGCAAAACTTTACAAAATATAATGCAAATAGCATTTGTGATATAAAAGTTTTTATGTTGTAGAACTGCTTACAATGTAGAATCTTATTTACAATGCTTACTGATATTGAGCACAATACCAATCTCCATTAAAAGAAATAGACTTGATGTACCACCATAACTGATAAATGGCAATGTGATACCTGTATTGGGAATCGTATTGGTGACAACGGCGATATTGAGTATAACCTGTATCGCATAGTGAGCCATCACCCCAACTACTAAGAGCGAACCAAATCTGTCTATTGTTTTGTTGGCTATAATCATACAACTCCAAATTAACACAATAAATAAAAATATAATTGCCATTGCTCCAAAAAGTCCCAGCTCCTCACAGATAATGGAGAAAATCATATCATTTTGTGCCTCTGGCAAAAATCCCCTTTTCTGCATACTCTGTCCTAATCCTTTGCCCCATATGCCACCTGAACCGATAGCATAGAGCGCTTGGAGCGTTTGAAAAGCTCTATCTGTGCTGTAAGATTCTGGCTCAAGCCAAGCCTTTACACGCGCAAGGCGGAAACCAGAATCAGTAGTGTCTGCTCCTGATACATATAGCACTACCAAAAAAACAAGTACTGTTATTGACACAGCTCCTATAATAAACCATTTGTAATCTGGCACAGCAACAAACAACATAGCAATAGCAATTCCCATAACAATAATTGCTGAACTTAGATTACTAGTAATAATATAAATTAAACCTGCTATAACTGCGGGAGGTGCAAAAATGATTGCAATTCCCTTTGGGGTACGTATTACATTCTTACCCACACATTCCAAACGTTGTATAATACTTGCTAGATAAATAATAACACCAATTTTAGCTAACTCCGCTGGCTGAAAGGATGTAAACTGTAAATTAAGCCAGCGTCGAGCACCATTTCTAGTGACTCCTAATGGGGTGAGCACAGCTATAATGAGAAGCGCTGATACAATGATTGCCAACACATCAAACTTTTGAAGCAATTTGTACGGAAACTTAGTCATGAAGACCAATCCTACAAAACCAAGCAATGTCGATGTTGCTTGCTTTTTTAAGTAGTATGCAGAATCATTATGTTCTACAGCCGCCTCATATGAGCTGGTGGAATAAATCATCAATAGCCCGAAACCTACCAAAAACAGCACCACAGTAAGCAATACATAGTCCATATTATGTTTGCTGCTTCGGAATTTAATCGGCCTTTTTGCCATATTAATCCTCCATTCTTGCAAGGAACTAATCCTTCAAACGATTTACATACTCTTTAAATTGTCTCCCCCTCACCTCATAATTAGGGAACATTCCCCAGCTTGCGCATGCGGGTGACAACAGTACAGCATCCCCCGAATGTGCCTCTTTCACACACATATCAAGAGCTTCCTCAAATGTGTCTCCAAATAGAATATCTTCTTTTGAAAAGCCATACCGCATTGCACATTCTGCAATTTTTTCCCTTGTCTGTCCAATCAATACCAGTTTTTTCACCTTATGACCAAAACAGCGAATCCAATCATCATACTCACTGTCCTTATCATATCCTCCTCCTATCAGTATGGTTGGTCTATCCATAGCCTTAATTCCTTGTATGGCAGCGTCTGTATTGGTCGCCTTAGAATCATTATAGTACAACACACCCTTTTTGGTGGCTACATATTCGATTCGATGCTCCACTGCCTCAAAATGTCTGATAGTATGTATGATATTCTCTATAGGAATCCCCGCACTCATGCTAATGCCAATCGCCGCCATCACATTCTCTATATTGCACATACCTACCAGTTTCATATCTGTCTTTACATTTAAAAGTCTTTGCGCTTTTTTGTTCTCTGCCAGCCAAATATCCTCCCCCTCATAGTACAAACCATTATCTAGTCGTTGCGCTGAAGAAAAATATACTACTGTTGCAGGGCACCTATTGCCAAATTCTCGTGTATATGTATTTTCATAATTCAAAATACAAAAATCATTCTTTGTCTGATTTAATGTGACCGCTTCTTTTGCTGCTACATAATTTTCCATTGTATGATGACGATTCAAGTGGTCAGGAGTAATATTTAGAATTGCCGATACTTGTGGATGAAACGCTTCTATCGTTTCAAGCTGAAAGCTTGAAATCTCTGCTACTGACACTGTATTTTCTGTCATTTGCGGCGCTGCATCTGTATAGGGATTGCCTATATTTCCCACAATATATACACTGTCATAGTACTCCTTCATAATCTGTCCCACTAAAGATGTTGTGGTCGTCTTGCCATTTGTGCCTGTAATCGCGATTACTTTGCCATGTGCAAAGTGGTAGGCAAGTTCTATTTCACCCCATATGTGAATTCCTTGCTTTTTCATATAACACACAAAATCTGCATCTACTGGTACACCAGGACTTAACACGGCAAGCTCTATCTCCTCTGTGATTTTACAAGGGAACTCTCCCACATATATCTCTGCCTTTGTAGATGCTTTAAGTTTATCCTCAAGAGTAGTTTTTACATGCTCTATATCGATTTTATCATTGCTGTCGTAAAGCACTGGCAAGGCACCATTTTTTTCGAGCAATACCGCTGAACCAATACCACTCTTGCCTGTTCCAACTATAATAACCTTTTTATCCTTTACTGTTATCATTTTTACCTCCAGATGCTCACGCTTCTAAGTGATACATTTATTCATAACCAATCTCCTCTAAATAAGGTAGTACATTCTCAAAAAGCTGTCTTACCACTGGTGCAGCAATCTGGCCTCCATAATAAGTCCCTTGTGGTGTATCTATAATGGCAAGTGCCATTATTTTGGGATTATCTGCAGGAGCAAATCCGAGAAATGATGCGATGTATCTACCACTTCCTCTTGGTAACGTCTGGCTTGTCGCCGTCTTTCCACCTACCCGAAATCCTTCAACATAGCCATTTTTTCCACCGCCATTTTCTACTACCTGCTCTAATACATACCTAAGTTTCTCTGTCGTATCAGAAGATACAATTCCCTCTGATATAGGATAGGTGAACTCTTCAACAATGGTTCCATCACTATTTACTGCCTTTACGCCAAAATGTGGTGTTACCAACTTCCCACCATTGATCAGCCCTGCTACTGTAGTCATCAGACGGATTGGAGTAATCTGAAACGACTGCCCAAAGGAGATAGTTGCAAGCTCTACATTTCCAATTTTGTCCGGCTGATGCATAATGGTTGCTGCCTCTCCAGGCAAATCTATTCCTGTTTTTTGCTTTAATCCAAACTGCGTAAAATACTCATAGTATTTTTGTGCACCAATCCGAAGTCCTACTGTAATAAACACGGGATTGCAGGAGTTCATAACTGCATGTGTAAAGTCTTCTGCACCATGTCCTGCGACTTTGTGACAACGTATTTTTCTGTCATCAACTATAATAAAACCTGGACAAGAAAAGTTGTCTTGTAATGTCACCGAACCGCTTTCTAGACCAGCCGCCGCTGTAATAATCTTAAAAGTAGACCCTGGCTCATATGTATCATTAATACAGCCATTTCTCCACATTTTATTCAATAAATCTTGTGTGCTTTCCTGTTTTTTTTCTTCCTGTTTTCCTTCCTCTGTCTGCAAATTCTCTGTCTGTACATTTTCTATCTGAAACTCATCAATTAATGTAAAGGGATCATTGAGATCAAACTCTGGGACATCAACCATGGCAAGAATCTCACCATTATTGACATTCATCACAATAATCGATACTCCCGCAGCCTGTTTGGTTTCATATGCCTGTTTTGCCAACTGTGTGGCATACTGTTGAATATTGATATCGAGACTGACATATAGATCCTTTCCTGCCTCCGGTTCTCTTCTGCGCTCCCCCATACCATCTAATTCTATTCCCTTTGCATCTGTGAGTGTCAAAATCTTTCCTTTTGTTCCTGTCAAATACTCTTCATAGGAGACTTCTAAACCAATAATGCCTTGGTTATCACCTCCTGTAAATCCAAGTACCTTGGAGGCGAGTGAACCATACGGATAGTATCTCTTGTAATCCTCATCTACTTTTACTCCTGCTAAATCTAAGCTGCGGATTTTATCCCCGACAGCTTTCTCTACGTTATTTTTGATGCGCTCACGAGCGCTGTATTTCTCCACGCGTTTACGCACATACTCCTCAGACAATCCCAATTCCCGACTCAATACCTCAATCACGGTTTCTGGATCTTCGATCTGACTATGTATAACAGAAATCGTACATACAGTCTTATTATCAGCAAGCACAGTTCCTGTAGAATCGATGATTCGACCTCTTGCCGCCTTAATATCACGTTCTCTTTCGTGAAGATCTGTGGCAAGTTCTGTATAGTGCTCAGAACAAAAGATCATCAAATATCCCACACGCACCCCTAACAACAGCAACGCTATCACTGATAAGCTGCACAATACAAAGGTCTTTCTCTTCTGCACCGTCATATTGCGTCTTCCTGTGCTGTTTATCCCTGCCATTTTCTGCCCTCTGCACCAATAGTATTATTACTATTTTATTATGACATGAGTACAGTTATGTATTTTTAATTAGTTTCCACTTGGAGGGGTCTGTATATTATCTTCATCTCCCACACTATAATTCATCTCTGCTTTCTCTCCTGTCACAGGATCTACCAATTCCCCTGTTTCTGGATCAACTACATAAAATGGTTCTCCATTTCCTTCTTCTTCATTATCGTCTTCTTCATCCTCAGGAGTGTCTTCGCCTTCCTCACCTTCCCCCTGTGTTTCAGAATTGTTCTCCTGTACAATATTTCCAAGAATATTATTGATTTCTTCCTGTTCTGCTATAGTCATCTCCTCAGTTCTACTAATATGAAGATACGGTAAAACTTCTGTGAGAATATTTTTAACAATACCTGTCGCAAATGTTGCATGTGCCTGATCCTTTACATTAGGTTTATCTATAACACAATATATAACAATCTGTGGCTCATCAATTGGTGCAAATCCTATAAAAGATACAACATAATTTGTCTTATCACGCGGAACCGTTTCTGCTGTCCCTGTTTTTCCGCCAATCGCATAACCTGCCGGTCTTGCAGATCGCCCTGTTCCTTCTGCCACTGAAGCATAGAGATATTGTCGCATCTGGGCAGAGGTCGTAGAAGATATAGTCTGTTTTAGGACTCGTGGCTCAATATTTTTAATAGTATCTCCATTAGAATTGACAATTTTACTTACCATATGTGGCTCATAGTAATAGCCACCATTAATGACAGAACAAAAAGCTGTAGACATCTCAATCATAGTAACATTATAGCCTTGTCCAAATGATGATGTTGCCAACTCTGCCGGCCCCATCGTTGATTCTGTATAGACTAAGGATGAAGTTATTGGTTCTCCCGCAAGATCGATATTGGTCTTTAGCCCAATATTAAAGTATCTTTGAAACTGTACCAAAGTCTTTGCGCCAATAACTTCTCCCATTTTCATAAACGCCACATTACAAGACTGTTCAATCGCACCACTTACATCCAATGTGCCATGTCCACGTGTGACATTGCAATTGATCTTTCTGTCTGCTACTTGAAGTACACCTCCACACTCATAAGATTCGTTTCCTGTAATCTTTCCTGTCTCTATTCCTGTAGCCAATGTAAGCGCCTTTGCTGTAGAACCAGGTTCGAATGTATCAGAGATACAAAAATTTCTCCATAACTGGTTAAGTGTGTTATAGTATGTATCATCAGCTTGCATTTGTTCAATCTGTTCTGCTGTATAATAAGCGGATAGATCTTTAGGATTGTTTAGATCAAAGTTTGGATAACTTGCCATCGCTAAGATTTCTCCCGTGTTACAATTTTGGATAATCACTCCAATATTGTTTGCACCAAGCCCCTCGCGATGTTCGTCCGTGTGTTCGTCATTAAATTCTTTGATATATTTTTCGCATATAGCCTGTATATTGGCATCAATTGTACTGACGATGGAATATCCATCAACTGCTGGCACAATCGTGCGTTCTAGCGTAATATCATCATTGAGATATCCATATTCTCTGCCATTTGTACCATTTAAAATATCATTGTAATACTCTTCTAATCCATAAGTACCATTGTTGTCTGTGCCTGTAAAACCTATCACATCACAGGCAAGTGTATTGTTAGGATAACGTCTGATATACTCTTCCTCAAACCACACCCCATCAATATACCCCATCTTTTCATTGCCCTTTTTGCCTGCTTCCGTATTGTGCTCATTTTTTCTCTCCAAAAAGGGACTCATCTCATCATATGTAATTCTTTTTTTTAACACATAATACTGGGAGTTGGGGTTGTCCTTTGCATATTGGAGCAATTGTCCTTTATCTAGTCCAAAACACTCTGCCAATGCAGTCAAGGTAGGATCTTCATTGTACTCTCCAGCATGCATCACTTTGCAATCTAATATTACATTATATACCTTTTCGCTTACTGCAAGAATCGTTCCATTCACATCTGTAATCGTTCCGCGTTTAAATGGCAGCGTCGTGGAATCATATCGCTGTTGTGACAAAATCTTCTTTTGATAATAATTTTGGTTGTCGCGCGTTATAATATAGAGTCTTACTCCCAACCCTACAAACAACCCTAAGATAACAATCATCATTGTCGCTAGCTTTATTGTCTTTACCTTTTGAATATTGACGTTACTTCGCCTTCTCCTTCTTCCTTTTTTTGTTATACTTCTTCCTGCCATTCAATCACCTTCGTTTTCAGAGTCTCCCCTACATGCCTAATCAGGGATGTCGCTATATTGACGTACATAGTCATTTCCCTCACCTGTGTATTGGATTACCTGTCCTTCTTTTGCATATTTCATCCCAAGCTCGCTCACCGCGATTCGTTTGATCTCCTCCAAATCAATGCTGCTCATAATCTTTGTGTACGTCTCATCATTTGCAAGTCGCATCTCATTAAGCTGACTTTCTAATTTAGAAATGTTGGTGACATGATTAGTAATATCTGATTGAATCCTGATATAACCTATCAGCACACAACAGACAATTACAAGTGCAATCACCATCACTGCAATATATCCCATATTCATAGGAGCCGCTTTAACCTTCTGCCTTTTAGCAGGTCTTCTTTGAACCTTTTTTTGTTTTTTTGCAGGTTCAGTCTGTAGTTTGTGCGCTGCACTTCCCTCAATATAGTTGTACCCTCTCGAGCTTGCATGATATCCGCTTCGGCTGCTTTGTCCGTTTGTACTTGTCCTAGTTGTTGCTGAACCGGAACGCTTCATTCTTATTATTAAACCTCCTACTTAGCAATTCAATTCTTAGCTCTATATTTTTAGAGCACATTTGTTTTTCATATCTTGTCATTGCTTCGTTTTTTCTAACACGCGCAGTTTTGCACTTTTTGACCTTGTATTGACTATTTGTTCCTGCGCTGAGGGTAATATAGGCTTTCTGGGAACTGCTTTGCCGCACGGAACTCTTCCGCACACACACACAGGGAAATCTGGTGGACATATACAAGGATTTTCCATTTCCCTAAAAAAGTTTTTTACAATCCTATCCTCTAGTGAATGAAATGTAATAATACAAAGTCTTCCCTGTGGCCTTAACAGTGCAACCATATCTTTCAAGGTATTCTTAAGCACATCCAATTCGCGATTACATTCTATGCGAATTGCCTGAAATGTTCTCTTAGAAGGATGTCCCTTCGCCATACGCATTTTTGCAGGAATCGCCGCCTTTATAATCTCATTTAACTCAAACGTAGTCTCAATCGGCTTCTTTTTTCTTTCCTGCACAATATGCTTTGCTATATTTTTTGCAAAAGGTTCTTCACCATACGCCTGAATCACATGATACAATTCCCGCTCCTCATAATGATTGATGATATCCCTTGCTGTCAATTCCTGTCTTTGATCCATGCGCATATCAAGAGAAGAATCATACTTGTAAGTAAATCCTCTCTCTACTGTGTCAAGTTGATAGGAAGATACCCCTAGATCTAGCACTATCCCATCTACAAAATCTACGTCTTGTTCTCTTAACACCTCTCGTATGTTGCAATAGTTATCTCTTATAATCGTTACTTTATCACCAAATTCTTCTAATCGTTTCTTGGAGGCATCTATAGCCGCCGCATCTTGGTCTATCCCATAAAACCTCCCTTTATCGCCCAGTCTCTTGCACACTTCATAGGCA
Organism: uncultured Lachnospiraceae bacterium; assembly: GCA_910586095.1. Taxonomy (GTDB): domain Bacteria; phylum Bacillota; class Clostridia; order Lachnospirales; family Lachnospiraceae; genus COE1. Next base: position 69 of record CAJUHQ010000120.1, on the reverse strand, counting down.
TGTCCACCACCGCCGAGAGTACCATCCACATATATCCCCTGTGGTTGGATATGCAGTGCTTCTATTGTC